>NZ_JBWBKF010000019.1:0-112589 GCF_057657925.1 Lederbergia sp. B243.17
TATAGCAGACCGAATGGAAGAACTAAAGTCTGAACGTGTTGCTGATCAGCAAGAGATCCTAGAAACTTTAACAGCGGTGTTAAGAGGAGAGGCCCAGGGCGCTGCATTAGTAGGCATGGGAATGGGCGAACAATACATGAAGACGGATATGAAGCCATCAGTTGCAGAGCGCATCAAAGCAGCAGAACTTCTCGGCAAACGCTATACCATGTGGACCGACAAGCAGCAGGTGGAAGGTTTGGTACCTGTAACGATCGTGAATGATCTCGATGATTAATGTTAGCCTGAAAAAAGTGGTCGGCGGTGGGTACAAAGACTTCTGGAATTATCGCGGTCGCTATCGGGTAGTAAAAGGTGGCCGGGGGTCGAAGAAGTCCGCAACAGCTGCATTAAACTTCATCGTCCGTATGATGGAGCACCCGGATGCAAACCTGCTCGTCGTTAGGAAGGTTTTCAAGGACCATAAGGATTCAACCTATGCACAATTGAAATGGGCTATTAACCGGCTTGGTGTGGCACATCTATGGGAAGCCAAACTCAGTCCATTGGAAATCATCTATAAGCCCACTGGGCAGAAAATCATGTTTCGTGGTCTCGACAATCCAATGAGTGTTACCTCGATCACAGTGGAAAAAGGATATCTAGCATGGGCATGGTTTGAAGAAGCCTTCCAGGTACTCAAAGAAGATGACTTTAACAAAATAGACATGTCCATCCGGGGAGATACCGGAGGGCTATTCAAACAAATAACGCTGACGTTCAACCCGTGGAGTGACAAACACTGGCTGAAGAAGCGTTTTTTTGATGTTCAAAATCCAAATGTATTGGCTATGACGACCAACTATCTGATCAATGAGTTTCTCGATGCAGCCGATATTCAACTATTCGAGTGGATGCGGATCCATGCGCCGAGACGGTACAAAATCGAGGGACTTGGTGAATGGGGCATCGCAGAGGGCGGCATCTATGAGAACTGGCGAGAACTTGCTTTTGACAAAACGGAGATTGCCAAGAGAGATGGTATCAAGTCTGCATTTGGCTTGGACTTTGGTTATACCAATGACCCATCAGCTCTATCATGTTCATTTGTGGATATCAAAAACAGAGAGCTGTTCCTCTTCGATGAGATGTATGAAAAGGCGATGCTGAATGACGAGATTGCCAAGAAAGTGACCGATATGGGATATGGCAAAGAGTTGATCATCGCGGACAGTGCTGAGCCAAAATCGATTGTCGATCTACGCCGGTACGGTCTACGGCGGGTTAAGTCGGCTGAGAAGGGCCGGGACAGCGTGAAGGTCGGTATTCAGTTCCTGCAGCAGTTTACCATTTATGTGCATCCGTCCTGTACGAACTTCCAGATAGAACTGGCCAACTATGTCTGGGAAACCAACAAAGAAGGCAAGCAAATAAATCAACCAATTGACGAGTACAATCACTTGCTAGACGCCCTGCGGTATAGCATGGAGCCAATTAGAAAACGATCCAGAAGGGTGGTGTGAAGATGAACGAGTACATTCCTTACATCCAGAAGAACGGAATGGACGGGCAGCTGCTGAATCAGATTATCGAAGAGCATAAGCCCAACCGCAATCGCATGCTGCTCTTGTATGAGCGATACAAAGCCAGTATTGAAGGTGTGCCGATCTTGAAACGTACTCCAATCGAATATGAGGATTTTGAGACAGGTAACATCAAACGGATTGACAATAAGGTCAACAATACACTCAATAACTCTTTTGATGCGGAAATCGTTGATACAAAGGTCGGCTATCTGTTCGGTCATCCGATTTCCTACCATGTGGATGATAAAGAAGCCTTGGAAAATACAGTACAAGACTTCGTAACCCGGAACAGTGCAGAGGATGCAGATGCAGAGTTGGGGAAAAAGGCAGCCATTTGCGGGTACGGCGCACGCTTGCTTTACATCGACAAAGAGGGCCGCGAGCGCATGAGGAATATCGACCCTTGGGAGGTCATCATCCTTGCAGAAGCCGATATCTCTGAACCGACATACGCAGTCCGATATTACCCATTGGCCGTTCTGGAAGCTGGGAAGAAAAAGGAGATCTGGCAGGCAGAGTTTTACGGAGAGTCCACAATCACTATCTTCCGTGCAGACACAGCAGGAGGAAACTTCACCCTTTTCGATGAGCAACCGCATCTGTTCGATTATTGCCCTCTATATGGTGTGCCGAACAACGAGGAATTGCAGGGTGATGTGGAGAAGGTCCTGAACCTGATTGATGCATACGACCGTACGCTGTCCGATGCGAATAACGAGATTGAGCAGTACAGGCTCGCTTATCTAATTCTGAAAGGCGTCGGCGCTGATGAAGAAACGCTGCAGGAGATGAAGAGGGCAGGCATCCTACAATTGCTGGATGAAAAAGAGGATGCCAGCTATTTGACGAAGGATGTCAATGGCGAGTTGATAGAAAACCATCTGGATCGGCTCGAACAAAACATACTTCGCTTCGCCAAGTCAGTTAACTTTTCAGACGAGCAGTTCAGCGGGAACGCTAGTGGCATTGCAATGAAATTCAAATTGATGGCCCTTGAAAACAAGTGCGTGACGATGGAACGGAAATTCTCTGCAGCCCTGCGTTATCAATTCAAGGTGCTTTGCTCGGCATGGCAGAAGCGTGGAAAGTGCCAGGCAGATGATTATCTTGCTATCTGGATGGGCTTCAAACGTAATTTACCGGCGAATGTCATCGAGGAAGCTGATGCTTCACTGAAACTGAAAGGCATCGTGTCAGAGGCAACAAGGCTCTCCATGCTGTCGTTTGTTGATGATGTGGACCATGAGTTGCAACATCTTCAAGAAGATCGTGAGGGGTATGTTGATTTAGATAATGTTGAGGAGGAAGGGGGAGAAAAATGATTGAGTGGAAAGAATTCATAGACAGGTTGAAGGAAGCGTTGCTGAATGTTTGGGAAAGAATCAAATCAGCAGCTTTCCGTTTATATAAGTGGGTGACAACAGTTCAGGCTGAGCCCATGAAAGAACATCAAGCTCGACGGACTGGGCAAATACAACACGACACTCGCAAGCCACATCAAGTGATAATTCGGAAACCACTATGCAGGCCGTTGAAAATTATCCGTTAAGGGAAAGGTTTGGTGATACAACATCTGCCGGCTCGGCGTCATGAGAGGACTTTAAGCAAGAGTCCATAAACAGGCTTATTTATTTTGCGTTCCGTGGGCAAAAGCGTGCGGAGGGCCAAGGAGGAATAATAATGAAATTGGATTTGGAACAGTTGAAAACATTGGCGGAGGGTGGCGACAAAACGTCCGTTGAGGCATACATCTTCAAGGCATTCGAGAAAGAGGACGTGCCGTTGGTGCAATCGGTCAATGCGGATGTACGAAGCGTACTGGATGCAGAAAAGGACAAGCATCACAACAAAGCGCTCGAGACTTGGAAAACAAACAACCTGGAAACCCTTGTCGAGGAAGAAGTCAAGAAGCGCAATCCGGATAAAACGCCGGAACAACTTGAACTTGAGAAGCTGCGGAAAGAAATCGAGGATGAGCGCAATGCCCGCAATCGTGAAGCATTGAAGAACAAAGCCCTGGAAGTAGCGTCTGAAAAGGGGCTGCCAAAGGGCGTCTTGGACTTCTTCATCGCAGACGATGAGGAGAACACACTCGCCAATCTTACAAAGCTGGAAGAGGAAGTGAATGCGGCCATCCAGGCCGGCGTCGATGCGAAATTCAAGGCATCAGGTCGAGATATCCCTCAAGGCTCTAAAGGAACTGCAGGGGGCAGCATCGACATTACAAAGCTTGCTGAAGAAGCGAGCATCAGAAACCAATAATGGGAGGAAATTTACTTATGAAAAACAAAAAGCCTTTGATTATGAAAAAGAAACAGCCAAAGCAACTGAAATTAGATATTCAATTCTTCGCTACTAAAGCATCGTTCGACCCGAACAACGTCATGCTGATGGATGCGAAAAACGGTTCAATCCCGACTGAGCAAGGGACCCTCGTCCTAAAAGACTTCATGACAAATTCAGCCGTTGTCCAGCTGGCGAAGAATGAGCCAATGGATAAACCAGTAAAAGAATTCACGTATCTTGCCGACGGGCCTGGCGCTTACTGGGTAGGAGAGGCGGAGAAGATCCAGACAAGCAAAGCCACTTGGCTTACTGCGAAAATGGAAGCCAAGAAGCTCGGTGTCATCCTGCCGGTATCGAAAGAATTCCTTCGCTATACGGTCGCTGACTTTTTCAACCTGATGCGTCCGGGAATTGCGGAAGCTTTCTACACAAAGTTTGACCAGGCGGCCCTCTTCGGCAATAACTCGCCTTATGCGGCAGGTACATCCGTTTTCGAGCGCATCACTGACTCTGGCAACACGCTAGAGATCGGATCAACTGCAAATCTTTACTCAGATCTGAATGGGCTCCTGGCTCTTGTGGAGGATGGAGACAACGATCCAAACGGATTCACAACTACTCGCCGTTTCCGTTCGAAACTTCGCGGGGCAGTGGATGCAAATAATCAACCTATCTTCAACGCAACGACACAAGGCGCGGCGAATCAGTTGCTTGGCCTTCCTGTCGGTTACGTGGACGGCAAGTCATGGGATTATGACAAAGCGCAGCTGATCACTGGCGACTGGGACTATGCGCGCTATGGAATCCTGCAGGACATTGAGTATGCAGTTTCTGAGGACGCTACTTTGACAACCATAAAAGGCGAAGATGGACAGCCAATCAATCTGTTTGAGCGTGACATGTTTGCTCTGAGGGCTACAATGCATATAGGCTTCATGACTCTAAAAGAAGATGCGTTTGCTGCACTAGTTCCACCAGTACCAGGACCATGAAGAGGAGGGGTTTTGATTGAATACTAAAATTCAAATCATCAATAAGGATGGCAAAGAATTGATTGTCACTCAGAAAGCCTTTGATGTTGTATATCAAGGGCTTGGATATCGTTTGGCTGCTGAGGGTGAAGATGCTATTCAAGTAACTGAGGAGCCTGTCGATTTATTCACTCTTTCCCGCGAGGAACTGGAAAAGGTGAGTAAGTCGGACATTGTAAAATTCCTCAAAACCGAGGAAATCGATTTTGATGAAAGGGCGAAGAAAGAGGCTTTGATTGACTTGATTGCAGGTGAGTAATCATGTCCAATCTCAATAAAACGCCGGAGCAGATCAACCGGGCTGTCGGCCAACTGATGAAAAAGGCCGACCGGGAGATCGCCAAGCGATATGCCAATACTCTCAATGAGATTCGCGCCGAACTCGCCAAGTACTTCGAGAAGTATGAGGAGGATGGCGTTTTAACCTACGAGGAAATGGCTCGTTATGACCGCCTGGAACGTTTTATCTCCTATGTTGATGAATTGCTCAAGCGCAATCATAAAGACCTCAGAGGGACGATATACGACGTTTTGGGAGAGTCATATAAAGATGGCTTTTACTTAACAGCATGGGCGGTTGAAACGGACACACTGAGTAAGCTTTCATATTCAGCGGTTAAGCCGGAAGTCATCACTAACATGATAGAAAACCCAATCAGTGGATTGAAACTGAGCCATCGCTTGGAGAAAAGCCGTTCCGAGATCGTGTGGAAGGTGCAGCAGGAAGTGACGCAGGGGCTTGTGAAGGGCGAAACCTTTGGGGCGATGTCCAAGCGCCTGAAAGAGACGTTCGAGGGCGATGCGGCCAAGTCTATGCGTGTGGTCCGAACGGAAGCACACCGGGTAGCTGAGCAGGCCAAGCATGACAGTGCAAAACATGCCACAAGAAACGGAGTCATCATGATGAAAGAGTGGGCGTCCTCCCAGGACGAACGAGTCAGGAGTTCGCACAAGCACTTGGATGGAACAAAAAAGAAGATGGATGAAAACTTTGAGGGAAAGCTCGGCAGTGGTCCTGCGCCTGGCCAATTAGGTCATCCGGCAGAGGATATAAACTGTCGATGCTTTCTTATGTATTCGGTCGAAGCGATCGAGAAACCAGATGCCGAAGAATTGGAGAATATGGCATTTGAAGAATGGAAGAAGGAGCGATTGCGATGACGATTGATGAACTGAAAATCCGGCTCGGAATCGATCCAAATGATATTAATGCAGTCCGTGATTCAAAACTTGCAGCTGAACTGGAGGACGCCATCGCATATGCAATGGAGTGGTGCAATAATCCATTTGTAGGCGGCATTCCAGCAGGGGTGAAACGAGCAATCGTCATGCTTGTTAAATCGAATGCGGAGAGCCGTAACGTGCAGAGCCAGCGCCTTGGCGATATGTCAAAGTCCTTCTTTGAAGGCGGGAGCATGAAAGCCATTCATGACGAGCTAAGGCCGTTCAAGAAAGTGAGATTCACATGAGGATTTCGGTTAAAGATCAAAACAATTCGAAATCACTTTTAAAAGCTCTAAAGGAAGTTGGTAAGTCTCAAATCAATGTCGGAGTTATCGGTGGAGATTCAGAGATTGCTATGATTGCTGCCGTTCATGAATTTGGCTGTGATATCCAAGTAACCGACAAGATGCGGGGCTGGTTTGGCGCAAATGGTTATCCCCTGAAAAAAGAAACGACTGTAATCAGAATCCCGGAACGATCTTTTTTACGTGCTGGATATGACGAGAACATAAAAAAGATTGTAGAACAAGTTGAACAACAGTTGCCTCTCGTACTGGAAAACGATGTGGATCCTAGGATTTTCATGGATCAAATTGGTCAACAATTCGCTTCGATGATTCAGAGGAAATTACGTGAAGTCAAATCGCCGCCTCTAAGCGATATGACTCAACAACGCAAGGGATCGTCTAATCCATTAATAGACTCTGGTCGGTTGATCGGTGCTATTGAGCACGAGGTGAAATGATGGGGAAGCCATTTGAATTTGCTGATTTTGTCACCGAGTTTCAAGTGCCGTTTATCTACTATCAACACCAAGATGGCTATTGGGACAACAATGGCGACTATATCGAGGAGAAAGAAGTGCCCATCCAGATGACCGGTATCGTACTGCCTCTATCAGACGATGATTTGCGGTACGCTGAAGCTGGAACCTATTCTCAGAAAGAGAAGAAGGTTTATACCACTCTTCCCCTTCAAGAAGGACGGGAAGTCGAATACAAAGGGGATCGGTACACCATCCAATCTTTCAAGGATTACAGCGAGTATGCGGATGTGTATATCTATCTCATGAGGTGGCGTGAAAAATGATAGAACAGATCCGTAAGCAAATATTAAAAGACACAGGTATCCTCGTCGTCCCTGCCAATACAACAGCGAAGAAACCGACCATGCCTTATGCAACCATCAATGCCACATCGCCTTGGATTGATGACCGAGGGCATGCAGATACACTTACCTATTCGGATGAATCCGGTACCCATATAAAGCGAATTGAAGCATATCAGATGGTTTTCTCCATCAACGTTTATGCTGCAGATGATGCGGCAACAATCCAGATTGCAAAAACCATTCGAAATTGGTTTGTGCTGGCAGGAGAAAGCTTCCTGGATGAATTGAATGTGGTTGTAGTGAATCGAGGGAACATCGAGAATCGGACAACTTTTTTAGTCGATTCCTATGAATACAAACATGGGTTTGACGTGCGATTGAGGGCGACTGATGGGCAGGTTATTACAAGGGCGCCAATGATTCCGGATGATGCCGTGACCAATCCTGATGGAACCATTACTTTCCCGGATGGCAGCACATTGAATCCTGATGGATCCATTGAGAAACCAGACGGGACAATCATTGATCCTGTTGGCTACGATTGGATTGAGAAAGTCATAATTGAATACAAAGGAGTGGAATAGATGCGCTATGTTGATGTAATCATCACCCGGGAGACCAAGCCGATTGCGGAAAAAGGCTTTGGTCTCCCTTTAATTTTGGGAACAAGCAAGGATGCACCATATCGGGTGTATCGGGAAATTGAGGATGTTGCAGCTGATTACGATGTGGAGTCGAGGGAGTATAAACTGGCATCCCGGATGTTCGGCCAGAATCCAAGGCCGCAGGAAATTGCGATGTTCAGTTTTCTGTATGATTCTGTTTCTGATGGACCAACAGCACTTGCCGAAGCATTGAACGAGCTAACAAAGAAGCACAAGGATTTTTATTACCTTGTATCAACAGAACAGGGCGATGAAGAAATCACAGCATTGGCAGAATGGACGAATACATCCGACCGTCTTTACGGAGCAACAACGGCAAATCCGGAGTTGGCAGCCACTCTTAGGGGGCAATTTGATAACACATTCCTTGTAGTCCATGACAAGCCGGAAACATATGTGGCAGAAGGGCTCATTTCAACGTGTGCGCCTCGTGTCATCGGCTCGTATACTTGGACATTCAAAAACGTTCAGGGCGTCCCTGCGGTTGAATTTGACAACACGACGATCAATGAAATTGAAGCGAACAATGCTTCGACCTACATCGAAGAAGCCGGTGTACTCATGAACTTGCAAGGAGTCGTTACAAGTGGCGAATACATCGATGTAATTCAGGCGACGCACTTCCTCAAAGCACGGATGGCAGAGAGTGTCTTCCGGTTGCTGGCTCTTAAAGAAAAAGTGCCATACACCGATGCCGGTATTGCATTGATTATCGCAGAGGTAGAAAACGTATTGGATCAAGCGACGAAAAAGGACATTGTGGCTGTTGACGAGGCAGGTAATCCGATTTATTCGATCACTGCTCCCCGCGCTGCTGATGTGCCGAAAAATACAAAAGCGAAACGGATTCTCCCGGATGTTCATTGGCGGGCGGTCATTGCCGGTGCTGTTGAACATGTAGAGATCCGCGGCGTACTCGCACTATAAGGAGGGATAAGGAATGGGCCAAACTACGACCTATGATTTTAAAAAGGCGTCTGTCATCGTGGATGGCGTAATTATTACCGGCTTCATGGATGGTGATGCGATTGGCGTTGAGAAGAATGAGGATGACGTAACTACGCATGTAGGTGCGGCGGGAGATGTAACATTCTCTGAATCGAATGATGACACAGCAACCATCACCCTGACACTCAAACAAACCTCTTCTTCGATTCCATATTTGCAGGCGTTGAGAACAAGCAAGCGCATGTTTCCCGTGCGCATTGTTGACTCCAATGATAATGCCTTCCGATGCGGTGGTACCGAGTGCCGTATCGTCAAGGCTCCAGACAGGAGTTGGAGCAATGAAGTTTCCGGCGTTGAGTGGTCAATCACAGTAGCAGATTACAAAGAAAACTAAAGGGAGCGATTATAGATGGCGAGCAAACCAAAACAAAAAGAGTTTAAATCAAGCAAAGGCAATTCTTTTACATTTCAAAGCATCCCTAACTCTAAGTATCTCGAGGTGATGGATAACGCGGTCAAGCCTGATGGAAATCCATCGGTATCAAAGCTTTATCCTCAACTGCTCGAGCATATTGTCGTCCAGCCGGGTGGCCTAACGGTGGATGATTTTGAAGACTTCGGTGAGCTTCGGGAGGTTTGCGAAGCAGCACTAAACTTTCAGCAAGGCTAATAAAGAATTGGTTAATGTAACGCTCGAGGGATTTAAGGTGATCCCCGGGCGTTATTTTAATTCGGCAGGCAGGAACTGGTGGGCGTTTCTGATTGGAGAGAAATTCGGCGTTGATCCGTTTTTAGTTATGGAATGGGTGCCTGAAAGAGTCATGGAAGCACTTGCCTACATCGAGATGTCAAAACCGAAAGGAGGATGAGTATGAGCGATAATTTGAGAGATATGATCGTCAGCATCGCCTTTAAAGACAATGCCTCCAAAGCCGTGCAAGAAGTAAATAAAAGCATGGACGCAGTAAAGAAAGCATTTCAGTCATCTGCGACCGGCGCGGCAAAAACATCTCAAGCTGTTAAGGATGTGGGGGGTGCAAGCAAGGCGGCCGCGCAATCGATCAAGCGAACGGACAGCGGATTTAAGGCGACAGCGGCGACGATGAAAACGGTGCAAACTGCCTTCAAACGGACTGAAAGCAATGCCAGCAAGATGTCCGGGA
Organism: Lederbergia sp. B243.17; assembly: GCF_057657925.1. Classification (NCBI taxonomy): domain Bacteria; kingdom Bacillati; phylum Bacillota; class Bacilli; order Caryophanales; family Bacillaceae; genus Lederbergia; species Lederbergia sp. B243.17. The sequence goes on from NZ_JBWBKF010000019.1 coordinate 9,993, forward strand.
CATTCCATCAGGCAACAGCTATCATGAAAAACGCTGCATCTGCGGCAAAGCCGATTCCGCCTGAGTTGACGAAAATGCAACGGGCCATGAAATCGGTGGGGGATGCCAGCAAAACGGCCGCATCCAAGATGCAATCCTTTGCCAGCTCTGGCTTAGGGAAACTGAAAAGCGCATCTATGCCGGCGCTCTCCTCTTTAAAGAGTGGTTTTCGGTCTCTTCCTGGACTCGTGGGTGGAGCGACCATGAAAGTCGGCTCATCCATTACTAACTTCATCACTGCGCCTTTGCGCGGTGCTGTAGGCATGATCAAGCAATATGCCGGCGCCCTTGGACTTTTGTCCGGGGGAGCGCTGGCTGCTTCAGGGATGGGTCGTTTGTCAGCCATTGAGAATGCTCGGACCTCTCTCACCGTCATGATGGGAGATGCAGGAAAAGCCAATAAATTTATGGACGATATCCTGGCGTTTGCAAAAACCACGCCATTTGCTTTTCCGGATCTTGCTGAAACATCAAGGAACCTCATTGCCTTTGGTATGGACGAAGCGAAGGTAGTCCCGACCATGAAAGCTATCGGGGATGCTGCGGCGGCAACCGGGAAAGGATCAGAAGGGCTTAACCAAGTTGCGGCGGCATTCGGTGATATGCAAATCGCTGGAACGTTGGGTCTGGATCAAATTAATAGATTGCAAGCAGCCGGTGTTCCCGCATTGAAGATTATGGCCAATACGTTCGGTATCTCGACGGACAAGATGAAAAAGAAGATTTCCGATGGGTCCGTTGATTCTGTAAAAGCCATCGATCAGTTGGTTAAAGGGATGCAGGAAGGAACAAAAGGAGTAGCAGGAAATACAGCTGCCATGGCAGGCATCATGGAAAAGACAAAGGAGAATTGGACAGGCTCTGTTGACAGCTTGAAGTCATCGATATCTTCGACCATGGCAACGTTAATAGAACCGGTTAAGCCTCATCTTCAGGAAGGGATGGCTTGGTTTGGACAGACTTTCAGTAAGTTGCCGGATCTTGTTTTTGGGGCAGTTGCTGCTGTGAAGCCAGTTTTCGAACAGCTAAAGCCTATTTTCGAAAGCGCCAAACAATCCTTTGATAGTTTTATAGAACCTTTAAAAGAGACTTTTGCAGGAACAGGAGCGGTAATCCAAGACTTCATAAGTGATGTGGTTGCTCAATACCTGCCCTTAATAGAAAACAATTTCAAGACAACCTTTGAGGGTCTGACACCGGTAATTGACACGGTAGCATCAGTTATTAAGGACGTTGGAGAAGTTGTTGGCTTTCTTGTCCAAAACGTCGTGTTGCCATTGGTGCCGATCATGCAATCGACAATTTCAAGTGCATTCACAGCCATACAGCCAGTGCTCGAAGTAATCAAAACAGCTTTCACAGCTGTCAAGAACATCATCATGATTCTGGTCAATAACGTCGTCATTCCGTTGATTCCTATTGTTTCGAGCATCATCAGCACAGCTTTTTCAATCATTTCACCCATCTTGCGGATTGCCAGTTCACTATTCGGAGTAATTATTGATGTGATTATGTTCCTAGTCAACAACGTGGTCAAGCCTCTGCTTCCTATCATAACTGATGTTATCTCAGACCTCTGGAAGGATATTCAACCAATCCTGGAGGGGATTGCAAAACTGTTTGATGGAATCGCAGATGCCATTGAATGGGCAGTGGGGAAGTTTAAATCATTTACTGATGCTGCTGCCAATTTTAAAATGCCTAAAATCGGCATGCCAAAATGGATGGGTGGCAATGGCTTGATCCAACCGGCAGGCTCTCATGCTACCGGACTTGGCCGGGTTCCTTATGATGAATATCCAATGTTTGCGCATAAAGATGAAGCGATTCTGACAGCCCAACAAGCAAATGCATTGCGAACAGCCGGAATGCTCAAGGGTGATGGAGTAGGTCCTTCCTTGGATTTAAGTAAGCCAGCCGTGACCGGTTCCTCATCAGGAGGCGGAAAAACAGAAAATCACTATAACTTTAGTGTAAATGTCAATGGCGGCGGAAATGCCCAAGAAGTCGCTCATTTGGTGAGGAAAGAAATCGATGCAATCTTTGCCCGCCTGAATGCCGGAACAGTCTAGGAGGTGATGTAGTGCCGTATATTGGCGATGTTTTGATCAATGTCATAGAAAGAGAGAGCTTGAATGAGAGTTCTTCAACAACCGATCATGCTTTGGAAGATGGGGAAAGAATATCTGACCATGTGGAAAATGATCCGATCACACTGGACATTGAGGGAGTCATCATTGATCCAAGCGATGAGAAGTTGCTGAAACTGAGGAAATACCGACAGTCCGGAGAATTGCTGACATACAAATATCGCACTCGTTTAGAGATGGTACTCATCACTTCCTTCCGACCTGACAAGGATAAGGAAATCAAAGATGGGTACCGTTTTTCTATGTCCCTGAAGCAGATCCGCATGGGGAAAGTGCCCAACACGGTGAGGGTTTCTCTCCCTGTGAAAAAGCAAGTTAAACAGGTGACGAAGGAAGGGAAAAAGCAGGTTAAAAAGACACAAAGTAAAACGCCTGCCAAGAAGCCGACAACTACACCGAAGCCAAAGGCGCCAGCTGCATCAAGAACAACTCGTGCCGGAGATAGGTTGGTGGCTCAATGAATTATATCGACATTGAAAAAGAACTGATTCCCTATCAGTTTGATATTGATATCAGTGAAGTTGAGTACACCATCGAAGTCAATTATAACGAGCGCTATGATTTCTTTACGCTGGACCTTTACCTGGAGGATGAAGCTTTGCGAGTGGGAGAAAAAATGGTGCTCAATCAGCCTGTTTTTGAGGGGCTGACACAAAACAAAATCATACCTAGAGACCGTGCCGGAATTGCCGATAGGATCACCTATGACAATCTAAATGAGACGGTCTTTTTATTTGTGGAGTGATGGCCATGAATTTATTCGGCAGACAAATACGGTTAGAAGCTGGCGGCAAACTGATCGAGCCGCCATTGACCATTTATTTCGATGTGGATTTTGATGATTCCGAGAAGATCAATATGACATCCATAAAAATCTACAACTTGTCCGACAAGACTATTTCCGCATTCAAAACAGATACCCCTGTACTGCTGTCTGCGGGTTACAAAGGAGACACTGGTCTCATCTTTCAAGGGGTTATCAAAAAGGTATCAACGGACTGGGAGGGCGTAGACAAGATCACCGAGCTCGAGTGCGCTGATGCCCACGGTTCCTATCTTAAGGGCAAGGTCTCCCGGACTTTTGCTCCCAACACTACAGCAAAGACGGTACTGCAGTATCTCATCGATCAGGCAGGACTCGGGATTGGTGATCTCAATCCGCCAGTGAATTTTGTCTACAGGAAAGGCAAGGTCGTCAAGGGTAACGTGAGCGATCGTTTGAAAGAGGTCGCCAAGGACTGCAAGGCAAAAATGCATATTACTCGAGGGAAAATATACATTCGTGATACAGCAAAGGGTGATAATCGAGCGTTTGTCGTGGATAAAGATAGCGGCCTGATTGAGGATCCGGACATCATTGAAGAAGAAACGGAAGATAAAAAGACCGGAAAGAAGACGAAAAAGGTCGGTTATAAAGTGAAGATGCTGCTCAATCATCGGATTACCGTTGATTCGGTAATCGTTTTGAAATCCCGGAAGGTCAATGGTACTTTCCGTGTTTCAAAGGGCAGCCATACGTGCAATGGTAACGACTTCTATACCATTGTGGAGGTGTACAGATGAGCGAAGAAGCTTACCGATTTTTCAAGAAGCAACAGGAAAATATGGCTGGAGATTTATACACTTGCTTACCTGCGGATATCCTGGCGGTTGACCTTGCCAATATGCGGGCAGATGTCCAGCCATACGGAGAAGATCAGAGTCCCGTTCTCCAGGTACCGATTGCCGCGCAACAAACTGGCGATTTTATCATACGGCCGCCATATAAGCCGGGTGACGCCGTATTACTGGTGTTTTCTCAGACTGATATTCAACCTTTTCTATTTAGTGGAGGCCCGGCATCAGGAAGGACTCACGCTTTGGATGATGCTGTGATTATTGGCGGCCTTGTTCCTTTTACAGAGCCGTTGCCTGCTGACTTTTCCCAGCATGCGGATGATTTTGTCATAGCGAAGCGAGATTACTCTGCCCGTCTCATCTTTAAAGAGGACGGAACACTTCTCATGGAATCAGATGAGGATATCAATATTTCATCCAGGAAAAATATAAATCTTACAGCTGAAGGACTTGTCACTACCACGGATTCAAGGGGTGGATCGGCATGAGGTCTCTTGAAATCAATGACTCGGGCGATTGGACACTTGGCATGGTGGAAGGTGATGCGGAGCTTGTCCAGTCTATCAAGCATCTAATTTATACCCGTGTGGGTGAATGGTTTTTGAATCAGGACTACGGCTTCCGGCGGGATGTATTGGAAGAAAAGAAGTATTCGGAGAGCGAGATCGTTCAGGCTCTGTATGATGCAATCTACCAGGAGCCGAGGGTGTTGGAAATCATTAAGGTGGACTATCAATTTAACCGGATTACCCGGAAACTGTCCATTGCCTTCCGGTTGCAGACGGCGGATGGAGAAGCAGGGGGTGAAGTGAATGTTGACATCGGTCGGGTTCAAGCGTAAGCGATACGCTGACTTTTTTGAGGAAATGGGCGAACTAGCCCGGAAGCTATGGGGAGAGGACGTTGATTTATCGGAACGTTCTCCACTAGGGAAATTTGTCTCCTTGATTGCATACACACGTGCAGAAGATGCGGAGACGGCGGAGGAAGTCTATAACAGCCGTTTTGTTGATACATCTGAAGGCGTTTCTCTCGAGCAAAACGTGAAACGTATTATCACAAGAAAGGATTGGCTAAAGGCGACCGGCAAGGTGCAGCTTACCCTTGAACGCGGCGCCGATATCCCGGCAGGTACGTTGGTAAGCACTCCATACGGCGTTCAGTTTGAGACGCTGGCCGCCGTGAGAGCTTCCGAGGATGCTACCTATACTGTTGATGTCCGAGCTGTGGAATTCGGCAAAATCGGCAATGTAGCCGCCGGAGAGATCACCAAGATCATTAATCCAGTCCCTGGCTTCAAGGCGGTCACCAATCCAGAATCTTTCAGGAATGGCCAGGATAGAGAAACGGATGAAGAGGTAAAAACTCGTTACTATGCTTCACTCGGGAAATCTGGCAGCAGACGCTCGGAATCGATTGAAGCCAGAGTGCTGGACGAGGTGGAAGGCGTGCGTTCCTGCAAGGTGGATGAGAACGACACGATGGAGCCGAACGAGCGAGGGGTACCACCCAAAGCATTTGAAACATTGGTGCTCGGCGGGAATGCCGATGACATTGCAAAGAAGATATTGCAAGCGAAGGCTGGCGGCATTCGGGCTTACGGATCAACCATTATTGAGGTGCCAGATGCAAAAGGTAAGCTCCATAAAATAGGATTTACCTATGCTGAAACGATACCGATCTATGTTAAAGCTTTGATTAAGAAAGGGTCCAACTACCCCTTGGACGGAGATCAGCAGGTGAAGGAACAAATTGTGAAATTCATCGGGGGTACCGGAGCAAGCGAAACTTTCAATGGTTTAAACATGAGTGAAAATGTCATTTTGGCAAGGCTTGAAGCGCAGCTGTTCCGAGTGGAGGGAGTGGAGGATGGAAGAATCCTTCTTTCTGCCGATGGAGTCGATTTTGTAGACACAAATATATCCGTCGGCTTTGCGCAAGTGGCAGAGACGGACTTTTCTAAGATTGAGGTGAGCGATCTTGAAGGTTGAAGAACTAATTAGGCGCCTACCATCCCACTTTAAGAAATCACCCGGAAGCAATAACTATAACGCCATGTCACTGACAGCAGACGCCTCAGAGGATTTGAACGAGCTGTATGCGACCATCCAAAAATATTGGGATGTGGATCAGGCGGAAGGGTCTGGGCTAGATCGCTTAGGGAAAGAAGAGGGCATCAGCCGCGGAAGTTATGATGATGAGATGTATCGAAAAATGATAAAGATTCAATACATCGTCAACATGGCGGAGGGCGATATCGATTCTCTGAACACCATTCTGACTGCATATATGGGCGACGGTTTTGTAAGCATTGACGATGGATGGGACAGCTTCCTGCGGGAGCCGGCTTCGATGGTTATCAACGTGAGCAAGGATGCGGAAGAGATTCCTTATAAGCTGATGAAGCGTGTGAAGGCTGCTGGTGTTCGAATCTATTATGCTGCTATCATTGACCAGATCAATGCAACGATTTTTCCGAAGGAATACACCTTCCCTGTCCCCTATCCCGTCACAGGCACATTCCACACGGCCCCCCTTAACGGCGTTGCGTCCAAGGCAACAATGGCTGTCGAATCAAAAGAATACAGCTATACAGTCCCGTATCCAGTGACCGGGACTTTTTATTGTTCGGAAGGAGGTTATTAGATGGCAACATTGCTCGAAGTTGAGACTCTGAAATTTTGGGATAGGCTGATTGTCGGCGCAAAGGTAACGATTGATGGGATTGAGCGTGATTATCCCATCCACCCCTCATCCTACATCGAGGGAAACGAGCTAAAAAAAATCGTTTACTTAGAAACCGAATCCGGCCATGTTACCCATGCTTATGTTGTGGATCGAGACGGCCGGCGGATTCGAGAGACGGACATGAACATTAATAAGGGCGAGGAAGGAATGATGATTACGTTTTTCCTTGGTCTGGAGATAAAGGAGGGAGTTACAGTTGGCTGAACCATATGTATATGTGCCGTTTCAGTGGCTTGATGAAATCGTTGAAATGGACGAGTTCGGTCAGGTCATATATGAAAAGGACGAACAGGGAAACATTGTCTATTTGAAAGATCGGCAAGGAAATTATGTCTTGGATCCAATTAATCTCAAGCCACTGCCGAAACCCCGACTATTACAAAAGGGCACCAGACACTCAGCTGCACGTGAAAATCACCAAGAGGAAGGCATTGCAAAGGCTCATAATAGGCTGGATGACATCGACAATTGGCGCATCAAAAAGGATATCCGAGACGAAATCAATGACAAGTTCCCGGGCAACTCCGGCGCGTTTGCGGACATGTTCGACGGTGAGCCGAACAAGATCCAAAGATTAACGGCCAGAGCGGTCTTGACGGCTCCCCGTTCGGCAGGGACGACGGTTCTAAATGTCGATCATACCGAAGGATTCAAAGCATTTACCGAGATCTCCATATTTGACGGGTTGAATTTTGAGGATACGTTAATCACGGAAATCACACCAAATACAATCACCGTGCAGCCGTTGGAAAATGATTATGTAAAGGGTGCAGTGATTGCGCGGAGTACGGCGAAGATTGCAGGCGGGAAGATGGAGAACGGAGCTTGGAGCACGTATTCGATTGAAGTTGGAGAGGTGGTGTAATAATGGCGTGGGAATATTATGCACCTATAACAACTACCAGACAAGGGTGGTCAATTGACCCGATTAATTATCGGTATCGGGTCGTCGGGAGCACAGCATCTGATGCGGTTCTTTATATTGATTACATGAACGGAATATATACTCACAGAGTAACGATTTGGAAAGGCACTACTATAGATATATCGACATATCTAGCTGGTCTTACAAGCCCTGGTACTGTTATGTTCGCGACTAGCAGCGGATCGATGAGGTTGGAATATGAGAAGAAAAATTCCGCCCCAACAACTCCGGGCGAATTTACACAGCCAACTGGCGTGTTAAGGCAAGGTACTTCTTCCGTCATCAGTTGGGGAGCCTCAACCGATGCAGAAGGCAATTTAGCCAACTATATGTTGGAGCAGTCAGTCGATAACGGCGGGTGGTCGGCAATTGCACAGCCAACATCACCAAGCTATACACATACAATCCCGACAGCAAGAACTATCCGATTCCGCGTCAAGGCGGTGGATAGAGAAGGCGCTGCTTCGGATTACAGAGAAAGCAGCACCTACACAATCAATGCAAACCCAACGCTTACACTTGAGACTGAAAACAACATAACCCTGTACGAAAATGATGTTTTCCTAATTAAAGGAAGCGCCAAAGACATAGATAACGGCAATATCATCAATGTTCGATTCTCAATCAATGGAAGTACCGGCCGAGCCCTGGACACTTATATCAGTGATGGATTGACTGCAAAGACCTTTGAAAAGAAGTTGACCTTCAAGGGAGGCAGACTGTATGACGGGGCCACTGACCTTTCAGGAGCTTTATCTGAAGGTACAGCACATATCCTTCGAGTATGGGCCGAGGATGACCAGGGCGGCAAATCTACCATATCAGAGCGAACATTCTATGTAGTTCCTAACAGGCCGCCGGTCCTTTCCGTTAATCCGTTTGAGTTGCAGTCTGATTTAATCAATACTGAAAAGGTTGCGATTAGCGGTATTGCAAACGACCCAGATGGGAACGAGCTGGTCGTGCGCTACAGGCTTAACGAAGGACTGAACACACAGATTCATTCCGGCCCATCCGGTCCTTGGTCTTTCGATCTCCAACTGAGCAAGCTGCAGGAAGGAGAAAACACCATAGTTGTGGAGGCCATCGACACCTATGATTTCAAGATAACAAAAACAATCAAAGTGAATAAGACAGCCAATCGAACGCCTACGAGCCAATCTGTGCAACGATACAAAATCGTACCTCCAGCCGGATCAGCGCAGGGCGTTTTATTGTGGACTCAGAGGGACGAGGGGCAGGAGATTCAAGCGGAGATCAGCATGACCAACGGCACAGAGCAAGAGAAGTTTGTACCCCTGACGCTCGATACATCAGCCCCAGTTGCTCCCGGAATTATCGAGGATTTCTTCCTCTATCGTGGCGATGCACCTGCCGAGAACATTGTCCTGAAGCTGTCCTGGACAGGCGATAAGCCAATCACATTATTAACGGGGGCGTTGCAGCAATGACACAGCCAATGATCAGAAGAAGGCAAGAGGATGGCTCTCTTGGTCCGTTGGAGCCTTTGTTTCCGGATATGCCACCAGCAATCGATGAAACAGTGCTCATCCTTTTGGAAGCAATGGCCGGGCAGCAAATGCAAATCGAAGAATTGCAAGCTGAAGTCGAGGCGCTGAAAAGAGGTGCGGAGTGATGGTCCAAAAGCATATGATTCCTGTTTTTGCCCTCCTAGTAAAATCAGGAGGATGGGAAATTACTAAAGTGCCGGGCCACTATCAGATTCCGGTTGCGGAGTATTTGGCTGCTGAAGTGGAGGACAAAAGAATATAAGACACCAGTTATTCAAAAGTCCATAGCAATAACCCGCCTTCTCTAATACAATTGAAGGTAATGTAGTGAGGAGGCGGGATTAATTGAATTTGCTGGAAGACTTACACGGAATTTTAATTGGGGAATTAGAGGGTTTCAAATATACGATAAAAACAGATGACTTACGAAAATTGTTGACCGGCTTGATAAATTTACAGGATAAGACGGTTAGCATTAAGAGAAGAACTGTCCATATTTCGAAGGAATTAAGCGCAAAAAAATTAAAAAAACCTTATGATATTTATTTAAAACAAATAATCAACAAGTTTAAGAATGCTGAAGATGTTAATCCCTATTTAAGCAAATGGTCACTTGAGGCTAAGAAGAAAGATTTACTATTGTATGACTGGGGAATTCATCATTTACACTTGCACAATGAATTTGATGATAAAGGCTTCATTGAAAGATCTGACTGGCTTTTGTTTTTCATACTCGAAGAAGATGATGTTTATCTTATTGATGTGACTAAGCATCGGCTTGAGGATGGAACAGAATTTTCACAACAAAATCTATTGAAAATTTTAAGAAGCAACTGGCCATATATATTAGAGCCATTCAAAATGAAAGATGTTATTGGGCTATCGGAAGCAATAGATGACAAAAGACATTCTTTATCGAGGAGAGCAGGATTATTCGTGCCCGTCGAGATTGAAGGAGAGGTGTTCATGCCGATAGGCGGGGGGATATCTACCGCCAAGACAAGTTTAACTCACACACGTAAAGTGGACCACGTATTTGATGTTCTTCAAGATATAGAAAGGGATCTAAAATTTAAAGTAAGAAATATGAAAGAAATTACGAGAGAATTTAACATACTTTTTAATGTAGTGGACTTTAAGTTAACATTAGAAAGCAATAACTTTTTTGTTGTGGAAACAAAATCAAATACCAAGGTTTATATAGTCAATGATTTATATGATTATATTTTTGGTCATTTGTTTGAACTTTAACTACCTAGCAAATTGAATTCCATCATTGTATGGAACATCTACGGAACAGGGGGTATGGGGATTGAGAGGGGCGAAAAAGGGTGACACGTATGCAGGTCACGGGAGTTAAAGGCATTGGCGCATTGATCGCCAGTTTTGCCATGTATATGCTAAACACGATAAACGAGGCCATTGTGGTCCTCGTTTTTTTGATGTTTCTGGACGTCGCCAGTGGCCTGATGCGGTCGTTTTTAACTAAGTCATGGAATAGCACTGTTGGCATGGCAGGAGTGATTAAGAAGGTGGCTGTCCTCCTGTTGATTGGTATGGCTGGAGCTATCGAGTATATGGCCGTGGCTGCCGGGCAGAACACAAACGGATGGATCATCATTGGTGTGACTTCATTTTTTATCGTCAACGAAGGCATTTCCGTCTTGGAAAATTGCGCGCAAATGGGGCTGCCGATCCCGCCGATTTTGTACAATGCGCTGGAAAAGCTCCACAAGGATCCGGATGGTAAAGAGAAGAGATTGGAACGTCATCCGGAACTGGAGAAAATCGACAAAGTGAAGTTGCTGAAAGAAAACGAGATTTTGCAGCAAGAACTCATAAAGCGAAAGGATGATACAAATGAAGATTAATTGGCGTGTGAGATTACGCAATCCGCAGTTTATTATACAAGTCCTGATAGCGTTCGGGGTACCGATCCTGGCCTATTATGGTTTGTCTACAAAAGATGTCACTAACTGGGCGACATTCTTCGGACTGATCCGGGATGCTTTTGGAAATCCATTTGTTCTCGGTACAATCGCTGTGGCTCTATATAATGCTGTGACGGACCCGACGACGGCCGGAGTATCTGACAGCCAGCAGGCGCTTAGATATCAGGAGCCGAAGAAGGAGGCAAAGTAAATTGTCCTATCCAATCGAAAATCAAATTATATCCGGGCTGCCTGTTATATCTTTAACGGCAGCCCGTTATATTGTGGCGCATGAATCTGGAAATCCGAAAAATACTGGTCCGGATTCCTTAGAAAACGAAATCAACTTTATGAAAAACAACTATCGAAACGCATTCACTTCCCATTGGGTAGGCGGGGGCGGTCGTATCGTCCAGCTGGCGCCTGTTGGTCGTCTGCAATATGGCTGCGGCCCGAAAGGCAACCCTTATTCCTATGCTCAGGTCGAGCTGGCCCGGACGAGTGATCCCGAGACATTTAAAAAGGACTATGCAGCTTATATCTGGCTCTTGAGATACCTAGCTGACCAGGCTGGCATACCGAAAACGTTCGATGAGGGCAAGGCGGGGACGAAAGGAATCAAGTCACACGATTGGATCAGGAAAGAGCTTGGAGGCACTACACATACTGATCCGTTTGGTTATCTGGCTAGTTTCGGAATCACTCGAGCTCAATTTAAAAAAGACGTAGAGAATGGTATGCCGGTTTATTCGGCAGCTTCTATGAAGGAGGATGAGGAAGCGATGAAAGATGAAATTGCGAAACTACAGAAGCAAGTGGCCGCCTTAGAGAAAAAGTTGAGCAACAATGACGGTGTGAGCGAATGGGCTGCGGAAGATTGGGAAACAGCCAGCGAGAATGGTTATTTCGATCGAAGCAGGCCGCAGGCGTTTATGACGAGGCAAGAGGCGGCCATCGTGGTCAATCGGCTTCGGAATAATTTCAAAGCTTTAATTGAAGAGCCTGCAAGGGTGAAGGAATAAACAACAGGCCCAGTGCTCTGCTGGGCCACTTTATTTCTTTTCGCCTATCATATATATCTCATCTAATTTCAGTTTAAACTCTCTTCTTTTATGCTCCTCAACCTCATCTAGTAATCTGCTGTAAATACCTCGATATAGAAGGAGTATCTGTATTAAATCGTCTTTACTCATGGCATTAAGACGATGACGGGGAAGGTATACATGTTGTTGTAACCCATAAATTCCATCAGTGCTCTTTGACTAATCGTATGTTTGGATAATAAAGGATTAACGAATTCATCAATATGCTTCCATTCGTCGACCATTTCTTCGTTCCGTATCCTAGCAGCGATGTTGAATTTTAGTTTCTGACCTTGGTATATATCTTCCCAAACTTTCAAATCTCTCAATAAATTATCCTCCCTCATCTCTTTATTACCTCATTCGAGTGAATAGGTCTAATTTCCTCCTTTATTTACAAAATTGATAATAATTAGACAATAAAAGGTAAAAAGAGAGCTGTTTCATAAAAATAGGTGTTAATTAGTAAAAAGCCCGGCGGTTTGCCAGGGCTCTAATCAACTAAACTCAATCACCCTCTGCCGAGCTAAATAAAGTAGCAATAATTCCTCTGTCCTATTCCGCAGGCGGGGATTAAAATAATTGTGTTCTTCCTGATACCCTTTGTATACAAATATGTACATTGTGAATGCCTCATCTGATTTCAAGCGCTCCACTTTAATCTTATTTTGATACATATACCTCTTTGCATCCGCCAGATCCTTATGTACTATCCCCATTACGTCTTCGACTAATTTTAAGTATGGATCCTTAAACTTAAACGGACTCGCACTAAACACCTTTTTATCTCTTTCCAAAACAGTTAATACCATCGGCAAATATATTGCCTGTTCGATAATATCCCTATCCTGTGTTGGTATCCGAGTCATGCCGCCAGCCCCTATTTAATGTGATTGATTCCATTCTAATAAAAAAACCGGAAATTGACAAGAACGTTTGTTCGTGTAATAATCTTATTAATGACACAAACCGGTAGGAGCGTAAAAATGATTAAGGATATCAGCGATGAGATTTATACAGCTATTGAGTTTCATCAAAAGATAACTTTTATATGTTCTGATCCGGCAAGAACAGTGATTGGGCTTATTCATTACCTTAATGATGTAGACGAAAGTTTTCATGTAGTAAATGAAAATGATGGGTTTGAAAAAATACCCTTCAATATAATTATTTGCATGGAGGTATTATAGCAATGAATAAATTGACCAGAAGGCAAGAGGATATTTTATCCGCAATAAAAGGATATATAGAGGAAAATGGTTACTCCCCATCCTACAGGGACATTTCTGGCTTGGTTGGTATAAGCTCCGTGTCTACGGTATGTACACATTTGGATAAACTAAAGCGTAAGGGATATATTAACTTTGCACCCGGTCAACCTAGAACAATCTCGATAATTGCCTAAAATAACTATGATGTAACCAAAAGACCTGGCGGATTGCTGGGTCTTCTTTTTGGACAAGTGGACAAGCAGCTACTGCATACCTTCTATAAAGGGGGTATGCGAGATGCATGTCGAAATAATACCTGGAACTTCTACTGACAATATCAGGGCCAGTTGCTATGATTATCTGTACAAGAAGTATAAGGAGGAAATGGGAAATGAAGGCAGTATATGTCCGGGTATCCACGGAAGAGCAGGCCAAGAAGGGGTACAGCTTGGAGGACCAGCTCGCCCAATGCAGGGAGAAGGCGAAAACCAATGATGTGATGGAGTATATCGACGACGGCTTTTCGGGAGAGTTCCTGGACCGTCCGGCCCTTATGAAGCTTCGGGATGATATCAAAGAAGGTCTCATCGATGAAGTGATCTGTTACGATCCTGACCGGCTATCACGCAAACTAATGAACCAATTAATCGTTTCGGAGGAAATCGAAAAGAGAGCGATCCTCACATTTGTAAATCATGACTATCAAAAGTCGCCTGAAGGCATGCTCTTTTACCAGATGCGAGGAGCTATCGCCGAATATGAGAAAGCTAAAATCAATGAGCGAATGAGCACTGGGAGGAAGCGTAAAGCGTTGAGTGGAAAAATTGTCCGTGAGCCATCTATGTACGGCTATAAGTTGAATAAAGAAACAGGCCAGTTGGAAATAGTAGAAAAAGAGGCAGAGATCGTTAGATTAATATTCGATCTGTTTACAAGCCCTAATTCAAGAGTGCAGGGTATGAATGGCATTGCTCACTATTTGACTGATTCCAACATACCCACCAAAAAAGGTGGCAAAGTATGGCACAGGCAAGTTGTCCGCCAAATACTGCTTAACGAGGCCTACGTTGGCAGGTTTTATCACAACCGATGGAACACCGAGGGAATACTCGGAAATAAATATAAACCGAAAGAAGAACGGATCCCCATGAAGGAAAGGCCACGCGACGAATGGATTGAAATATCCGTTCCGCCAATCATAACCGAAGATGTATTCGCACATGCGCAAAAGTTGCTGGAAGAGTCAAGGAGGCGTTGGGCAAAAAAAGGATTAAATCAGTATCTGCTTAGTGGGCTCATGCGTTGTGGAGACTGTGGCAATACCATAACAGGTCGGAATTCGAAAAACTGGGGTAAGTATGAAATGGAATATACAGATATCAAAAATACTGCAGGCGCTAAAAGCCGAGGATGCGGGTTAAAAATAAAAGTCAAAGATGCAGATACTGAGGTTTGGGAGAAAGTTAGGGCGTGGCTTTATAATCCTGATGAAATAGCAGCCGCAAGTGAAAAACAAGATGATCGGCCAAATTACGAAGAAATAGAACTAACGAGGCTGGAATCAGAAATACAATCTGCTCAGAATGGTCGGAAGCGGTTATTGGCGCTATTGGCCGAGGATCTGGATATTTCCGATGATGAGATTAGGCAATCGTTGCGGGAAATGAAGGAAAAAGAAGAGGCAGCTAAGAAACGGATGGCCGAACTTCTATATAATAAGAAAGAACAAGAAACTTCCGCTTACAGTATGCAACTGTTTCAAGAGGCTTCTGAGTTTTATTTAAAAAAAGGTGAAGCGGATTTAACGTTTGAAGATAAACAACATTTGATCCGTCAGGTCGTACGTGAAATCATCGTTTATAAGGACAGAATGGAAATCCATACTTTCTAGCACCTCTATAGACATTAGAATAGAAATTTTGATGCATCTCCGTGCCTTGAAGAAGACGAAAAAGGATGTGTCCCTTCATGATCCGATCGGGCAAGACAAGGAAGGGAATGAGATTTCTCTGATTGATGTGCTGCAGTCCGAGGCCGAGGATGTTTTTGATACAATCCAGCTGAACATGGAGCTGGAAAGGGTAAAAGAGTACATCGATGTTCTTGATGAAAGGGAAAGGGAAGTTATCGTCGGCCGCTTTGGTCTCAATCTTGAAAAGGAAAGGACGCAGAGGGAAATCGCCGAAGAACTCGGAATTTCAAGAAGCTATGTATCAAGGATCGAAAAGCGGGCGTTGATGAAGATGTTCCATGAATTTTACCGGGCGGAAAAAGAAAAATTGAAACGGGCAAGCGAGGAAACATAGGGCCGGCCAACCGGTCCTGTTTTTTTTACCGGCACAAGGGCTCGTGATAGACTAAAGGAAAGTAGTGGGAAGGTGGAAGGGCATGAGAGTAATCATCGCACCAGATTCTTTTAAAGGAAGTTTGTCCTCGCTTGAAGCGGCCGAGTCAATGGCAGGCGGAGTAAAGGAAGCAGCAGCTGAAGCTGAATCTGTGATTCTTCCTGCCGCTGACGGAGGGGAGGGGACGATGGAAGCGCTTGTCCGGGCGACAGGCGGCCGCTTTGTCCGTGCCCGTGCGAAAGATCCTCTCGGCCGTGAAAAGGAAGCGCGATATGGCATCCTCGGCGACGGGACAACCTGTGTAATTGAAATGGCTGAGGCTTCCGGTCTCACTCTTTTGCGTGAAGAGGAGCGGAATCCGCTCGCTGCCTCAAGTTTTGGGACAGGTATGCTGATCCATGCTGCGCTTGAAGAGGGGTTCCGGAAATTCATCATCGGGCTGGGCGGAAGTGCAACGGTAGATGGAGGAGCAGGCATCATCCAGGCGCTTGGGGGGAAATTACTGGACGGAGCGGGCGAGGAGCTGGCGCATGGCGGTGGTGCACTTGGCAGGCTTGCTGATATCGATCTGGATCATTTTGATCAGCGAATCAAGGAGTCTGCATTTCTCATCGCGTCCGATGTTACCAACCCATTGGCAGGATTGGACGGGGCTGCTTTCGTTTTTGGCCCACAAAAAGGGGCCAGCATAGAGGATGTTCAGTGCCTGGACCGGAATTTAGCCCTCTTTGCAGAAAAAATCGAACAAAAGACCGGAATCCTGCTTTCGAATTTGCAAGGCGCCGGGGCTGCGGGCGGTGCGGGAGCGGCCTTTCTTTCGCTCTTCCCTTCTAGGCTGCAGCCGGGTGTACAGGTAGTGCTGGAGGCATCAAATTTTGATTTCTATCTTCAACAAGCTGATCTGGTTCTCACCGGGGAAGGGAAATCTGACCGGCAGACACTATTCGGCAAGGCGCCATACGGAATCTCACAGGCGGCGCAAGCTGCAGGGGTGCCCGTTATCCTGATTTCAGGGAGTGTTGAGGATAACGACCGTTCGGTGTTGGATAATGTATTCCGGGGCGTCCATGCCCTTACAGATGAAGGTATTACTGCTAACGAGGCATTTCGGCATGCATCAAGGCGGCTGAAAGAAAAAACGGCTGCTGTCGTCCGCGAGTGGATGCAAAAGTAAAAAAAAGCGGGTGTCCGTCCTGGATTGGAGGCACCCGCTAGTTTTTACACCTTTTTTAACGTGAATGTACTGATCATCAACAAGGATAGAATTAAGATAAAGAATACATATACGAATGATGGCAAGTATGGTGTGGCAAGAAAGCTCAATGTGAGCAAGCAGCCTGCTGCAGTGATTGGCAAGCCAGTGAAGTATCCGTTGCTCTCCGATACATTGAACCGGGCAAGGCGGAAAGCGCCGCAGCCGATAAAAAATATCGTGAAGAAAATTCCGGGAAAACCAAACAGATGAAGAATTCCCTGATATAATAGGAGAGCTGGAGCGACTCCGAAGGAAATAATATCACTCATGGAATCCAGCTGTTTTCCCAAATCGGACTCAATCTTAAGTTTGCGTGCAGCCATTCCGTCAAAACGGTCAGCTAGTGCCGCGATGAAAATCAGCAGAACGCTCAGATGGTATTGTCCGTTCAAGCCATAAATGATTGCAAAGCCGCCGAGCCCAAGGTTGGCAAGGGTCAGCATATTGGCTGTCTGGGACTTGAACCTTCTGATCGTACCGTAAAGGACGTGTGAAAAGAACATTGTTTTCACCCCCTTTTAAATTGTGAAGCATGATGTATACATCCGATAATACTTTATTATACTCCTTTTTTCTGCCGGCGTTAAGAAATTTTTGGATGGGGGCAAAAGGTTTGAGGGAAAAACTATATCGCTCGCTGATTGAGCTGACCAATGGGAGGCTTACATCACGAGCGCTGCAGAAATTTGCGATGTCGCCGGCGAGCAGGCCTGTTATTCGATTATATGCCAGAGCTTACGGGATACAACTGGAGGAAATGAAAGGCGACATAAGCGATTATAAGAACTTGCATCAATTTTTTACGAGAAAGTTAAAAGATGATGCCAGGCCGCTGGACCAAACAAGCGATTCAGTCATCAGTCCGGTGGACGGCTGGGCAGATTCCGGAGCCATTTCGGCAGGGATGAGGATGGTTGTCAAAGGGAAGGAATATTCGCTGGAAGAGATGCTTGGCAGCAGGAGCATGGCAGAAAAATATGAGGGCGGGACATATGTGCTTCTTTACCTGAGCCCAGCCCATTATCACCGGATCCACAGCCCGCTTGATGCAGACGTCATCCACTCATACAGCCTCGGGCGCAAATCGTATCCGGTAAATTCTGCCGGTTTGCGATATGGAAAAGATGTATTGGCGAAAAACTTTCGTACGGTGACGGAATTGCGTCACGGCAATACATCATTCGTTATGGTGAAGGTCGGGGCGATGTTCATCAATTCTGTCATGGTTACAAATCAGAATGCCCGCTGGCAGAAGGGCGAAGAGGCAGCCTTCTTTTCCTTCGGTTCGACGGTCATCCTTTTGTTTGAAAGATCCGCTTTCAGGCTGAGCGAGGAATTGGATCTGCCGGCAGATGTTCGAATGGGGCAAAAAATTGGATCGATCGCCGATTGATTCTATTGGAATCAGGCGCCGCTCATGGCGCTTTTTCATATTTTTCAGGAGCTGAGCCTTGATTTGCATAGCAGGGACCGTCTCTCCAGCTCCCTTTCGATGAGAACGATAAATTCATTGCTGAGATCCAATTCTTTCGCTTTATAATATGATTCGATCAATAATTCATCCGAAAGGTTTTTCACTTTGTCACCTCCGCAATTCACTGTTTCGGCTGAGTTATGTATAAAAACTGAAAAGTTAATCAACGTTTATCGTATACCCACACTTTAGCAGAATAAACCGTATGGAACAAGCGTTCTTTTATCCACATGTGATAGTGGATAAGTTGTGTTTAACCTGTGAATAGCCCTCTGTATATGCATCATTAAGAGATGTATACTGTTTATAAGGTTATCCACAATTGCGGAAAATGAAAAGAATGTCGAAAACTTTTCGTTCTTTCCTAAAAAATGGTGCTTTCCTTTTTGAAAGCCGGGCCAGGATTCGCTAAGATGAGAATAGCAAAATGAAAATGATTTACACGATGAGGTGCAGATGATTGTTAAAGAACTTTTTGCCGAATGAATATGTTAAGAGTGTCTACCACATCTCTCCGCAGGAACTGAAAAAACGCGGGATCAAAGGGATTATAACGGACTTGGACAATACACTCGTTGAATGGGACAGGCCGAATGCAACGCCTAAGCTGATCGAGTGGCTGGAAGAAATGAAGAAAGAGGATTTAAAAGTGACCATTGTCTCAAATAATAATGAGAACAGGGTGAAGTTCTTTTCGGATCCGCTCAACATTCCGTTCATCCATAAAGCGAGAAAGCCGCTTGGCAAGGCATTCCGGCAGGCGGTCGGGACGATGGGGATTGAACGGGAAGAGGCCGTAATCATCGGCGACCAGCTGATGACGGATATACTGGGCGGTAATCGTGCGGGATTTTATACGATCCTCGTTGTCCCTGTCGCACAGTCGGACGGGTTCTTTACCCGGTTTAACCGGATGGTGGAGAGGCGGATTATGGCCTCGTTCAAGAAAAAAGGGCTGCTTGGCTGGGAGGATGAAAAATGAACGAAGAGCAATTGAAGTGTATTGGCTGCGGAGCAGTCATTCAGACGGAAAACCCGGATTTGGCGGGGTATACCCCTCTTTCTTCTTTGCAGAAAGAGGAAGTGATCTGCCAAAGATGCTATCGCCTCAAACATTATAATGAAGTGCAGGATGTGCCGCTTACCGATCAGGATTTCATTAATATTTTAAATGGGATTGGAAAGACGGATAGCCTGATTGTGAAAATCGTCGATATTTTCGATTTCAATGGCAGCTGGCTGCCGGGATTGCCGCGGTTTGTCGGCAACAATGATATTCTGCTGATTGGCAACAAGGCGGATCTTCTGCCGAAATCGACCAAGCCGAACAAGCTGATCCGCTGGATGAAGAGTGAAGCGAAAGAGCTTGGGCTCCAGCCGGTCGATGTGCTTCTCGTCAGTGCGGCCAAAGGCAAGAGCATGGAAGAGGCGCTAGAGAAAATCGAATACTACCGCAAAGGCAAAGACGTCTATGTTGTCGGCTGTACGAATGTCGGCAAGTCGACGTTTATCAATAAAATCATCAAGCTGGCGGCTGGAGGCGAGGATGTGATTACGACCTCGCATTTCCCGGGAACAACGCTGGATATGATTGAAATTCCACTCGATGACGGCAAGCGCCTGATCGATACGCCGGGGATTATCAACCATCATCAGATGGCCCACTTTATCGGTAAATCAGATTTGAAGGTGATCACCCCGAAAAAGGAAATTAAACCGAGGGTGTTCCAATTGAACGAAGAACAGACCTTGTTCTTTGGCGGGCTTGCCAGGCTCGATTATTTGAAGGGCGGCAGGCGGTCATTTGTCTGCTACCTGTCGAATGCGCTGGACATTCATCGCACGAAGCTTGAGAAGGCGGATGAACTGTACAAAAATCATGCGGGCGAACTTCTCCAGCCGCCCGGCAAGGATGAGCTTGAAGGGTTCCCTGAGCTTGTCAGGCAGGAGTTCTCGATTAAGCATGAAAAGACGGATATTGTCTTTTCCGGGCTTGGCTGGGTGACAGTGAACGAACCGGGCGCCGTCATTGCCGCCTATGTGCCAAAAGGGGTAAATGTCCAGCTGCGCAAGTCATTGATCTGATCGGATGAGGGGGAGGAAAACGTGAACAAATTATATGGAGTGATCGGCAATCCCATTGCCCATTCCCTTTCGCCGCTCATGCATAACCTAGAGTTTCGGCAATTGGGAATTGATGCTTTCTACCAGCCGTTTCGGATAAAAGAAGAAGAGCTTGAAACGGCTGTCAGGGGAATGAAAGCGATCGGCGTAGAAGGGTTCAACGTAACGGTACCCCATAAAACTGCCATCATCCCGTTTCTTGATGAAGTCGACCCGCTTGCAAAGGAGATCGGCGCCGTCAATACCGTTGTCCGCAAGAACGGCAGGTTTGTCGGGTACAATACAGATGGAGACGGGTTCGTTGAAGCGCTGCTTGAAGAATGGAATGGCGACATTTCGACCGCAAACACGCTGATTATCGGAGCGGGCGGGGCAGCGAAGGCCATTTATTATACATTGCAGGCGAGAGGGATGAAAAAAGTCGATCTCGCCAACCGGACAGTCGAAAAGGCGCAGCAGTTGATTAAGGCAAGTCCATTCGAGGGGGAATCGAAAGCACTGTCTCTCGCTGAAGCGGAAAACAAGCTGCAGCAATATGAGCTGATCATTCAAACGACGGCAATCGGAATGACGCCCGATGAGGACAAGAGCCCCATATCGGTGAGCAATTTGCAGGCATCAACGTTCGTGTCCGATATCATTTATAATCCATTTAAAACGAAGCTTCTATTGGAAGCAGAGCAAAAAGGAGCCGCCGTCCAAAACGGTCTCGGGATGTTTATTTATCAAGGAGCCTTGGCTTTTGAAAAATGGACCGGCCGCAAGCCGGACATCGCCAGAATGAAGAAAACGGTGACGCAACATTTAGGAGGACAATAATGCTTACAGGTAAACAGAAACGATTTTTACGTGCAAAAGGACACCATCTTGACCCGATTTTCCAAGTTGGAAAAGGCGGAGTGAATGAAAATATGACAAAGCAGATCAGTGAAGCGTTGGAAGCGAGAGAATTGCTGAAGGTCGCTGTGCTGCAAAACTGTGAGGTTGACCGGGACGAAGTGAGCGAGGAGCTCGTTCGCGGAACAGGGGCGGAGCTCGTCCAGGTGATCGGCCGCACGATCCTCTTATACAAAGAGTCAAGTGAAAAGAAAACGATAGAACTTCCGCAGTAAGGAGGCGTCCGCCATGGGGAAACGGATCGGTATACTCGGCGGTACATTTGATCCGCCGCATTATGGCCATTTGATCATTGCCAACGAAGTGCTGCATCAATATCGCCTTGATGAGGTCAGGTTCATGCCCAATCATGAACCGCCCCATAAAGTGAGGAAATCAGGGACGACTGATGACGACCGGAAGAAGATGATCGAGCTGTCCATCTCCGGCAATCCTCAATTTTCGCTCGAAACGATAGAATTTGAGCGTTCGGGACTATCCTATACAGTGGATACGATCCGGATCCTGCGCAAACAATGGCCTGATGATGAACTGTACTTCATTATCGGGGGTGATATGGTGGAATACTTGCCCAACTGGCATCAAATCGATGAACTCTTGAAGCTCGTAACCTTCGTCGGTGTCTCGCGACCGGGTTATCAGACGGAAAGTCCGTACCCGATCAAATACGGGGAAGTCCCTCAAATTGATATATCCTCGACTGTGATCAGAGACCGGGCAGCGGAGGGAAGGCCAATCAAGTATCTTCTTCCCGATGAAGTCATCGACTATATAAAGGAGCATCGTCTATATGGATCGTGAGAAGGCTATTGAATTGGTGAATAAGAGGCTGACCGGACCGCGTTTTGAGCATACGCTCAGAGTGGCAGATACGGCTGTACAGCTTGCGGAACGATTTCACGGTGACAAGGAAAAGGCTGAGATTGCGGCGCTTTTTCATGATTACGCGAAAAAGATGCCGGTTGAGGAGCTGAAGGAAATCCTTGTCCGATATCAATTGGATCCGCTCCTCCTCTCCTATCATTCTGAACTGTGGCATGGACCGGCGGCTTCTGTATTGGTCAAGGAAGAAGCAGGCATCGATGACGAGGAGATCCGCAGCGCGATTTTTTATCATACGACCGGAAGAGCAAGGATGACCCAGCTCGAGAAAATCGTTTATTTGGCCGATTATATTGAGCCGGGACGCGATTTTCCGGGAGTGGACGACGTACGCAAGCTTGCAGAGCACGACCTTGACGGGGCGATGCTGCAGGCGCTTGTGAATACGATTCGCCACTTGGCGGACAAGCACGCGGCGATTTTTCCAGATACATTCGAGGCGTATAACAGCCTCATCAACCATTAAAGGAGGAAGCAGCATTTGAATACAAGAGAATTGTTAAGTGTGGCAGTGAAAGCTGCCGATGACAAACGGGCAGAGGACATTGTCGTTCTAAATATGCAGGGGATCTCATTGATTGCCGACTATTTCCTGATCTGCCACGGAAATTCAGAAAAGCAGGTTCAGGCCATCGCCAGGGAAATGAAGGACACGGCGGAAAAGGCCGGAGCCGAAGTAAAAAGGATGGAAGGCTTCGACGAAGGGCGCTGGATCCTGATCGATATGGGAGACATCGTCGGACATGTATTCCACCGCGAGGAGCGCAGTTATTATAATCTCGAACGCCTTTGGGGAGATGCACCTCTTGAGAATATCGAAGAGGAACTTGCCCCGTGAGCTATGAACGGCTCGCAGATGTGTATGATTATTTGATGTCTGAAGTGCCCTATGATCAGTGGATGAAGCTGGTCGAGGAGCAACCCGAGCTCTCTAAGAGGCAGGGAAAGAAAATATTGGATCTCGCCTGTGGAACGGGGGCGATTTCCATCCGCCTGGCAAAAGAAGGCTATGATGTAACTGGCGTTGATCTGTCCGAGGATATGCTGAGAGTGGCAATGGACAGGGCTGAAGATGCCGGAGTAAAGATCCCCTTCTTTCTCCAGGATATGAGTGAGCTTGAAGGACTTGGCCAATTTGATGCCGTTGTTATTTTTTGCGATTCGCTGAATTATCTGGGGAGTCCGGAAGCGGTACAAAGTACGTTTCAGCGTGTATTTGATCACCTGGTCCCTGGAGGCATCCTCTTATTTGACGTCCATTCGCCATATCAGATGAAAAACGTCTTTCAAAACGAAACGTTCACGCTGAACGAAGAGGAAATTGCTTATATCTGGAACAGCTATCCCGGTGAATACCGCCTGTCGGTTGAACATGATCTGTCCTTTTTCGTGCTGGATGAAGGGACAGGCCTTTATGAGCGGTTTGATGAACTGCACAAGCAGCGGACCTATCCGGTTGCAGATTATGAGGAATGGCTCGGGAAAGCGGGATTTGAAGTCTTGTCCGTCACTGCCGATTTTACCGAAGAGGCGCCAAATGAAGTGTCACAGAGGATTTTCTTTAAAGTGCTGAAGCCTCAGTAAACCGGAAACAAGCCAAACAGGGAGAACATGTCTCCCGTTTGGCTTTTTTAATGGAATAAGCAGGAGTTAGCGGAATGATGTCGAATGATAGTTATAAAGGGCTGTTCTCTTTCAACAAACGAACTTCATCGGCAAATTTTTGGTGGGTGGCAGAGAAAAGCTCTTCGAACATGTCTCCTACATGCGCCTCCAGTACGTCAATGCCAACTCCGGTAATTCCGCCTTTTACCGTCACCTTTTTTTCCAGCGCAGGCAAAGTGTAAATTTCCTTTTTCAGCAATTCCCCCAGCCCAATCAGCATTTTTTCCGTCAGATGAGTCGCAGTGCCCCTGTCAATCCCTGTTTTCGCCACAGCTCCATCAATGAACCGCCTCGCAAGGTAACTGAAAAAAGCAGGACCGCAGCTGACAATATCCGATGCCACCCTTGTCACATTGTCTTCAATGATAACCGGGACAGACAAGCTGCTGAACAAGGTGTGAAGTTTTAGCTGCCAATCCTCTTCACAGTGCTCCCCGTACGTAAATAGTGAAATCCCGGAAAGCGCCCTGTTGGTAATGCTTGGGATGATCCTCGCGCATGAACTGTCTATGATGTCTTCCATTTGAGTTGCGTTGAGCGGGCTGGTAATGGAGACGATGCACTGCTCTGGCCGGAACAAGGTGCGATTGGCGACAAGCAGCTGCAGAATCTCCATCGGCTTCGTACAAAGAAAAACGAGTTCGGCCGTTCCGATTACTTCTTCGACCGAGTCGGCCACGAGGATGCCGGGCAGGCGTTTTTGCAATGCGAGCGCTTTTTCCTTCGTCCGGTTAACCACAATCAACTCACTTGGTTCCGCGGCTTTCCCTTCTAAAAATGCTTCAGAGAGAATAGTTCCCATATTTCCGGTTCCAATGATGCCGATTTTCATGCAATTCCCCCCTCCGCTCTCTATTCCTAATTAATGTATGACGGTTAAAAAGAAATATGATGATGATTTGGAGTGAGAAAATGAAGATCCTTTTTGAAAAATATAAAGCGCTATTCCTTGGCGGAGTGGCACTTTGCATTGGGATTTTTCTGTTTATCAGCGAGCCGAAGAATGAAACGGTATCCGGAGTAACAGGCGGCCCGTCCATTCCTCCTGCAGTCAAGTCGGATGAGGGGCAAGCAGAGGGGGAAGTGAAGGAGACATTCGCTGCTGCCCGAATCTATATCGATGTCAAGGGTGCGGTTGTGCAGCCGGGAATGTACAGCATGAAAGAGGGAGATCGCATTTTTGATGCAATAGGAGCAGCGGGCGGCCTTACAGAACATGCCGACGAGAAGCGTGTTAATTTTGCACAGAAGCTCTTTGACGAGATGGTCGTATTTATACCGGCAGAGGGGGAGGAAACCGAAGAGCTCAACCTTCCAGCCCCGCAGCCTTCTTCGGGGCCGGAAACTGGGGAAGGAAAGGTCGACATCAACGAAGCGGATGCCGTCCAACTCGAGACGCTGCCTGGCATCGGGCCAGCGAAAGCAAAAGCGATTATCGATTACCGGGAGAAAAACGGATCGTTCAAACAGATAGAGGATATTCAAAATGTGAGCGGAATCGGCGCCAAGTCATTTGAGAAGCTGCAAGATTCGATCATGGTGCGATAGTAGGACCTGATTTGACGGCGGGCGGAAATTCCCGCTACACTGTTTATAGAAGATACGAAATAGAAAAGAGGAGAAAAATGGCTAGGATTTCTTGGAATCAATATTTTATGGCACAAAGCCATTTGCTGTCATTCCGCAGCACTTGCGAACGGCTGACGGTAGGGGCAACGATTGTGCGGGACAAACGTATTATTGCAGGAGGCTATAACGGTTCGATTGCCGGAGGCGTCCATTGCACGGATGAAGGCTGCTACGTCGTGGACGGGCACTGCATCCGTACCATCCATGCGGAAATGAACTCCATCATCCAATGCGCGAAATTTGGGGTGCCAACGGAGGGATCGGAAATCTATGTGACCCATTTTCCATGCCTCCAATGCTGCAAGGCGATCATCCAGGCGGGTATCAAGGCTGTTTACTACGCCGAAGATTATAAAAATCATCCATATGCTCTGCAATTGTTTGAGCAGGCAGGCGTAAAGTTGGAGCAGGTGCCTGTCGATCCGGCAATTTTCGGAGCGTTGGCCAAAGCATGAGCTCTTTGGCATCTGCAGGAAGAGGGGCACCGCCTTGAAAGGAAAGTGGGTTTATATTGCAGGAGCAGTTCTGGCAGGCACAATGCTCGCCCTTGGCTATAGGCTCCTCGCTGTGCCCATCTTGCTCTTTGCCATGCTCCGCATACCGTTCGACAAAAGAATTGCCATCCCGGTCGCTTCCGCGGCATTGATTGCTTTGATAAATGCAGGGCATAAAGAAAAAATGCTTGTGAGCGAGTTCGCTGAAGGACCGGCTGATCTGCAGCTAACCTTCGTTGATACGCCGCGGATCGATGGCAATATACTGAGAACGGAAGCTTTCGCGGGAAGAGAGAGGCTCGTTGTTTCCTATCGGATTCCGAGCCGGGAAGAAAAGAGCAGGATTGCGGAAGGAATTGCTGCCGGAACGGTCTGCAAGGTGGAGGGGAAAATGGAACACCCCGGAGGCAGGCGAAATGAACATGCTTTTGACTATCGGGAATTTCTCCGCGGCCGAAATATCCACTGGATACTGCAGGCGGACTCCATCCGGCTTGATACTTGCAGCAGGGAGTCGGTTTCAATCGTATACACGCTCCGGAATGTCCGCGCACTCGCTTTGGAAAGGGTAAAATCAACCTTTCCCGAACGGCTTCTTCCATATGCCAATGCTCTTTTATTTGGAGACAGGGACGCATTCGGCGAAGAGGAGATCGATGCCTACCAGCGGCTGGGAATTGTTCATCTGCTTGCGATCTCCGGTCTTCATGTCGGCTTGATCGCCGGCGGGCTCCATTTTCTTCTAATCCGTGCGGGCCTCACCCGGGAAGCGGTCTTTTGGCTTATGCTCGCTGCACTTCCGGCTTACGCCGTGCTTAGCGGCGGAAATCCTCCTGTCATTCGGGCTGCCGGCATGTCACTCCTTCTTCTTGCCGCCAGCAAATGGCGATTTCCTCTCACGACACTTGATGCTCTTTCCGTCTCCTTCATCACTTTTACCCTTTATCATCCATATATATTGCTTCATGCCGGCTTCCAGCTGTCGTACGCAGTCAGCTTCGGCATCGTAGTATCCGCAGGTCGAATCCTTCATAATCAATCCTCCCTGAAATCCTTGACGATCCTGTCCGTCGTTTCGCTGCTCTCCTCATTCCCAATCTTATCCTGGCATTTCTATGAGTTTTCCTTGCTTAGTGCTGCCGCCAATATCCTTTATATCCCTTTTTATTCCTTTGTCGTTCTGCCGGGGATCATCGGCTTATTTTTCATCCAGTGGGTTCATCCTTCGTTGTTTTTGTTTTTCGCCAGCGGGCTGGAAAGGCTGGTCGTTGGCTCGGAAAAGATCGCCCTCTGGTTCGGAAAGCTGCCCTTCGCTGTCCTGTTGACAGGCAAACCTGCGCCTCTCATGTTGTTTTTCATGACGCTCTCTGTCATTGTCTGCTTTCTTTTCTATGAGAAAGGGAAGGGCCTCTTTGTTTCTGCAATCCCGCTGTTGTTCCTTCTTCTCTTGCAACTTCTGTCCATCCACTATTCCCCTAAAGGTGAGGTCGTGTTTATTGATGTCGGCCAAGGAGACAGTACCCTTATTAAGCTGCCGTACAACCGGGGGATTTATTTGATCGACACAGGCGGGAGGATCGAGTTTCCAATGGAAGACTGGGAAAGGCGGGAGAAGACGTTTGGCGTCGGCAAAAATGTCGTGCTTCCGCTGCTGAAAAGCAAAGGGATCAACCGGATTGACAAACTGCTCCTGACACACAGCGATGCCGACCATATCGGTGCTGCGAACGAACTGCTCGGCATAGTAAAAATTCGGGAGATGTATATCAGCCCGAACTCAGGGGAAAAGCCAATTATGGAAAATCTGCTGCAGGAAGCCGAGAATCACCGGATCCCCGTCCGTGAAATAAAAGCGGGCAGCGGCTGGGCGAATCGATCAGGGACGTTTCAAATTCTTTATCCTTTTTCCGATCAATACAAGGGAAATGACAGTTCGCTTGTGTTGTGGGCGGAGTTCGGGGGCCAGAGCTGGTTGTTTACCGGCGATGTGGAAGAGGCTGGTGAGGCGGATCTCGTGAAAATGTATGGGGATCTCAAGGCAGATGTATTGAAGGCAGGGCATCATGGAAGCCGGACCTCCTCGACCGAACCGTTTTTGCAAGCGGTCAGGCCACAAACAGTTGTCATTTCAGCGGGGATGAACAACCGTTACGGGCATCCCCATTCTGAAGCGCTGGGGAATTTGCAGAGGGAGGCGGATGCCGTGTACAGGACAGATAGGCAGGGCGCAATTCATTACCGTTTCCGTGGCAAAAGCGGAACCTTTATGAGCATCCTCCCATAGGATGAAGAAAAGGAAAAAGCGCATAAAAAAAAGAAGAAGCTTGTATATGACAAACTTCTTCCTTCGGCTGAAATGCACCTTATCTTCCGAGCAGTTCGATGACCGTTCCGATTACGAACATTGCGGCAAAGAAGAGGAAAGAAACGCCGAAGCCAACTCCTGAATCGATCGCATCGTTACGTTTGGACTGCACATTCTGTTCAAACTCATTCATGACTACCCCTCCTATTTCCACTTTAGTATAGATGAATACGACAAAAAAATCCACTGTTCGTTTGCCACTGTTGACAAGACTTGACACCCATACTTTAAACATGATAGGGCCACACTACGATTAAGACAGCAAGGAGGCCTTGCAAGCACCGCATCAGATCGAGTATCCTAGGCCTGGATCTGATGTGTTCAATATAGATCAGGAGCGGCTGCGGCAAGTCCGCTGTCTGCTCCTATTCCTCTTGCCAAATTCCATATCTTTTCATACGATATACATATGAGAATCCCCGAGAGAAGGATCAAATGAAATGAATATATGGAAGAATATAGAACGGAAACAATTTTCAAGTCTCTATCTATTATATGGAACGGAAAGCTTTATTATCAACGAGACAAAACAGAAATTAGTGGCAAATGTGTTAACAGACGAGGAAGCGGAATTCAACTTGGCTGTATATGATATGGAGGAGACTCCGATAGAAACAGCTATCGAGGATGCGGAGACCTTGCCGTTTTTAGGAGACCGAAAGCTCATTTTCATTGCCAATCCGATGTTCCTGACTGCAGAGAAGTCAAAAGAGAAAGTGGAGCATAGCCTTGCGCGGCTCGAATCTTTTCTGGAAGATCCGCCCCCTTATTCGATTGTCGTTTTTACAGGTCCATATGAAAAGCTGGACGAGCGTAAAAAGCTGACGAAACTGCTGAAGAAAAAAGCTGAAATTATCGAAGCGAAGAAGCCGGCCGAAGGAGAACTGAAAGGCTGGCTGCGGGAACAAGCAGCGGAACATGACGTGGCGATCAGCGATGAAGCGGTTGAAAGGCTGCTTGCCATTGCCGGGACGGATCAAGCTAATTTGGCAATGGAGATCCGCAAGCTGGCGCTTTATGCTCAAGACACGAAGGAGATCGATGCAGAGACTGTCGAAAACCTCACCTCGAAGTCACTTGAGCAAAATGTATTCTCCCTGATCGACAAGGTGGTCGGACGGAGAATGGACGAGGCACTGCGCATGTATTACGACTTGTTGAAGCTGAACGAGGAGCCGATCAAAATCCTTGCACTCGTTTCAGGCCAATTCCGGCTTATTTACCAGGTGAAATCATTGCTGAAACGGGGGTACGGGCAAAAGCAGATTGCGGGAGTGCTGAAAGTGCATCCGTACCGGGTCAAGCTTGCAGCCGGCCAGGCGCAGTCTTTTTCCGAGGAGGCGCTCTGCCGTATCATCGATATGCTTTCTGAGGTTGATCTTCAATTGAAGACAAGCGCGCTGGAGAAGAAATTACCGCTTGAACTATTTTTGATGAGGTTGCATTCACTGGAAGTATAAATAAGGAAACTGAATGAAAGTCAAAAAGACAAACAAAAAAACGTTCCGTATAATACGGACGCTTTTTGTTTGTCTTTTTTACGTATATTCAGCACGTTTTAAGGGGTGAAGGCCTTCAACCCTTCATAGCTTAGCCCAATTTGCGGGAAAGGCGTGCTTTTTGACGATTTGCTGTGTTCTTATGGATAAGACCTTTAGTTGCAGCTTTATCCAATTGCTTAACAGCATCTTTGAATAGTTCGTTTTTGTTATCGGCATTTTGCTCAACAGCTGTTTCGAACTTCTTGACTGCTGTTCTCATAGCAGATTTTGCAGCAGTGTTTTGCGCGTTTTTCGCTTCGTTGATTTTCACACGTTTGATAGCGGATTTAATGTTTGGCATTGCATTCACCTCCTGACAAGTATCGAGGTTCTATTGCTCTCGACGATCCCTAATTAACAGTAAGAACAAGAGATATTTTATCAAACGAAAGGACGGATTGCAATAGAATTCATTTTAAAATGTCAGTTTGAATGAAAGAAGGGGGAGAAGGCAATCCTATGGCTATGTTTATTGCCATTGAGGAGGGTCCAAAATGGAAGAGATGAAACACTATCAGATTCGAACCGATCTCGCAGCCGAGGCATTTGAAATGGCTGCTGCTCAAGTTCTTGAAAGGGAAAAAACAGTCAGGCCGGAAATCGAAGGCGTGACGATGAGCAAACGATCCATTGGAGAGCTGAACATTTCCCAGACGGTGATTACACCGGAAGGAGCCGAAAAAATCGGCAAGAAGGCAGGCCGCTATCTCACACTGGAAGTACAAGGGATCCGCTCACAAAA
The DNA here is from genome assembly GCF_057657925.1 of Lederbergia sp. B243.17. NCBI lineage: Bacteria > Bacillati > Bacillota > Bacilli > Caryophanales > Bacillaceae > Lederbergia > Lederbergia sp. B243.17. The sequence continues at coordinate 40,620 of NZ_JBWBKF010000019.1, forward strand.
TACCGACCTTCAGCAGAGTGTGCAGGAAATATTCGCAAGGGAATTCAGCGCTTTCCTTGAACAAATCGGCATAGGGAAAAATGCCCGCTGCCTCGTCGTCGGTCTCGGCAACTGGAATGTGACACCCGATTCACTTGGTCCGAGGGTATGTGAAAATCTGATTATCACGAGGCATTTATTCGAATTGGAGGATCATCAAGTAGAAGAGGGTTACAGATCCGTAAGTGCGCTGTCTCCTGGTGTTATGGGGCTGACAGGTATCGAAACGAGTGACATCATTTTCGGTGTTGCGGAAAAATCAAAGCCCGACTTCATTATTGCAATCGATGCTCTCGCCTCCAGATCATTGGAAAGAGTGAATTCAACGATCCAGATCTCGGATACCGGCATACACCCGGGTTCAGGAGTAGGTAACAAACGGAAAGAACTGAGCAAAGACACACTGGGCGTTCCGGTCATCTCAATCGGGGTTCCGACGGTAGTCGATGCGGTGTCCATTACCAGTGATACAATCGACTTTTTGTTAAAGCATTTCGGACGGGAGATGGGAGAGTCAGGCCGGCCGTCTCGAGCACTTGCCCCGGCAGGGATGACCTTTGGTGAAAAGCGGGTGCTGACGGATGAAGACATGCCGCAGGAAGAGGAACGGAAAGCGTTCATGGGCATTGTCGGCACGCTGGAAGAAGCCGATAAAAGAAGCCTGATCCGCGAGGTGCTCGCCCCGCTCGGCCATAACTTGATGGTGACCCCGAAAGAAGTGGACGTATTTATCGAAGACATGGCCCATTTGATCGCATCCGGCTTGAATGCTGCCCTTCATTCCGCGGTTAACCAGGGAAACACTGGCTATAAAACGCACTGACGGTCTATCAATCGAAAGAAAGACATATCTTGTTAATAGATAAGAGAGGTGATGGGAATGAGGTTTTTCCTTAAACTGGTGCTACTTGTTTCTGTGCTGTTTGCCGGCATCGGAATCGGCATGCAAAAAGCAAATCAAGGCATGGTCAGCATGAAAGGATATGAGGAAACTTCCTTTCCATCGCCGCTCCATATAAAAGAAACGGAAGGCGGCAAGACGGAGGCCGCTGTGCTTGGAAAAGGAATAGAGATCGATCATCTTAAGGAGAAAAAGGAAAAATTGGAGAGTCTGGAGACATTCAATTTCTTTTCGCAGCTTGGAAAGACACTTGCAGCGGGAGTCTCCTCCTTCACGGAGAAAGTCTTCTCTTCTTTGCTCTCACTTCTGAAAGAGTAGCGCGCATCCTGCCCGGGATGCGCTTTTCATTGCCCATTCCCATGCGGGCTGATATAATTTAACCTAGCTTGCATGCGCAGATTAACAGGAGTGAAAAACATAATGAATCATGAAGAGAAGTCAGAACGGCAAAAAAGAATCCGCAACTTTTCGATTATTGCCCATATCGACCATGGGAAATCGACATTGGCTGACCGGATCCTTGAAAAAACGAAAGCATTGTCGTCCCGTGAAATGAAGAGCCAATTGCTCGATTCAATGGACTTGGAAAGGGAGCGGGGCATTACAATAAAATTGAACGCGGTCCAGCTGCATTACAAAGCGAAGGATGGCGAGGATTATATCCTGCATTTGATTGACACTCCGGGACATGTGGATTTTACCTATGAAGTGTCCCGCAGTCTCGCGGCCTGTGAGGGTGCGATCCTAGTCGTCGACGCTGCTCAGGGCATCGAGGCCCAGACGCTTGCGAACGTGTACCTCGCTCTGGATAACGACCTTGAGATTGTTCCGGTGATCAACAAAATTGATCTTCCTGCAGCCGATCCTGAAAAGGTGCGCCAAGAGGTAGAAGATGTTATCGGCCTTGATGCTTCCGATGCAGTGCTTGCCTCAGCCAAAGCAGGTATCGGCATTGACGAGATTTTGGAACAGATCGTCGAAAAGGTGCCGGCACCGACAGGAGATCCGAAAGCACCGCTGAAGGCGCTCATTTTCGACTCGCTCTACGATGCATACCGCGGTGTCATCGCTTCGATCCGTGTCATGGAAGGAAGCGTGAAGCCGGGCGACAAAATTAAAATGATGGCAACCGGCAAGGAGTTCGAAGTAATCGAAGTCGGAGTCCACGCGCCAAAGCCGATGCTTGTCGAAGAACTGACCGTCGGTGATGTAGGCTTCCTCACCGCCGCAATCAAGCGGGTCGAGGATACCCGTGTCGGGGATACGATCACAGGTGCTGACAATCCGGCGGCCGAACCGCTGCCTGGGTACAGAAGACTGAACCCGATGGTGTACTGCGGACTGTATCCGATCGACTCTGCGAAATTCAACGATCTTCGTGAAGCATTGGAAAAATTGGAGCTGAATGACTCTTCGCTTCAATTCGAAGCGGAATCCTCCCAGGCACTCGGCTTCGGTTTCCGCTGCGGCTTCCTCGGTCTTCTTCATATGGAAATCATCCAGGAGCGGATCGAGCGCGAATTCAAGATCGACCTGATCACGACTGCACCAAGCGTTATCTATAAGGTAGTCATGACAGACGGCACGGAAATGACGGTCGACAACCCGTCAAATATGCCGGATGCGCAAAAGATCGAACATGTCGAGGAACCATATGTGAAAGCTTCAATCATGGTTCCAAATGATTATGTAGGGGCCGTCATGGAGCTTGCCCAGGAAAAACGCGGCAATTTCATCGATATGAAATACATGGATGACATCCGTGTCAACGTCATTTATGAAATCCCGCTCGCGGAGATTGTTTATGACTTCTTTGACCAGCTGAAGTCTCATACGAAAGGATATGCTTCCTTCGATTACGAGCTGATCGGCTACAAACCGTCGAAGCTCGTCAAGATGGATATCCTCCTCAACGGGGAGAAAGTCGATGCTCTCAGCTTCATCGTTCACCGCGATTTTGCTTATGATCGCGGAAAAACGATTGTCGAGAAGCTGAAGTCGCTCATCCCGCGCCAGCAGTTCGAGGTGCCGGTTCAGGCAGCTATCGGGCAAAAGATCGTCGCCCGCTCGACCATCAAGTCGATGGGCAAGAACGTACTTGCCAAATGTTACGGGGGCGACATTTCCCGTAAACGGAAGCTGCTTGAGAAGCAAAAAGAAGGTAAGAAACGGATGAAGCAAGTCGGATCAGTCGAAGTTCCGCAAGAAGCGTTCATGGCCGTTCTGAAAATGGACGATCCAGGCAAGAACGGATCGAAATAATACAGGCTGATCACAGGGGAGGGGAAGCGATCATTCGCTTCCATTCCCTTTTTATTTGGAAATGGAATGGTCCGGATTGTCGGATAATCAATGATAAGGTAGTGAAAAATTATGAATGCAGCGTATATACACATCCCGTTCTGTGAGCACATCTGCCATTATTGCGATTTTAATAAGGTTTTCCTGCAAAACCAGCCGGTCGATGAGTATGTTGATCTGCTGATCAAAGAAATGGCGATCGTCCGGCAACAACATCCGGATTCTCAGTTCAAAACAATTTTCGTCGGAGGCGGCACTCCGACCGCTCTGGATGAAAAACAGCTTGCCGTACTTTGTGAAGGGATTCGGACTTACTTGCCTTTTGAAGATGGCGAATTCACATTTGAAGCGAATCCTGGCGACCTCTCTCTTGCCAAATTGAAAGTGCTGGCAGACTACGGGGTAAACAGGCTGAGCTTCGGTGTTCAGGCTTTTGATGATGAGCTGCTGCAGCGTATAGGAAGGGCACACCGAGTGAAAGATGTGTATACATCAATCAGCAATGCACAGGAAGCAGGATTCAGCAACATTAGCATTGATCTGATCTACGCGCTGCCAGGCCAGACCACCGAGTCGTTTAAGCATACATTGGATAGTGCGATTGCGCTCAATCTGCCCCACTACTCGGGATATTCCTTGATCGTCGAGCCGAAAACCGTTTTTTACAATCAGATGAGAAACGGGAAACTGAAGCTGCCCGGTGAAGATGCTGAAACAACGATGTACGGGATGCTGATGGAGGAGATGGCCAAGCACGGGCTCGAGCAGTACGAGATTAGCAATTTCGCAAAAAAAGGATACGAGAGCAGGCATAACCTCGTGTACTGGAGCAATGAGGAGTATTTCGGTTTTGGTGCCGGAGCTCATGGCTATGCAGGAGATACCCGGTATTCGAACTATGGGCCGCTAAAAAAATACATGGAGCCGCTGAGAGAGGGCGAACGTCCGTTATATGAAACTTTCCAGCTGACAAAACGAGAAAAGATGGAAGAAGAGATGTTCCTCGGGCTGAGGAAAACAGCCGGCGTCAGTACGGTTCATTTTAAACAAAAGTTTGCCGAGGAAATGCGTGACGTCTTTTCGGAGCCAATCCAGGAAATGACTGAACGGGGATTGTTGGAAATCAAAGACGGAGCAGTAAGGTTGACCGAAAAAGGTCGTTACCTTGGCAATGAAGTATTCCAGGCATTCCTTCTCTGAACCCAACTCTCCGCAGCGGGTAAAATCGTTGACAACAGTGAATGATTTTGATAATTTAATGGTAGATTTAGCACTCGGCCATAAAGAGTGCTAACAGAGGTGATGAGTGTGCTAACAGATCGGCAGTTGCTCATATTGCAAGTTATCATCGATGATTTTATTCGATCTGCCCAGCCGGTCGGCTCAAGAAGCTTGTCCAAGAAAGAAGAATTGCCATTCAGCTCGGCGACAATCCGAAATGAAATGGCAGATCTGGAAGAGTATGGCTTCATTGAAAAAACCCATACTTCTTCAGGCAGGGTTCCTTCGGAAAAAGGATATCGATACTATGTGGACCATTTGCTTGTGCCCCAGATGCTTGAAACAGAAGCCGTCAGAAAAATCCATTCGATTTTTGCGGAGAAAATATATGAATTTGAAAACACCGTGCAGAAATCTGCCAAGATCCTATCGGAGCTGACGAACTATACAGCCATTCTCCTAGGGCCGGCAGTGAAGGAAAACAAATTGAGAAAGTTGCAGATTGTCCCGCTTTCGCATGAAACGGCTGTTGCGATCATCGTGACGGACACCGGGCATGTTGAAAATCGGATTTTCACCTTGCCGGATGGTATCCATGCAGGAGAAATTGAACGGCTTGTGAATATTCTCAATGAAAAATTGGCCGGAGTACCCATTTCAGAGCTCAAGGATACGATTTTCAAGGAAGCGGCCAGCATCATCAGGCACAATGTCAGACAGCATAGCTTCATGATTAGGTCGCTCTCGGAAGCCGTTAGTTATCCTGCCGCCAGCAAAGTGTTTTTTGGCGGGAAGTCAAACATGCTGAACCAGCCCGAATTCCATAATATAGATAAAATCCGTTCGCTGATGGACATGATTGAACAAGAACAGGGTATATACGAACTGTTCAAGAGCATACCGGATGGAATTGATGTCCGTATTGGCAGGGAAAACAAAAACTCGGCGATGGAAGACTGCAGTGTGATCACCGCGACCTATTCTATCGGCGAGGAGCCTGTCGGATCAATTGCAATTCTCGGGCCAACCCGGATGGAATATTCCCGGGTGATCAGCATCCTTGATTTTCTAAGCCGTGACATGTCGAGTGCCCTGACAAGGCTTTACCATCAGTGAAACAATGCGCGGGTATCGGTGTGAACGGATGCCCTGCGCTTTTCGATTGTCTAGCTCCGGCGCCTAGCTGCTCGAGGTCATAAGTCAAAGCCGGATAAAGGCTGAAAAGCGCCTTTGTCCGTCTTCGCCTTATGCTTGTCGCAGCTGAGCAAGGCGCCTACGCTTTTCGCTTGTCCAGCTCCGGGCGGCAGGGGCTCGAGGTCATAAGTCAAGAACAGATGAAGGCAAAAAGCGCCTTCTTCTGTTCTCGCCTTATGCTTGTCGCCCCTAAGCAGCCGCCCTACGCTTTTCTATTTTAAGGAGGTGAAATGATGTCTGACGAAATGAAGAATTCCCATAATGAAGAGACCGAGGAAACGGTTGGGCAGCAGACGGCTGAACCGGAAGAAACTGTACTCGGTGAAGGTGAGACAGGAACTGCTGAGGCTGAGGTAAGCCCGGGAGTAGAATTGGCTGCCCGGATCAGTGAGCTGGAAGCCCAGCTTGCGGAGAAGGAAAACAAGTATCTGCGTCTCTATGCTGACTTTGACAATTTCCGCCGCCGTGCGCAATTGGAGCGTGAGGCTGGAGAAAAATATAGATCACAGCAGTTGATCACAAACCTGCTGCCTGCGATTGATAATTTTGAACGGGCGATGCAAATCGAAACCGACAATGAACAGGCGAAGGCTCTGCTTGACGGTGTGGCAATGGTATACCGGAGCATCATCTCTGCGCTTGAGCAAGAAGGGGCAGAGCAAATTGAGGCTGCCGGGAAAGAATTCGACCCGAACTTCCACCAGGCGGTCATGCAGGCTGAAGACCCTGAATACGGTTCAAATATCGTAGTGGAAGAGCTGCAGAAAGGCTATAAGCTGAAAGACCGAGTTTTGCGGCCGGCTATGGTGAAAGTGAACAAATAAGGACTACATATCTAGGAGGTAAGGTGTATGAGCAAAATTATCGGAATTGACCTTGGTACGACAAACTCATGCGTATCCGTACTTGAAGGCGGCGAACCGAAAGTTATTCCAAACCCAGAGGGCAATCGCACAACTCCATCGGTCATCGCTTTTAAAAACGGGGAGCGCCAAGTAGGGGAAGTGGCAAAGCGCCAGGCAATCACAAACCCGAATACAGTAATGTCAATCAAACGCCATATGGGCACAGATTTCACAGAGGAAATTGAAGGCAAGAAATATACTCCTCAGGAGCTTTCCGCCATCATTCTTCAATACCTGAAATCATACGCTGAAGACTATCTCGGCGAAAAAGTGGATAAAGCCGTAATTACAGTTCCGGCATACTTCAATGATGCTGAGCGCCAGGCGACAAAAGACGCAGGTAAGATCGCGGGCCTTGAAGTTGAGCGGATCATTAACGAACCGACAGCTGCTGCTCTAGCATACGGACTGGAAAAAACTGACGAAGACCAGACGGTTCTTGTATATGACCTTGGGGGCGGAACATTCGACGTTTCCATCCTTGAGCTCGGCGACGGCGTATTTGAAGTGCTCGCTACTGCCGGTGACAACCGTCTCGGCGGCGATGACTTCGACCAAGTGATTATTGACCACCTTGTTTCTGAATTCAAAAAAGAAAACGGTATTGATTTGTCGCAGGATAAAATGGCATTGCAGCGCCTGAAGGATGCAGCAGAGAAGGCGAAGAAAGACCTTTCAGGGGTAGCTTCTACGCAAATCTCACTGCCGTTCATCACAGCAGGCGAAGCAGGACCGCTTCACCTGGAAATGACTCTTACACGCGCGAAGTTCGAAGAGCTTTCCTCAGGCCTTGTTGAGCGTACAATGGGACCTACTCGCCAGGCACTGAAAGATTCAGGCAAAACGGCTGCCGAAATCGACAAAGTTATCCTTGTCGGCGGTTCGACAAGAATCCCTGCTGTCCAGGAAGCAATCCGCAAGGAAACAGGCAAAGAGCCTCATAAAGGCGTGAACCCGGATGAAGTTGTTGCCATGGGTGCAGCCATCCAGGGCGGCGTGCTGACTGGAGACGTAAAAGACGTCGTGCTTCTTGACGTTACACCGCTTTCGCTTGGAATCGAGACGATGGGCGGCGTGTTCACAAAATTGATCGACCGCAATACGACAATCCCGACATCAAAATCCCAAGTGTTCTCAACTGCGGCTGACAGCCAGACAGCAGTTGACATCCACGTCCTGCAAGGAGAGCGCCAGATGGCTGCTGACAATAAGACACTCGGACGTTTCCAATTGTCCGATATCCCGCCAGCTCCGCGCGGCGTTCCACAAATCGAGGTCAAATTTGACATTGATAAAAACGGTATCGTAAACGTCAGTGCAAAAGATCTTGGTACAGGCAAAGAGCAGAACATCACCATCAAGTCTTCTTCAGGCCTTTCAGAGGACGAAGTCGACCGGATGATCCGCGAAGCGGAAGAAAACGCAGATGCGGACAAGAAACGCAAAGAAGAAGTGGAGTTGCGAAACGAAGCAGACCAGCTGATCTTCACGACTGAAAAAACGCTGAAAGACCTTGAAGGCAAAGTTGATGAAGCTGAGGTCAAGAAAGCGGAAGAGGCGAAAGACGCACTGAAAGCCGCAGTCGAAAAAAATGAGCTGGAAGAAATTCGCGAGAAGAAAGACGCACTTCAAGAAATCGTCCAAAACCTGTCAGTCAAGCTTTATGAAGAAGCGGCAAAACAGGCGCAGGCTCAGCAAGGCGGCGAAGCTCAAGACGGCCAAAATGCCGGCGGAGATGACGTTGTTGATGCAGAGTTCGAAGAAGTGGAAGATGACAAGAAATAAGCGTAGCAAAACCGGAAAGCCCGAGCCTGAATTGGCTTGGGCTTTTCTTAAGGCTGAATCTGCTTTTAATCCACTTGGCATTTATGTTAGAATAATCTTTATGTGAACAGAATCGGGAGAGTGCTGCATATGAGTAAAAGGGATTATTATGAGGTGTTAGGTGTCTCGGAAAGCGCCGGCAAGGACGAAATCAAAAAAGCGTACCGGCGCCTATCCAAACAGTATCACCCGGATATCAACAAAGAGCCGGGTGCAGACGAAAAGTTCAAGGAAATCAGCGAAGCCTATGAAGTGCTGAGCGATGACCAGAAACGGGCGCAATACGATCAGTTCGGCCATAGCGGCCCGCAGGGATTCGGCGGAGGCGGCTCCGATTTCGGAGGAGGATTCGGCGGATTCAGCGGCTTTGAGGACATTTTCAGCACATTTTTCGGCGGAGGCGGCAGAAGAGATCCAAATGCTCCGCGCCAGGGTGCCGATCTGCAATACACGATGACGCTTAGCTTTGAGGAGGCGGCATTCGGAAAAGAAACGACAATTGAAATTCCGAAAGATGAGGAATGTGACAGATGCGACGGAAGCGGCGCCAAGCCGGGAACTTCTCCGGAAACATGTCCGGAATGCCATGGCAGCGGCCAGTTGAATGTGGAACAGGATACACCATTCGGCCGGATCGTCAATCGCAGAGTGTGCCAGCGATGCGAGGGAACGGGTAAGATTATTCCAGAGAAATGCTCGAAATGCCACGGCAAAGGAACTGTCAAGACGCGCAAGAAAATTCAGGTGAAAATACCGCAGGGCGTGGACGATGGCCAGCAGCTGCGGGTAGCCGGGCAAGGGGAGCCGGGAATCAACGGAGGGCCTCCGGGCGATCTTTATGTGGTCTTTCATGTCAGAAGGCATGAATTTTTCGAGCGGGACGGCGACGATGTTTACTGCGAAATGCCGATCACTTTCGTCCAGGCAGCTCTTGGTGATGAAGTGGAAGTGCCGACAATCCATGGCAAAGTGAAACTGAAAGTTCCGGCCGGCACACAGACAGGGACGAAATTCCGGCTGCGCGGCAAAGGGATTCAAAATGTCCGGGGCTACGGAATCGGCGACCAGCATGTGATTGTGAAGGTCATTACTCCGACAAAGCTGACTGAACAGCAGAAGCAGCTGCTCCGTGAGTTTGGCGACATTAGCGGTGATATTCCGGATGAACAGCATGAAGGATTTTTCTCAAAGGTAAAACGGGCATTTAAAGGTGACTAACGGAAATGGAGCGGGCAGCAAATGAAATGGACTGAAATCAGTATTCATACGACAAACGAAGCGGTAGAGCCGATTTCCAATATCCTCCACGAGGCAGGTGCGAGCGGGGTTGTTATTGAGGACCCTGCGGAGCTGACTCGGGAACGGGAAGACAGATTCGGAGAGATCTATGCACTAAATCCTGCAGATTACCCGTCGGACGGTGTCATCGTCAAAGCCTATTTGCCTGTGAATAACTTCATCGGCGAAACTGTCGACTCAATCCGGCAGGAAATTACGAGCCTGTCCCAATTCAATATTGATATTGGTCATAATAAGGTTACGACGGCCGATGTTCATGAGGAGGATTGGGCGACGGCTTGGAAGCAATACTACCACCCTGTCAAAATCTCCGAGAAGTTCACGATTGTCCCGACATGGGAGGATTATGAGCGTGTCAGCACCGACGAGCTGATCATCGAACTGGATCCTGGTATGGCGTTTGGAACGGGGACGCACCCGACAACGGTCATGTGCATCCAGGCGCTTGAAAATGCCGTCAGGAAAAATGACCGGATCGTCGATGTCGGCACAGGCTCAGGCGTGCTGAGCATTGCCGCAGCGATGCTTGGGGCATCCCATGTTACCGCACTGGATCTGGATGAAGTAGCCGTAAGATCTGCTGCCGAGAATGTCGAACTCAACCATGTCGACAAGGTCGTTGAAGTGAAACAGGGCAATCTGCTTCAAGGAATTGATGAACAGGCGGATATTGTTGTTGCCAATATCCTGGCCGAAGTGATTCTGCTGTTTACTGAGGATGCGGCAAATGTTGTCAAGCCAGGCGGTCTTTTTATCACGTCAGGCATCATCCATCACAAGAAAAACGAAGTGAAGGATGCCATTATGAAGGCAGGCTTTGAAATAGAGGAAACATTGACGATGGAAGACTGGGTTGCGCTTGTGGCGAGACGCAAATGAGGTGCCGAAATGCAAAGATATTTTCTCGACAGCGAATATAAAGGACAGTCATCCGAGGAGATCACGGGTGAATCGTTCCACCATCTCGCGAGGGTGATGCGGATGAAGCCGGGCGATAAAGTATGGATCTCTTACCCTGACGGAAAGACGGCATTGGCCGAGGTTACCCTGATCGGGGAGGACTCTGCCGAAGTGGCGATCACTGGATGGGAAGAGCAGCAAAAAGAGCTCCCGGTGAAGGTGACAATTGCGAGCGGGTTGCCAAAAGGGGATAAATTAGAATGGATCATCCAGAAAGGGACTGAGATGGGAGCTTCCAGCTTTATCCCTTTTATTGCAAGCCGCTCCGTTGTAAAATGGGAAGAGAAAAAAGCGGCCAAAAAGGCTGAGCGCTGGAGGAAGATTGCCAAAGAGGCGGCTGAGCAGTCGCACCGGCAGTCTGTTCCTGCCATCGAACAGCCAGTCTCCTTTAAGGGGCTTCTCTCACTGGCCGGATCGTATGATAAGAAAATCGCCGCTTTTGAAGAAGAGGCAAAGCTAGGGGAACAGCGCAGCTTTGCCAAGGTGCTGTCTTCCGCTGCACCCGGCGACGAGATACTGATCGTGTTCGGCCCGGAAGGCGGTTTGTCGGAAAAGGAAGCAGAGACGCTAAAAGAAGCGGGATTTGTTCTCTGCGGACTTGGACCAAGGATTTTACGGACGGAAACCGCGCCGCTATATGCGCTTGCGGCCATTTCCTATCATTTTGAATTAATGAGGTGATCATATGTCACTAGTTGCCTTTCATACATTAGGTTGTAAAGTAAACCATTATGAAACTGAAGCAATTTGGCAGTTGTTTAAAAATCAAGGGTACGAACGCGTCGATTTTGAAAGCCGTGCGGACGTATACGTTATCAATACTTGTACCGTAACAAATACGGGAGACAAGAAAAGCCGGCAGGTGATCCGCCGGGCGATCCGCAGCAATCCGGATGCGGTGATCTGTGTTACGGGCTGCTACGCCCAGACTTCCCCTGCGGAAATCATGGCGATTCCGGGAGTGGACATTGTTGTCGGAACACAGGACCGGACGAAGATGCTTGGTTATATCGAGCAATTCAAGCAGGAACGCCAGCCGATCAATGGCGTCGGCAATATTATGAAAAACCGCGTATATGAAGAATTGGACGTGCCGGCATTTACGGACCGGACAAGGGCTTCCCTGAAAATCCAGGAAGGCTGCAACAATTTCTGCACATTCTGTATTATTCCGTGGGCACGCGGTCTGATGCGTTCACGCGACCCGCAGGAAGTGATTCGCCAGGCACAGCAGCTTGTTGATGCCGGATATAAAGAAATCGTCCTGACAGGGATCCATACAGGCGGATACGGAGAAGACATGAAGGACTATAACCTTGCTGCTCTCCTCCGCGATATGGAAGCACAGGTGAAAGGCCTGAAGCGGATCCGCATTTCTTCTATCGAGGCGAGCCAGCTGACAGATGAAGTGATCCAAGTGATCAACGACTCGAAGCTTGTTGTCCGCCATCTCCATATTCCGCTCCAATCCGGTTCGAACACCGTGTTGAAAAGGATGCGCCGGAAATATACGATGGAATTTTTCGCTGAGCGCCTCGAACTTTTGAAAAAAGCGCTGCCGGGATTGGCGATTACATCGGACGTCATCGTCGGCTTCCCAGGCGAGACGGAAGAGGAGTTCATGGAGACATACCGGTTCATTGAAGAACATGGATTCTCCGAGCTTCACGTTTTCCCATATTCCAAGCGGACAGGCACGCCTGCTGCAAGAATGGAAGACCAGATTGACGAAAATATCAAAAATGACCGCGTCCACAGGCTGATCGAGCTTTCGGACCAGTTGGCGAAGGAATATGCTTCACGCTTCGAAAATGAAGTACTGGAAGTCATTCCTGAAGAGCGTTACAAGGAAGACCCTGACAGCGGTCTTTATGAAGGCTATACTGATAACTATCTGAAAGTTGTCTTCCCGGCAACGGAGGAAATGGTCGGCAAGCTTGTGAAAGTGAAAATCACAAAAGCAGGCTATCCATACAATGAAGGACAGTTCGTCCGCGTCATGGAAGATGAAACAGCGTCCGAACACCGTACATTGGTTGTTTGAGCGGAGGAGCCGCAGCTTACAGGCTGCGGCTTTTTTGATAGAATAGACAGGCATGATAAATTGAAGGGAGCTGGACACTATGGCGGAAAATCTTTTGTCATTGATCGATCATACATTGCTGAAGGCGGATGCAACGAAGGAACAAATCGAAAAACTTTGCCAAGAGGCGAAGGAATACCACTTTGCTTCTGTCTGCGTCAATCCCGCTTGGGTGGCAAATGCCAGTTCGCTGCTGCATGATACCGATGTAAAGGTCTGCACCGTCATCGGCTTCCCGCTCGGCGCAAGCACAACAGAAACAAAAGCATTTGAAGCGAAAAATGCGATTGAAAATGGCGCTCAGGAAATCGATATGGTGCTGAATATCGGCGCTTTGAAAAGTGGAGACGAGGAAAAGGCTGAGCAGGACATCGCGACTGTATGCGCTGCAGCGAGAGGCAAGGCGCTCGTAAAGGTGATTATCGAGACGTGTCTTTTGACCGATGAGGAAAAAGAATTGGCATGCAGGCTCGCAGTGAAAGCCGGAGCGGATTTCGTCAAAACATCAACCGGATTTTCTACAGGCGGGGCAACAGCGGCAGATGTAGCCTTGATGAGAAAAACTGTCGGTCCGGACATCGGCGTCAAAGCTTCAGGCGGCGTCAGGAGCCTTGATGATGTGAAAGCGATGGTTGAAGCAGGGGCAACAAGAATTGGGGCAAGCTCTGGCGTCTCTATTGCCAAGGGGCTTCAAGGAGAATCTGATTACTAAAAAGGGATGAGGCATTTGCCTCATCCTTTTCGTTTCCCGTGTAATCGTTCAATCATCTTTCCGAATGTGCCAGCAAAAGGAAGGACAAGGAGGGAACAGATGATATTAAAGAGGACGCTCGCATGGGCAAGCTGTGTCTCCGGCAAAGGAGACAGATAGCCGCTCAAGGCGGCGAGAGCCGGGATCAGGAACCAGAACAGCATTACACCGCCAAGATTGAGCCACAAATGGGCAAAGGCTGTCAGGCGCGCTTCTCGCCCTGCTCCAAGACTGGCGAAAAGAGCGGTGGAGCATGTGCCGACATTTGCGCCGAACATGATCGCGATCCCTGTCTCAATCCCGAGTGTGCCGGAGGAGAGGAAGCTCATCGCAATCCCGGTCATTACGGTGCTCGACTGGATAACGGCCGTCATCAGCGTTCCAGTCAGAAGCGCCAGCACCTTGCTTGCTCCCATCGCAGCGATAAAGCCCTGGACATAATCGATGCTGGCCAGCGGCTCGGAAAGCCATTCGAAGCCGTTCATCGAGGCGAAGATGATGCCGATGCCAAGAAAGATAAAGCCGATACTTTTCAACATGGGTTTCCGGAAACATTGGAGCAAAAGACCGGCCGCAAGTGCGGGAACGATAATACGAGAGAGATCGAAAGTGAAAATTTCAAGCAGAATGGTCGAACCGATATTCGTTCCGAGGATGATGCCGATCGTCTGCGGAAAGGTTAGAATCCTGGCGGAAACGAGCCCGACAGCAATGACGGTTACGGCCGAGCTGCTCTGGAGCAGTCCAGTCATCACAATTCCGGCCGCCATCCCTTTCAGCGGCGTTCCGGTAACTTGCCGGAGCATACGCTCGATCCTGCTGCCAGACAGGTTGAAGAGCCCGACCCTCATCCAGACCATTCCGAGGATGAAGCAGCCCGCAAATAAAATGAAAAGAAATAAATATAGCACGTCCAACCACCTCTCCTGTATACATATGATCAGTCGGAGAAGGACATGCCAATAGTTCCTCTCGGCAGTTTTTGAATAAAGATTGTTGACCGGATAAAAGCATTATATTATAATTGCAAAGTACATGGTTCATGCCATGTGTGAACATGTTATCGCTATGTTCGGAGGGAGGGAAAGAGAGATGTCAAAAACAGTTGTTCGTAAAAACGAATCGCTTGAAGATGCTCTTCGCCGCTTCAAACGTACAGTTTCTAAAACAGGAACTTTACAAGAATACAGAAAGCGCGAATTTTATGAAAAACCAAGCGTAAGACGCAAGAAAAAATCCGAAGCTGCAAGAAAGCGCAAGTTCTAAAGAGGGTGCTATAAGTAATGAGTCTTCTCGGTCGTTTAAACGAAGATATGAAACAAGCGATGAAAAACAAAGAAAAAGAAAAGCTCTCTGTCATTCGGATGCTGAAGGCAGCCATGCAAAATGAAGCCATTAAGCTTGGCAAGCAACAACTGACGGAAGAAGAAGAGTTGACAGTCCTTTCTCGCGAAGTAAAGCAACGTAAAGACTCCCTCCATGAATTTGAAAAAGCAGGTCGTCATGACCTTGTGGAAAAAGTTCAAAGTGAACTGGCTTTTGTGAATATATATATGCCAGAACAGCTTTCAGACGAGGAAGTGGAGGCGATCGTCAAAGAGACCATCGCTGAAACAGGCGCCTCTTCGAAAGCGGATATGGGCAAAGTGATGTCCGCCCTCATGCCGAAAGTAAAAGGCAAAGCGGACGGCTCGACTGTGAGCAAACTTGTCCAAAGGCATCTATCATAATCAGCAGTCGCAAAACCGGCAGGCATTTTTGCTGCCGGTTTTTTCATATGCCTGGAAAGCCTCAAACTTTTCAGGAAATGTACATAACCGAACAGATTTCTGGACAGAGATACGTTATACTTAAAGTAGCATATTTTTTGAAACCTTTTTCTATCTAAAACGTAGAAAAGAGCAACGGCGGAAGACATCGTTGTGAAATGATGCATATACTTTTATTCCGGAGGGGCTGTCCGGCGCGAGCAATACGGCAGAAGCTGCTGCGGATCCATCAGGCTGGGCAATCGAACAGCCGTTATCATCGTCCTGTCTGCCCGCTTACTGTTAAGCTTTGAAAACATTTTGAAGGGGGGAATGATGTGAAACGGATTGTTGCGTTATTTTGTCTTATCGCTGTCTCTTTTTTGCCGGTCCTCTTCGTACAGGCCGCAGAGAAGGATGCGAAGGTCTACGTGATTCCGATTGAAGGGGAAGTAGAGAAAGGGCTGTACGCGTTTCTGGACAGGGCGATCGGCGAGGCTGAGAAGAATAAGGCGGAAGTGATCATCTTTGATATGCATACGCCAGGCGGGTCAGTTGATGCGGCTGTGAAAATCGGCAACCGTATGTCAGATACAAAGATCAAGACGGTTGCCTACGTCGATACTTGGGCGCTTTCAGCAGGATCGTACCTCGCGCTGCGGTCGAACGAGATTTATATGGCCCCATCCGCGACGATGGGTGCATCTGCCATCATTGAGGCGTCGACAGGCAATACGGCTGGGGAGAAGGCGGAAAGCATGTGGCTGGCCGAGATGGAAGGCGCTGCGATGCAAAGCGGGCGTGACCCTCAAATTGCCTTGGCGATGGCCACTGCCGATATCGATTTGCCCGATTTGAAGAAGAACGGAAAACTGCTGACGCTCACATCCGAGAAGGCGGAGAAAGTCAAATACTCGGAAGGGACGGTCAAAAACCTGTCTGCCCTTGTCAAGCAATTAGGGTATTCCGAAAGTGATGTCCACCAAGTTGAGCTGTCCTTTGCAGAGCAACTGGCAAGGTTTATCACGAATCCGATTGTTGTTCCGATCCTGCTCTCAATCGCAAGCATCGGCCTTGTTCTGGAGCTTTATTCACCGGGCTTCGGCCTGCCGGGGGGCATGGGAGTCAGCGCCTTGCTGCTGTTCTTTTACGGGCATTATGTAGCGGGCCTCGCAGGGTATGAAACGCTGATCCTGTTCGTACTCGGCGTTCTTCTCATCGCTGCAGAGTTTTTCCTTGCAGGCGGCATAGCCGGTACGCTTGGCACCCTTGCTGTCGTTGGCAGCCTATTCCTGGCCGGCGGGAATGTTGCTCACATGGCGGTTTCTGTAGCGGTTGCGCTGCTGCTCGCCGCACTATCCATTATTATTATGATAAAGGTGTTTGGTAAACGTATGAATATATTCAAAAAGCTTATTTTAACCGACTCGACAAACACAGAAAGTGGATATGTTTCGAACGTAAATCGCCTTGACCTGATTGGCAGGACAGGAAAAACGGTGACTGCTTTGCGTCCATCCGGGACGGTGGTGGTCGATGATGAGCGCCTTGATGTTGTGGCGGAAGGCCGATTCATTGAATCAGACACAGACATCAAGGTGGTCAAAGTGGAGGGTTCCCGGATTGTCGTCAGGGAAGTGTAGCCGGCACTGACCGACATCCCTCCATCCCGCGCCAATACGGGAGGGATGTCCCCCTCAACCGGGTAGAATTATATATATAAAGCCAAGGAGGAAAAATCAGCATGGTATTTGGACCAGAAACAATCTTTTTGCTAGTGGCGATCGTAGTGGGGATTATTATTCTCTCGATCATCTTTACATTCGTACCGATCGGCCTCTGGATTTCGGCCCTTGCGGCAGGAGTCAGAATCGGAATTTTTACACTTATTGGAATGAGACTACGTCGGGTTATTCCTGGGCGTGTCGTCAATCCGCTCATTAAGGCCCATAAAGCAGGCATAAATGTTGCAACAAATCAGCTGGAGAGCCACTATCTAGCAGGAGGTAATGTTGACAGGGTCGTCAACGCCCTGATTGCAGCCCAGCGTGCGAATATTGAATTGACGTTTGAACGGGCAGCGGCAATTGACCTTGCCGGACGTGACGTGTTGGAAGCCGTTCAAATGAGTGTTAACCCGAAGGTTATAGAAACACCATTCATCGCTGGTGTGGCAATGGACGGGATCGAAGTGAAGGCGAAAGCGAGAATCACCGTGCGCGCGAATATCGAGCGTCTCGTCGGTGGAGCCGGGGAAGATACGGTCATCGCCCGTGTCGGCGAAGGCGTCATCTCTACAATCGGTTCAAGCGATAACCATAAAAAGGTGCTGGAAAACCCGGACATGATTTCCCGGACAGTCCTTTCAAAAGGCCTCGATGCCGGAACGGCTTTTGAAATTCTTTCGATCGATATCGCGGATGTGGACATCGGCAAAAACATCGGTGCCCAGCTTCAGACTGACCAAGCAGAAGCGGACAAGAAAATCGCCCAGGCGAAAGCGGAAGAAAGAAGAGCGATGGCGGTAGCGAATGAGCAAGAGATGAAGGCGCGCGTCGAAGAGATGAGAGCGAAAGTCGTCGAAGCCGAAGCGGAGGTTCCGCTTGCAATGGCAGATGCGCTGAAGGGCGGAAAGCTTGGCGTCATGGACTACTACTCATTGAAAAACATCGATGCCGATACGGATATGCGTGATTCAATCAGCAAAATGTCCAACAAGCCGCAAAACCGCAAGCCCGAATAATACAGGCAAGCGATAATGGGAAGGAGGTTTTGCAGTGGAACAGTTTTTGCCGATTATCATCATTGCCATATTGAGCTTTCTGTTCAACCGCAACAAAAAACCGGAAAAGCCTCCGGTCCGAAGAAATGAGCCTTCACGGCCGCAGCATCAGACGGCTGAACAGGAAGAGTATGAAATCGAAGAGGACAAACGTGAATTCAAGCCCTTCCCGACACCTGCCCAGGGCTTCCCGAATCAGCCGATGTCGAAGGGGTTCCAATCCCTGAAGGAAGCAGCCGAGGCAATGCTCGCAAAATCGCGTCCCGATCTTGAGATGCAGGAGCGGGCGGCCGCCGAGAAGATGCGGGAATTGAAACGTGAAGAAGAAAGGCTGCTGGCACGCGCCGAGAAATTGAAACAGACAGCTGCCAGCACGGCGCCGGCTCTGGACGCAGGCAACAGCCCAGATCAGGGCGGGCTGCCTGAATTCAGCCAAAGAGAAGTTCTGAACGGCATTATCATGGCGGAAGTGCTCGGAAAGCCGAGAGCCAAAAATCCCTATCACATGCCAAGAAGATAAAATTGTGCAAGCCCCATTTGTTCCTGCCCGGCGGGAACGAATGGGGCTTTTTGTTTTTTTCTTATTCGCCCTCCACGCCCCTGTTTTTTCCGCATAACAGGAGCATCCTTGAATATGAATAATGTAAGCCGCCATTCTAAACTCCCGATAATTGACCATATACATATACGTGAGGAAAGGGGGAGTCTATTTTATGGCCAGGAAAATGACAGAAAGAATCAGGTCGTGGATCACGAAGAAAATGGACCTCCCTGCGGATGTGCTCATGGACCTCCCTAGAGTGACCATGGTCGGGCAGCTCCATATTTATATAGAAAACCATCGGGGGCTTCTTACCTTTACTGACAAAGAGATCAGGCTACTTCTCAAGCAGGGGCAGCTTCTCGTGAAAGGAAACTCATTTGTGATCAAGACCATTCTGCCTGAGGAAATTTTGCTCGAAGGGAAGATCGAAGAAGTCAGGTATCTGGAAGAATAGGAGATGGGGATGTTGAAAAATCAATGGCTTACATTTTTGGCAGGCAGGGTGAAGGTACAAGCTGAAGGAAAAGGCCTAGAGCGGCTCCTTAATCAATTGACCCGCTCCGGTCTTTCCATTTGGCACGTAAAAAGAAAAAAAGACCAGCTCCTGACTTTTTATATACCGCTGAAAGATGTCCATAAGCTGCGGAGAGCGGCAAGGAAGCATGAATGCCGTATTTCGTTTGCAAGGGGGGAAGGATTGCCGTTCTTAACAAAGCGCCTGCAGAAAAACAGCGGATTTTTCGTAGGGGCTGTCCTCTTTTTTGCAATAGCGCTTGTCTTATCCAATATTACATGGGGCATTCAAATCCAAGGCGCCTCACCGGAGACCGAGCATAAGATGCGAAAGGAGTTGGACAAGCTTGGGGTCAAGGTCGGCACCTCTCACTGGAAAAACGATCATCCGGAGACAATTCAACGGAAACTGACGGAGAGGATGGATAATATTACATGGGTCGGGGTAGAGTTAAAGGGGACAACCTTCCACTTCCAGGTCGTGGAAAAAAATGAACCGAAGAAAATTGAAGTGAGCGGTCCCCGGAATTTAGTCGCAAAGAAAAAGGCGGTCATTGCCAACTTATTCGTGGAAAAAGGGAAACCGCTTGTTAAAGTCAACCAATATGTCCAGCCGGGACAGCTGCTCGTATCAGGAGTAATCGGCCTGGACGACGGGCAAAGACTCGTTGCCTCGACCGGAAAGGTATGGGGAAAAACATGGTATCAGACAGATGTCGAGTATCCGCTTGAGACGCTGTTCAGTGTATACAGCGGAGCTGAAATGAGGAAGCATATCGTAAAAGCATGGAACTGGCGGGTTCCGGTTTGGGGGTTCGCCAAGCCAGAATTCAAGTCGTTCGTCGAGGAAATTGACGAGCGGCCGGTCCAGCTTTTCGGCTGGAAGACACCGTTCAGCTATGAGAAACATATATTCCGGGAAAACGAGGAAATCCCCCGTTCTCTGGAAAAGAAAGAAGCGATTGAGGCAGCATTGGAGCTTGCCCGGATGGACGTGAAGAAGACCATTCCCGAAGATGCCAGAATCGACAAAGAATATATTTTGCATGAAAATGTCGACAATGGTAAAGTGAAGCTGACAGTACATTATCAAATCATTGAAAATATAGCGGAAGAAAAACCGATTATCCAAGGAGACTAGCGAATGTCCGAACAACAAAATTTCACAGTCAAAATTGAACTAGAAAACACAGATGAAGCGGTTGTCCTGCTCGGCAATGGAGATGTAAACCTGAAATTGCTGGAAGAGGAGTTCGGTGTGGCCATCGTCACAAGAGGCGGAACGCTTTCCATTACAGGGGAACCGGAACAAGCTGAGCTTGCCGGAGAAGTGATCGGGCAGCTGCTGCTTGTCATACGTCGCGGAATGAATATCGGCGAGCGTGATGCAGCTTACGCGGTTCAAATGGCGAAGCAGAACCGGATCGACTATTTCTCTGATCTTTTCGAAGAAGAGATCGCCCGCAACACGAAAGGAAAGGCGATCAGGGTAAAAACGCTTGGACAGCGCCATTATATTGATGCCATCCGGAAGCATGACCTGATTTTCGGAATCGGGCCGGCGGGAACGGGGAAAACCTATCTTGCCGTCGTCATGGCGGTGAATGCTCTCCGCAACAATAAAGTAAACAAAATCATTTTGACACGGCCGGCGGTTGAAGCGGGCGAAAGTCTCGGGTTCCTGCCGGGAGACCTAAAGGAAAAGGTTGACCCCTATTTGCGGCCGTTATACGATGCGCTCCACGATGTTCTCGGCGCAGAGCATACGCAAAGACTGATTGACCGGGAAACAATCGAAATCGCGCCCCTTGCCTACATGCGCGGAAGAACACTGGACGACGCCTTCGTCATTTTGGACGAGGCGCAAAACACGACGCAGGCGCAGATGAAAATGTTTCTGACCCGCCTTGGCTTTGGTTCGAAAATGGTCATCACCGGGGATTCCACCCAAGTCGATTTACCGAAAGGAGCCCGGTCCGGACTCGTCGCAGCGGAAATGATCCTGCACGATGTCAAAGGCGTCTCCTTCATCCATTTGAACCAAAGCGATGTTGTCCGCCATCCACTTGTGGCGCGGATCATTGATGCGTACGAAAAAAATGACACGCTGGCAGGGCAGTAGGAGCGGTCTGCTGCTTTTATCCAGGGCTGTTCAGAAAGTCGGAAAGATCGGCTAATGAACAGCCCTTTTTGCATTGGATGAAGACTTTGGGATTCACCCTTTCAGGCTGAAATCGCCAGAGAAGGCTTAGACTCGAAGAATCAAGATTCCTCTCGTCTTGGCGTATCCGTATCAAACAACAACAGCCTCTGCCAAGCTGAAAGCGAATTCCCCTCATATGCCACCTCCCTATTGATTCCAATTCCCCGCATCGTCTGGCAGAATTCGTGTCGATGGCATGGGAAATTTCCCAATTGTTGATGTATTCACGCGAAAAACCTGCTATCATCAAGTTAAGAGGAAAACGCTTTAGATGGAGGCTTATATGAACTTTCAATCGCATCTGAATAAGGTTCGAACGTTTCTAAGCTATAAAGTTTTCACCGCTATCATTTATGGAGTGCTTGCGCTCGTGTTATTCGGCGTATTGTACCACAATGTGAAACCGGAAACGTATGACATTGAACAGTTCTCGGTCGCTGATAAAACAATCCGTTCACCAAAAACCGTCGAAGATGAAGCGAAGACGGAAGAGGAGCGGGAAATTGCTGCCGACAATGTGGACAGGGTGTATGTATTCAAGAAAGAGACGGCCCAGCACAGAATTTCGCTGATCGGGTCGATCTTTGATTATGTTAAGGAAACGAACCATGAGTATAACAAAGTCTCTGCTGGAACAGATGGCGAGGCTGAGATGGAGAATGCTGCACCTTCAATTCAGAACCGCCTGAAAACATTAAAAAGCAAGCTGACCGCCAATGTATCTGAGGATATTACGGATTCCGTTTCGGATAAGACATTGACCACACTGCTGGATGCGAGCCAAGGAAATTTGGCCAAGACGAAGAACACCGTCATTCGCAGTGTGGAAACGACGATGGCCGGTAAGATTCGTGAAGAGCAGCTGCAGCGAGTGAAGGATAGCACAAGTGTGCAAATCACAGGACTGCCTGACGACCTGCTCGCTGCCGCAAGAGAACTGGGGACATATGCGATCGTGCCCAATGAACTGTATGATCCAGGTTTAACCGATGAAAGACGGGAACAGGCAAGAGCATCTGTTGAGCCGGTCAAAATTCTTCAGGGACAGATCATTGTTCAGGAAGGGCATTTGATCGACAGGGAAATTTACCGCCAATTGGAAATGCTCGGGCTCCTGAAAAGCAATCCGACAATCAAGCCAATTGTCGGCCTGCTCCTATTTGTTATTCTTTCCATCGGTGCGCTGTATCTGCACTTTTCCCGTCTGAACGTTTCCGAGGAAAGGAAGCAGAATTACCTGCTGCTTGTCAGTGTCATTTTCATCCTTTCTCTTATTTTAATGAAAATCATCGGACTGTTGGAAGAGGTCGGCTTGTACGGCATCGCATTCGTTTTCCCGGCTGCCATGATGCCGATGCTCGTCAAAATTATGCTCAATGAGCGGCTTGCTTTGATGATGGCGATCTTGCTTGCAGCATGCGGCAGCATCATCTTCCATGATGGCATATCAGGAACGATTGATGTGGAGGTCGCCATGTATATCTTGTTCAGCGGTATGGCGGGCAGCCTATTTTTGGGGGAACGCAATGGCCGGAACCGGATCTTGCGCTCAGGCTTGCTTGTCTCTGTGACGAATATCGGCCTGATGCTGTTCTTGACCTTGATGGGCGGCGGGCAGTTTGAGATGGCGGAGTACTTTTACTATATTCTTTATGCAATCGGCTCCGGCATCATTTCGGCCATTCTGACGATGGGCTTGCTGCCGTATTTTGAGGCAGGCTTCGGCGTCTTATCGACGATCCGGCTGATTGAATTATCAAGCCCGAACCATCCGCTGCTGAAAAAAATCCTGATGGAAGCTCCCGGCACGTATCATCACAGTGTAATGGTCGCAAATCTGGCAGAAGCTGCTTGTGAGGCAATAGACGCAAATGGGCTCCTTGCCCGTGTCGGCTGTTATTACCATGATATCGGCAAGACGAAGCGGCCGCACTTTTTCATCGAAAACCAAATGGGGCATGACAACCCGCATGACCGGCTTCCGCCAGAGACAAGCAGGGATATCATTGTTGCCCATGCAGTGGACGGAGCGGAGGTGCTGAGGAAGCACAAACTGCCGAAGGAGATTGTCGACATCGCGGAACAGCATCATGGCACAAGCCTTCTTAAGTTCTTTTATTACAAAGCGAAAGAAAAGAATCCTGATTTGCAGGAGGAGGACTACCGGTATCCAGGGCCAAAGCCGCAGACAAAGGAAACAGCGATTATCAGCCTGGCTGATAGCGTAGAAGCAGCAGTTCGTTCGATGAAACACCCGACTTCGGGGCAGATTCGCCTTCTCGTCCATAATATCGTCCAAGACAAGCTGCTTGACGGACAGTTTAATGAATGTGATATTACATTAAAAGAACTGGAAATCGTAAAGCGAACGTTCTGTGAAACATTGAACGGGATTTTTCACTCGCGGATCGAATATCCGGATTTCAAACAGCAGAAGGTGGTTAATGATGGAGTTGGAAATTGATTTCATAGATGAAACAGACACTCTGAAAGAAGAAAATGTGAACCTGCTTGAAAGGCTTCTTGGCTACGCAGCTGAACAGGAGGACTTGCAAGGCGCTATTGAGCTGTCCGTCACTGTCGTGTCCAATGAACGGATCAGGGAGATCAACCGTGATTATCGGGGGAAAGACCAGCCAACGGATGTCATCTCGTTCGCTTTGGAAGAAATGGGCGAAGGAGAAATCGAAATTACCGGTGCCGGCATCCCGCGGACGCTCGGAGACATCATTATTTCCGTTGATCGGACAATCGAACAGGCTGAGGAATATGGCCATTCATTTGAGCGGGAGCTCGGCTTCTTGGCGGTCCATGGCTTGCTTCATCTTCTCGGGTATGACCATATGAATCCCGAAGATGAGGAAAAAATGTTCGGCCGCCAAAGAGCGATTTTAGAGGGATTCGGTCTTGGAAGATAAGAGGGGAGTCTTTTCCCCCAGGCGGCTTACCGCTTCTTTTCACCATGCCATTTCCGGATTTCTTTATGCGGCGAGGACAGAAAAGAACATGCAGATCCATTTGATCGCCTCTGTTCTTACCGTCCTTGCGGGCATTGTTTTTCGGGTTAGTGCAGTAGAATGGCTATTTCTGCTGCTGTGCATTTTTGGGGTATGGGCGCTTGAACTGGTGAATTCGGCGATTGAGAAGGCGATCGACCTCAGCACAGAGGACATCCACCCGCTGGCAAAGCAGGCAAAAGACATGGCAGCCGCGGCAGTTCTCGTTTTTGCCATCTTTTCCGTCCTGGCAGCCGCCGTCATCTTCGGCCCTAAAATGATGGACTTCTTTTAAAATCGATTTTATTCAGAGCGCGTTCCCTCCTAAGGAAACGGGCTTTTTTTGTTCGAAATATATGTCACACCTTTTCCTTTTCTATGCTGCTCGGCCACAAAAGAGTTATCCTCCGAGACGATCCCTCGATATTGGTTAATTGTTAATGGAAGGCTCACCCATGTTTGAATCTTGCCTCCCTTTGCGATAAACTATTTTCACAGCTTGAAAAGGGACAGGAAGATCAATTGTTTGAAATAATCAAAAATCTTTGTGGATTTTATAACTTTTTTCTTGCGGATATAGTAAAATAAAATTATGAATGCAAAGGGGTTTTTTCATGAATGCTGAAGACCTGATTAAAGAAGCCATACTGGCGAAAGAGAAGGCCTATGTGCCGTATTCGAAGTTTCCGGTAGGCGCTGCGCTCCTCACGGAAGACGGAAAAGTCTACCATGGCTGCAATATAGAGAATGCCGCATACGGAGTCGGCAACTGCGCTGAAAGGACTGCGTTGTTCAAAGCGGTTTCGGAAGGTGACACGAAATTTGTCCAGCTCGCGGTTGTGGCGGATACGGCAAGGCCGGTACCTCCATGCGGAGCTTGCAGGCAAGTCATTGCAGAGCTGTGTCCGAAAGATATGAAAGTTGTTTTGTCCAACGGAAAAGGGGATATGAAGGAAGTAACAGTAGAGCAATTGCTCCCATTTGCCTTCATGCCGGAGGATCTGCATGGTGAATAATACAACAAATCAGTATAAATCAGGTTTTATCTCCATTATTGGGCGTCCGAATGTCGGAAAATCAACTTTCCTGAACAGGGTTGTCGGACAAAAGATCGCCATTATGAGCGACAAACCGCAAACAACGAGGAACAAGGTGCAGGGTGTCCTGACAACAGATGATGCCCAGATGATTTTCATCGACACACCGGGAATCCATAAGCCGAAGCACAAACTCGGAGACTTCATGATGAAGCTTGCCACCAATACACTGAGGGAAGTTGATGTGATCCTGTTTGTCATCAACGCTGTCGAAGGCTTTGGCCGCGGGGATGAGTTCATTATCGAAAAGCTCAAAGATGTCAAGACGCCTGTATTTCTCGTCGTCAATAAAATCGACCAGCTCCACCCGGATGAATTGCTGCCGCTGATCGAGCAGTATAAGGAGCTTTATGATTTCGAGCAGATCGTGCCCATTTCTGCGCTGGAAGGAACAAATGTCGACAGGCTGCTGGGAACACTGAAAGAATTACTTCCTGAGGGACCGCAGTTTTATCCTGCAGACCAGATCACGGATCATCCGGAACGGTTCATTGTGTCAGAGCTTATCAGGGAGAAAGCGCTTCATCTGACGAGGGAGGAAATCCCGCACTCGATCGCTGTATTAATCGACAAGATGGAGAAAAAGCCGGACAAAGAGCTCGTTCATGTTATGGCAACGATCATCGTCGAACGGGATTCCCAGAAAGGGATCGTCATCGGCAAGCAAGGAAAGATGCTTAAAGAAATCGGACAGCTTGCAAGGAAAGACATTGAGCACCTTCTTGGATCCCAGGTGTTCCTCGAGCTGTGGGTGAAAGTCCAAAAAGACTGGCGCAACAAGTCATCCCTGTTGAAAGACTATGGTTTCAAGGAAGATGAATACTAATCCAAGAGTTCATGCGGAAGTCAACCGTCATGCAGTTAGCAAATTTTACGCTGAATTGTCCCCGTCCAAGTGGCTAAAATAAGAATGAAATTCATCATTACGAGATGGAAAGGCGGGATTATCGATGTATGAGTTCACATGGAAAGTTTTTAAAGAAACAGGCAGCGTTGACACGTACTTGCTTCTGAAGGAACTTGAAAAGGAAGAGCACATGAAGATTCTGCCAGTCGAGGAAGCTGCGGGGGAAATTGATTATCCGATTCCTTGATCCTCATTTGTCGCCCAATAGGCAGCTGTTGCTGTGAAAGGGTGAAGAGCATGCTTCAAAAGTTTGAAGGAATTATTATCCGGACGACCGATTATGGGGAGTCCGATAAAATTGTTACGATCTTCAGCCGGGAAGCCGGCAAAATCGGCGGCATGGCGAGGGGCGCGAAAAAGCCGAGCAGCCGCCTCGCCGGTATTTCCCAGCTGTTCACCCATGCCCAATTTCTCCTGCAGACTGGCAGGGGCCTGGCCGCCCTCCAGCAAGGAGAAGTCCTCTCTTCTCTCAGGGGATTGAGGGAAGATATTTTCAAGACGGCCTACGCCTCCTATGTTGTCGAATTGCTTGATAAGGGCACGGGAGACAGGGAGCCGAATCCCTTTTTGTTTGAACTGCTTTACCAGACACTCCATAACATAAGCGAGGGGTTCGACCCAGACATTATCATCCATATCTTTGAAATGAAAATGTTGAATGTCCTTGGGCTTTATCCGGTCATGAATGAGTGTGCCGTCTGCGGAAACACGGAATCCCGCTTCGGCTTCTCGATCCGGGAAAACGGGCTGATCTGTGAACAATGCATGGAAAAGGATCCGTATTATCTGCCGCTTTCCCAGAAAGCGATCAGGCTGCTTCGGCTTTTTTATTATTACGACCTGCAGCAGCTTGGCAATATTTCCGTCAGCGAGGAGACAAAGCAGGAACTGAAAAGGGCGATTTCACTATATTATGATGAATACTCCGGACTTTTTCTGAAATCGCGGAAATTCCTTGATTCTCTTGGTGACTTGAAAGACCGTCTTTAACTCCCTTTGAAGTGGAGATGGTTGACAAATCTCGCTTTATCAGCTATTTTACGTATATGAATGAAAAATAGTCTCCGCATTGATGGAAAAGAGTACTTGGCTCGTCTGTTTTATAGCGAATCCGGGATAGTGGGAGCCGGAGAGCAGGCACCAGGGAAGGGCATTCCGGAGCGGGTTTTTATGAAGATGGCCGCTTTTTGCGGCAAATAGGGTGGAACCGCGGGTAAACTCTCGTCCCTATGCTTAGGATGTAAGCATGGGAACGGGAGTTTTTTGCGTTCATCCGGCCTCATCCTGAGGAAACTGTTTTTTGTACTTAATCAGAGAAGGGATGTTAATGCATGAACGTTCAGGAAATGATTTTGACGCTTCAAAAGCACTGGTCAGAGCAAGGCTGTATCCTTATGCAAGCATATGATGTCGAAAAAGGCGCTGGTACGATGAGTCCGTACACTTTCTTGCGCGCTATCGGCCCGGAGCCATGGAATGTTGCCTATGTGGAGCCTTCCAGAAGGCCTGCTGACGGAAGATACGGGGAAAACCCGAACCGCTTGTACCAGCACCATCAATTCCAGGTGATCATGAAGCCGTCACCGGATAATATTCAAGAGCTGTACCTTGATTCGCTCCGCGCGCTTGGCATCGACCCGCTTGAGCATGATATCCGCTTTGTCGAGGACAACTGGGAGAACCCGTCTCTCGGATGTGCCGGTCTTGGTTGGGAAGTATGGCTGGATGGAATGGAAGTGACCCAGTTCACCTATTTCCAGCAAGTCGGCGGCCTTGAGTGCAAGCCGGTGTCGGTTGAACTGACATACGGACTGGAGCGCCTCGCTTCCTATATCCAAGAAAAAGAAAACGTGTTTGACCTGCAATGGACTGACGATTTCACATACCGGGATATTTTTCTCCAGCCGGAATTCGAGCATTCCAAATATGCGTTTGAAACATCTGATCAAGAGATGCTGTTCAAGTTGTTCGGGATCTATGAAGCGGAAGCGAAAAAGCAGATGGAGCATGGCCTTGTTCATCCGGCCTATGACTATATCTTGAAATGCTCTCATGTTTTCAACCTTCTCGATGCTAGAGGAGCGATTTCGGTTACAGAAAGAACCGGCTACATCGGCCGGATGAGAACGATGGCGCGGACCGTTGCCAAAACGTTCTACGAGGAGCGGGAGAAGCTCGGCTTCCCGATTCTGCATCAAACAGCAAAGGAGACGGGAGATCATGAATAAACGCAGCCTGCTGCTTGAAATCGGCTTGGAGGAAATGCCTTCCAGGTATATGAATGAAAGTGCCGAATTGCTGAAAACCCAACTTGCCGAATGGCTGGAAGATCATAAAATCTCTTTTGGGAAAGTCCGGAGCTATGTGACACCGCGGAGACTTGCGGTGCTTGTCGAAGAGGTAGCAGAATCCCAGGAAGATACGGTTGAAGAGGCGAAAGGACCGGCGAAAAAAATCGCCCTTGATGAAGAGGGGAACTGGACAAAGGCCGCCATCGGCTTTTCCCGCGGCCAGGGAATGTCTACAGATGACATTTATTTTGTTGAACTGAACGGCGTCGAGTACGCACATGTTAAAAAATTCAGCGAAGGAAAGACAGCGATGGAGCTCCTTCCTGAACTCTCTTCCGTCATCACTTCCATGCATTTTCCAAAGTCAATGCGCTGGGGTAGCAATGACCTGCGTTATATCCGCCCGATCAAATGGATTGTCGCTTTGTTTGGATCGGAAGTCATTCCGTTTTCGGCGGCTGGAGTGGAAGCCGGCGCAACAACACAGGGCCACCGTTTTCTTGGGGAAGAAATCGCGCTGATCGCCCCCGAAGATTATGAAAAAGTCCTCCTCGGCCAATACGTTCTTGCAGACTATGAGGAAAGACGTGCGGCGATCCTCGATCAGATCGGCAAGCTTGCTGAAGAGAACAATTGGGAGATTCCTGTGGATGAGGAGCTGTTGGAAGAAGTGACAAACCTCGTCGAATACCCAACAGTCTTCGCAGGCACGTTTAATGAAACCTTCCTTAAACTGCCGGAAGAAGTGCTGATCACATCGATGAAAACCCATCAGCGTTATTTCCCTGTCATCGGGCAGGACGGAAAACTGCAGGCGAATTTCGTCGGTGTCCGCAACGGTGACCATCGCCATCTTGAGACCGTAGTCAAAGGAAACGAAAAGGTGCTTCGGGCCCGCCTGGCAGATGCTGAATTCTTCTTTGAAGAGGATGGAAAGCTTGCTATCGAGGATGCATTGAAGAAACTTGAAACGATTGTCTATCATGAGAAAATGGGCACGTTGGCGCAGAAGGTGGCTAGAATCCGCAAGCTGTCCAGCTTGATTTCCGGGCATCTCGGCTTATCAGGAGAAGAGAAGGACCGAATCGACCGGACTGCCGCCATTGCGAAGTTCGACCTCGTTACGAACATGGTCAATGAATTCCCTGAACTGCAGGGCATCATCGGTGAAAAATATGCTCTGGAAAAAGGCGAGCAGCCGGAAGTTGCCAAAGCGATCAATGAGCATTACCAGCCAAGGCATTCCGAAGATTCCATCCCTGCTTCTCTCACAGGAGCAGTCGTTGCCGCAGCTGACAAACTCGATACGATCCTGTCCGCCTTTGCGATCGGCATGATTCCGACCGGGTCCCAGGATCCTTATGCGCTTAGAAGACAGGCGACAGGCATCATTCAAATTTTCAAAGAGAAGCAGTGGCATCTTCCATTTGTCACTTTGTTAGAGGAAGCAGCGGCTGTTGTCAAGGAAGATATTGAGCAATCAAATGAAAACCTGATTGAAGACCTCGTCCAATTCTTTAAATTGCGGATGAAGCATTTGCTGCAGTCTGAATCGGTTTCCCATGACATTATCGAAGCGGTTCTTTGGGCAAAAATTACTGACCTTCCTGCTGTATTCGAAAAAGCAATCGTCATGTCTAGCCATCGCCAGGATGCTGATTTCAAGGAGGTTGTCGAGTCGCTCGCACGGGTGATGAACATTGCCGGAAAAGCGGATCAGCCTTCGGAAATCAATCCTTCCTTGTTTGAAAACGAAGAAGAACGTGATCTTTACGCACATTTTACCGAGCTGAAGACAACGGTGGATGCCCATCAGGATGCTGAGTCTCAGTACCGTGAACTAACAGAGATGGCTGCACCGATTGCTGCTTATTTTGACAACAATATGGTTATGGCTGAAGACGAAAAGATCAAGGCAAACCGTTTGGCTCAAATGAGGGAGCTTGCAGAATTGATCGGTTCCTTTGCCAATATGAACGAAATCCTCGTCAAGTAATGAACGTTTCGTGAATAAGGCTGTCCCCTGCTCTACATTAGGATATAATCATTCTAATAAGTAGGTCATTAACGAAGACAAGGTGGTGAGTACAATCGAACTCAGTGATAGACAGGAGCGCATCCTGCAAATCGTCAAAGACAACGGGCCGATTACAGGCGAGAATATTGCAGAAAGGCTGAATTTGACCAGGGCGACGCTCCGGCCTGATCTGGCCATCTTAACCATGGCGGGCTACCTGGATGCAAGGCCCAGGGTCGGCTACTTTTATACAGGAAAGACAGGAACACAGCTTCTGACCGAGAATCTGAGGAAACTCCTTGTGAAGGATTTCAAATCAATGCCTGTCCTTATCAATGAAAACATCTCCGTCTACGATGCGATTGTCACCCTGTTTCTGGAGGATGTCGGGACGATTTTTGTGACAGATGACAAAATGAAGCTGACCGGAGTGGTTTCCAGAAAAGACCTGCTCCGGGCAAGTCTCGGCAATCAGGATTTGTCTTCATTGCCCGTCCACATTATTATGACGAGGATGCCGAATATCACCGTCTGCAGGGAAGATGATCTGCTGATTGATGTAGCGAAGAAATTGATTGATACTCAAATTGACGCCGTGCCTGTCGTAAAAGGGGAAAGCAACGGTTTTGAAGTGATCGGCAGACTGACGAAGACAAACATCACGAAAGCTTTCGTTTCGCTTACAGAACAGGACATATAGGATGAGGGATGGTGAAGGGCAGTGAAGCAGCCAATCATATATGTTGTCTCCGACTCAGTCGGAGAAACGGCTGAGCTCGTTACGAAAGCGGCGATCAGCCAGTTTAACGGTGCGATTTTCGATTTGAAGCGGTATCCGTTTGTTGAAGAGCAAGAGCACATCAATGAAGTGCTGTCACTTGCTAAAATGAACCAGGGCACTATCGTTTTTACGCTCGTCAAGCCTGAGATGAGGGCGCTGATGATTCAAAGGGCAGCAGATATGGAAGTAACAGCAATCGATATTATGGGCCCGCTCATGGATACGTTTGAGAAGATTTTTGAGAAGAAGCCGTTGAACGAACCGGGCCTCGTGCGCAAGCTGGATGAGGACTATTTCAAACGGGTGGAAGCGATCGAATTTGCGGTCAAGTACGATGACGGACGAGATCCGAGAGGGCTTTTGAGGGCTGACATCATCTTGGTTGGTGTATCCCGGACCTCGAAAACACCACTCTCCCAATACTTGGCGCATAAGCGGTACAAGGTGGCGAACGTGCCGGTCGTTCCTGAGGTCGACCCGCCCGAAGAATTGTTCAAAGTCGATCCGACACGCTGCATCGGCTTAAGCATCAGTCCGGAAAAACTGAACAACATCCGCCGGGAGCGGCTCATCTCCCTCGGTCTTGATGACCGGGCGAGCTACGCCAACATCGAGAGGATCAAAAAAGAGATCGGCTATTTCAATGAAATTGCCGGACGGCTCGGCTGTACCGTCATCGATGTCACAAATAAAGCTGTTGAAGAAACAGCCAACATCATCATGGAGTATATGAGCAAAAGAAGATGAAAGCACAACCGCGTTGTGCTTTCACTCTTTTTTTTATAATTGCATACCTGTCAGCCGTTCCGCTTCATGACAGGGAAAAATGAAGAAGCACTGCCTATTCAGGGGTGCAGATGAAGCCCAAAAGAACTTCATTCTTTTTCCTAGGCAAAATTGCATTTATGCGCTATAATGAAATATTGTGTTGAATTGTATGGAAAATAGGTTTAGAGTGCCTGTTTGAGGAATACACTATGGATTGTGCAGGTTGAAGGCAGAACGGTTCAAAAAATGTGTAGACGGAGTGATGCAAAAATAGATACTCATACTATATCCATTTTTGTCGATGCGGATGCCTGTCCGGTCAAAAAGGAAATTTTACAGACCGGCAAGGAGAAAAATATCCCCGTTCGATTCATTGCGTCCTATGATCATAAGCCAGCCAATATGGAAGGTGAATGGACATTCGTTGATCCCGGCAAGGAAGCGGCTGATCTTCATATTATGAACCGGATCCGCAAGGGCGATGTATTGATCACCCAGGATATCGGGCTGGCAAGCCTTGTCCTCCCGAAAGGCGTTTATGCACTTTCACCCAAGGGAACGGAATACAGGGAAGAAACGATAGACGTCTCTCTTGGCTTCCGGTATTTGGCGGCTCAGGAAAGGAAGAAAGGGAATTATGGGAAAGGGCCGAAGCCTTTTACGGAGGCGGACCGCCGAAATTTTCTCGTTAGTCTTTTAAGCCTTTTGTCGAAAATTGAAGGAGTCTGAGCATTTTCGGCGAATATAACTATTGATACATTACGCTAATGGAGATGTTTTTGTGACTGCAAGAATATCTGATGAAAAGATCACTGAGCTGAAGCAGGCGGTAGACATCGTCGATATCGTCAGTGACTATGTCCAGTTGAAGAAGCAGGGGCGCAACTACTTTGGTCTCTGCCCGTTTCATGGGGAAAATACTCCTTCATTTTCTGTATCTCAAGAAAAGCAGATCTTTCACTGCTTCGGCTGCGGAGCCGGGGGCAGCGCCTTCACTTTTTTGATGGATATTGAAGGAGTCGGATTTCAAGAAGCGGCAGAAATGATTGCCGACAAAGGCGGAGTGGAACTCGAAATTGAGCCGAAGGGCGGAAGCCGTTCTCCGCAGCTGCCGGAAAACCACCAGAAAATCATCGATGCCCATGAGCTCTTGGCTAAATTCTACCATCATCTGCTGCTTCATACAAATGAAGGGTCAAGAGCGCTCGAATATTTGCTCGATCGCGGCTTTACGAAGGAGAGCATTGAAAAATTCGGCATTGGCTATTCGCTTGCGGAGTGGGATTTTGCTGTCAAGTACTTGGAAAAGCGCGGCTTTCCGAATGAACTGGCGGAGCTCGCCGGGATTGCAGGGAAGCGCGAGCGGGACGGTACGTATTATGACCGTTTCCGCAACAGGATCATGTTCCCGCTCAGCGATGAGAAAGGGCGGGTGATCGGCTTTTCCGCACGTGCACTTGATGCGGAAGACCACCCGAAATACTTGAATACACCGGAGACTCCGCTTTTTAACAAGAGTTCCCTGCTCTATAACTTCTCAGGAGCGAAGGGGCAGGTTCGGCGGCAGGGCAGCGCCGTGCTGATGGAGGGCTTTGCAGATGTCATTTCCGCCGACGCGGCAGGCGTGCAGAATGCGGTTGCCGTAATGGGGACAGCGCTGACGCCGGAACACGTCAAGAAGATGAGAAAACTGACCGATACCGTCATTTTATGCCTTGACTCCGATGATGCCGGCATTGAAGCGGCTTTCCGCTCCGGTTCAATGCTATCCGAGCAGAGGATGACAGTAAAAGCAGCCTTGCTGCCAGAGGGGAAAGACCCTGACGAGTATATCCGCAGGTCTGGGGCAGAAGCATTCCGTGACAAAGTCATCGGGAATGCGATGACATGGACCTCATTCAAGCTTTTTTATCTTCGCAGGAAAAAAAATCTCCAAAATGAAGGAGAAAAGCTTAAGTATATCGAAGAGGTATTAACGGAAATAAGTAAATTGTCTAATGCAGTCGAGCAGGATATGTATTTGCGGCAGCTTGCCGAAGAATTCACACTTTCCCTCGGTGCATTGCAGCAACAGCTGGAAGACATGATTCCCGCGAAGAAGAATCCTCCAAAAACTAAATATCAGAAACCCGCTATGGCACAAGAGCAGGCGGAAAAGCCGAAGCGCATGCCTTCGGCGGCCGAACAGGCGGAAAGGCAGCTGCTGGCCAGAATGCTGCGCGATGCGGAGCTGGCCTACAAGGTAAAAGGGATGCTTGGAAACAAGGGGTTCCATTTTGATGAGCACCAGGCAATTTTAACGTATTTATTCGGTTTTTATGAAGAAGGCAGCCAGCCGGATCCAAGCAACTTCCTCAATTACCTGCCCGATCCGCAGCTTCGCAGGACGGCAACTGAAATTGCCATGCTCGAGATCAATGAGGAATATACCGAGCGGGAGTTAGAAGATTATGTTGGATATGTGTTGAAATATCCAAAATTGTTAATGATAAAGGAAAAGCAGGCAGAACAGAAACATGCAGAGCGAAAAAATGATCTTGAAAAAGCAATTCAAATTGCGATGGAGATTATTGAGCTCCGTAAATCTTTATAGGTGAACATCCGGCAGGAAGTTGACCCGATGGCGTGCAAATGGTGGAAGGAGGGGGACGCATGGCTGAAAAATCAGCTCGTTCCAATGAAACAGAAACGGAATTTACCCTTGACCAGATGAAAGAGCAACTGCTCGAACAAGGTAAAAAACGGGGTAGTTTGACATATGAATACATCTCTGGGAAACTCGCCCATTTTGAAATGGATTCCCACCAGATGGATGAATTTTATGAATACCTAGGAGACCAGGGTGTCGAGCTTTCTGAGGAAGCGGATGACGAGGACGATCCGGCAGCTTCACAAATCCAAAAAGAGAGCGAAGAGGAATTTGATCTTAATGACCTGAGTGTACCGCCCGGTGTCAAGATCAATGACCCTGTCCGCATGTACCTGAAAGAAATCGGCCGTGTTGATCTTTTGTCCGCGGAAGAGGAGATTGCACTCGCCAAGCGGATCGAGCAAGGTGATGAAGAGGCAAAGAAACGTCTGGCTGAAGCGAACCTTCGTCTCGTCGTCAGCATTGCCAAGCGCTATGTCGGCCGCGGTATGCTGTTCTTGGACCTTATCCAGGAAGGCAATATGGGCCTCATCAAAGCGGTCGAAAAATTCGACTATGACAAAGGCTTTAAATTCAGTACGTATGCAACGTGGTGGATCCGCCAGGCAATCACTCGGGCTATCGCTGACCAAGCTAGAACGATTCGTATACCTGTCCATATGGTGGAAACGATCAATAAATTGATCCGCGTCCAGCGCCAGCTGCTTCAGGATCTTGGCCGCGAACCATCCCCAGAAGAAATTGCGGAGGAGATGGACCTCACACCTGAAAAAGTCAGGGAGATTTTGAAAATCGCTCAGGAGCCTGTCTCTCTTGAGACGCCGATCGGAGAAGAAGATGACTCCCACCTCGGCGATTTTATTGAGGACCAGGAAGCAACATCTCCTGCTGACCATGCTGCTTACGAGCTGCTCAAGGAACAGCTCGAAGATGTGCTGGACACATTGACAGACAGGGAAGAAAACGTGCTGAGGCTCCGTTTCGGTCTTGATGACGGCAGAACAAGGACACTTGAAGAAGTCGGCAAAGTGTTCGGTGTCACTCGCGAACGGATCCGCCAGATCGAGGCGAAAGCACTCAGGAAGCTCCGCCATCCAAGCCGAAGCAAACGGCTGAAGGATTTCTTGGAATAAACAGCCAGAACAGTTTGCCCTCTGCTTGCAGGAAGGCAAACTGTTTTTCTTCATTGTCCAGCTCCAGGCGCCATCGGCTCGAGTCAAAAGCCAATCGCTTCGGAAGGCAAATGCCTTCTGTCAGCGCTTGTCTTATGCTTGTCGCCGATAGGCGGGCGCCTTGCGCTTTTCTAATTTCAGGCAAGGCGTATGCTTTACACAAAAACGAGCATTCAGGGTGTGGTGTTATGGATCGGAACCGGAAAAAGGTCATTCTTCAGGAAATTCAATTTTGGAAGGAGCACAATATGCTCCCTGCGCATTATTGCGACTATTTGACGACTCTCTACACAGAAGGGGAAGAGCAGGAAATCGAGCCTGTTGTTAAAGGGAAAAAGCGCCTATCCGCTGAAGGAATCATTTACCCCGTCATGGCAGTTATTTTGCTCAGCACCTTATTGATAACCTATTTTACTGAACTTTCATTTTCATTGCAAACTGGAATCATGTCATTTTTTGTCATTTTGATTGGTATATTTTCCGTTCTTTTTATCAAGAAGAAGAAAAATCCCTTACTGCTGTTCATTTCAATGGCATTTCTGGTTTTGTTGTATTCTGTAGAAATAAATGATGTCTTTTTCTCCGGAAGAACAGGGTCGCTGTATGGCCTCGTTTCTGCGAATATCGTTGCCTGGCTAGTAATCGGCGTTTGGAAACGGCAGCCTTTTTTCCTTTTTGCCAGCGGGCTTTCGGTGTTATTCTTGATTTTCCGGGCTGTCTTTTTTTAAGTAGAATCGATAACGAATTTGAAAAAATGAAACATTTCCCCCTGCTCTTATTATATTATAGATTGTAAGCGCATTCAAAGGATAGGGGGAGAAGGTATGAACTTTGATTTGACGGCTGAACAAGAAATGATCAGGAAGACGATCCGTGACTTTGCTGATAGGGAAGTAGCACCCGGGGCAATCATTCGGGACAGGACGAAGCAGTTTCCTCTTGAAATTTTCCGTAAGCTGGGCGAATTGGGCATGATGGGGTTGCCTTTCCCTGAAGAGTATGGCGGAGCCGGGGGAGATACGGTCAGCTTCGCCATCGTGACGGAGGAGCTGAGCCGGGCCTGCGCCTCAACGGGAATCACTTATTCCGCCCATATCTCCCTCGGCGGGGCTCCGATCCATCTTTTCGGCACGAAGGAACAGAAGAAAAGATATTTGACTCCGATCTGCACAGGCGAATCGTTGGGCGCCTTTGGGCTGACAGAGCCGAATGCGGGTTCAGATGCCGGCGGCACCAAAACCGCGGCCGTTAAGGGAAATGGCCACTATGTGATCAGCGGCAATAAATGCTTCATCACCAATGCCTCCTATGCCAAACATCTTGCACTTACAGCTATCACCGGTGAAGTGAATGGGAAAAAGAAGATCAGTGCGATCATCGTGCCGACAGACGCTCCAGGCTTCACCGTTATAGATCAATATGAAAAGATGGGGCTTCATGCCTCCAATACAACGGAGCTCGTTCTAGAGGATGTGAAAGTGCCTGAGGAGAACCTGCTCGGAAAAGAGGGCGAGGGATTCAAGCAGTTCCTGCAAACACTGGACGGCGGACGGATCGGTATCGGAGCGATGGCCGTTGGAATCGCCCAAGGGGCATTCGACAAGGCGCTCCAGTATGCAAAACAGAGAAAACAGTTTGGCAAGACGTTGTCCGCTTTCCAAGTTACTCAATTTAAAATCGCCGATATGGCGCTGAAAATTGAACTGGCAAGGAACATGGTGTATAAAGCTGCTTGGCTGAAGGATCAGGGCAGGCCATTCGCGAAGGAGGCAGCGATGTGCAAGCTGTATGCTTCGGAGGTTTGCATGGAAATCACAGATGAAGCGGTGCAGATTCACGGAGGATACGGGTATATGAGAGAATATGAAGTGGAAAGAATGATGCGGGACGCCAAACTGCTCGAAATCGGCGAAGGGACATCGGAAGTTCAGAGAATGGTCATTTCAAGGGAAGTCGGCTGTTTCTGACGGAAATGGCCGTCTTTTTGTCCAATTATCGAAAAATGAGTGAAACTTCAAGGCTAAGGCTTTCCCTTCTGACGGAATTCGAGTAAAATGTAGATGTTTGCATTATTGATATTTGTCTCATGCTTACTACATAAGGAGGGATAGTCATGAAACGTAACCCAATCGTTCCCTATATTTTGATTATGGTCCTGGGCTTGGGACTCGTATTTTTCTTGGGAATCAAAGGACTTGGCGATGCCAAGGAGATCGCAAAAGATGCGGAGGGCGGCCCGAAAGAGGAAGCGGTCGCGTTCGATCCGGAAAATACAGCGAACACAACTTGCATCACTTGCCATGGGGAAAACCTTAAAGGAAATGGCTCTGTGCCGTCCTTGCACGGACTTCCGATCTCCAAAGATGAAATTGCCGATATATTGACAAACGGTAAGGGCGGTATGCCTGCTGGGCTAGTGCCTGCTGACAACATCGACGAGATGGCAGAATGGGTAGCCAATCTGAAATAAGGGCTTTTAAACTTTGAGAGCCACACAGGATAAGAGTTCTTTGCAATTTGCAAAGAACTCTTTTATCGTTAGAGAGAGGTGAACAGCGTGAACAGTGATCAATTATCAAATAGACTTTCAACCGTTGCATCATACATAGAAAAAGGGATGACGATTGCAGATATCGGCTCGGATCATGCATACTTGCCCTGCTACTCTCTAAAAAAAGGGATAGCCGCTTCCGCGATTGCAGGCGAGGTCGCAGAGGGGCCATGTCAGTCGGCGAAAAAGCAGGTTAGGCTCAATGGCCTTGAAGACAAAATCAGCGTCCGAAAAGGGGACGGCCTTGAAGTCCTCGCTCCAGGAGAGGCCGATTGCGTCATTATTGCCGGCATGGGCGGAGCGCTGATCCGGGATATTCTCAATCGGGGCAAGGAAAAAATCTCCGGGACAAAAAGGCTGATACTGCAGCCGAACATCGGGTCGGATACTGTCCGAAGGTGGTTAGTTTCCAACAACTGGGGACTGATTGCAGAAGAGATCCTGGAGGAAGACGACAAGATTTATGAAGTGCTTGTCGCTGAAAAGAACGGCACGGACAGCAGCCTCAGCATGGGAGAGGCGGAACTGCTCATGGGCCCATTTTTATTGAAAGAAAAGAACCCTGTCTTCAAAAAGAAATGGCAGCATGAGATGGAGCAATGGAAGAATGTGCTTCGGCAGCTAGAAAAGGCTGAAGATCCAGAAAAGACGCTCGCCAAAAGAAGTGAAATGGAACAAAAAATCCGACTTGTTAAGGAGGCGTTGGCATGAAAAAGGTGAATGGCCACCAGATCATTGAATTGCTCGAAGCGTTCGCCCCGAAAAAATTCGCGATGGAAGGGGATCCAATCGGTTTGCAGGTCGGGAACCTGAATCGACCTGTCAAAAAGATCATGACGGCGCTTGATGTGCTTGAACCGGTTGTTGACGAAGCAATCGAGCATAAAGTGGACCTGATCATTGCCCACCATCCGCTCATCTTCCGCCCGCTTAAACGAATTGATGCGAATGAGCCGGCTGGTAAAATTATTGAAAAGCTGATCAAGCATGATATCGCAGTCTATGCCGCCCATACCAATCTGGACATTGCGCCAGGCGGCGTGAACGATATGCTGGCAGAGGCCCTTACATTGCAAAATACAAAAGTGATGGTTCCTTTGTACGAGCAGCCGCTAAAGAAGCTCGTCGTCTTTGTCCCTGAGGAAAACGAAAAGGAATTGCTGCAGGTACTCGGAGACGCCGGGGCAGGTGCCATTGGTGATTACAGCCATTGTACCTTCAGGGTGAAGGGCAAGGGCCGATTCCTTCCGGGGAATGGCGCCGATCCGCATATCGGCGAAGTCGGCAAAGTGGAGGAAGTCGATGAAGTGAGGATCGAAGCGGTATTTCCTGTAGAATTGCAGAAAAAGATTCTCCAGGCGATGCTTAAAGCCCATCCATATGAAGAGCCGGCCTATGATGTCTATCCACTTGAAGTAACGGAAGAGACGCTCGGCCTTGGCAGGGTAGGGGAACTGCCAGAAGAGATGACACTTGAGCAGTTTGCCTCATTTGCCAAGGAGGCGCTTGATTCTTCCGGAGTAAGAGTGGTCGGCAATCTCGGTGATAAGGTGAAAAAGGTAGCAGTTCTTGGCGGGGATGGAAACAAGTACTATCATCACGCCAAAAGAATGGGTGCGGATGTGTATGTGACCGGCGATTTTTACTATCATACGGCCCATGATGCGATGGCGGCGGGTATGAACATCGTTGATCCGGGTCATCATGTGGAAAAAGTGATGAAGAAAGGGCTTGCGAACGTACTGCAGTCCGTATGCGGTCAAAAGGGATACGATGTCGAAGTCTTTCCGTCGGAACCGAAAACCGACCCGTTTTATTTCATATGAAAAAAGCCGGCCATAAAGGACGGCTTCAAGCTGTAGGCAGCTCTAGAAATTTCGGAGCTTGTCTACAGTCTTTTTTCTTTTCCAAGGAATAAACGAAAGAGGAGGAGAAAAACGATAGTTTTTCTCCTCCTCTTATTCTAGATTCAGTTTGTCTGCACTTTCGGTTTTTTGACCTTCGGCAGGATTTTTTCAAGGGGAACGAGATGCTCCCTGGTCCATGTAGACTCATCTTTCGGGTCGAACTGCTCCAGGAAGGCGATGACTTCCCGGACAATCGGTGTCGGCGTCGAGGCACCTGCCGTTACGGCGACAGTTTTTGCATCCATGATCCATTCCAGCTTAAGCTCTGAGACATCGCCGATACGGTATGCTTCCGTGCCGGCAATTTCTATCGAAACCTGGGCTAGACGGTTTGAGTTGTTGCTCATCGGATCCCCGACAACGATAAGGACATCCGCTTCTCCGGCCTGCTCTGCGACAGCTTCCTGCCGGACTTGCGTGGCCAGGCAAATTTCTTCATGCTTTTCAACATGTGGATATTTGTCCCTGACTGTATCCATGATCGCGGCGACATCCCATTGGCTCATTGTCGTCTGATTGGTGACGATGATTTTTTCATTTTGGATGTCGAGTTTGGCAACATCTTCCGCTGATTCGACCAGGTGGACGATATGCGGAGCAACACCGACGGCTCCTTCAGGCTCCGGATGGCCCTTTTTCCCGATGTAAATGATGTCGTAGCCTTCTTTTTCTTTTTCCCTGATTAAATCATGCGTGCTCGTCACATCCGGGCATGTCGCATCAATCGTTGTCAGGCCTTTTGCTTCGGCAAGCGCACGCACCTCTGGCGAAACGCCGTGAGCCGTATAAATGACAGTGCCCTTATCGACCTTTTCAAGGATTTCTTTCCTGTTCTTCCCGTCGAGGGTGATGATTCCATCCTCGGCAAATGCATCTGTAACGTGCTTATTATGAACAATCATCCCCAAAATGTAGATCGGACGCGGCAACGTCTTATCCAAAGCGGCATTTTTCGCAATCACCATGGCATCGACCACACCATAGCAATAACCGCGCGGGGAAATTTTTATAATTTGCATGAATTAAATCCTCCTGACTGCAGGCTTCGACCTGTAATCTATTGAACTCATACCTATATTATATAGAACATAGGCCGAAAAGCCAAATGGAGGAGGGCGGATCCATTACTGGTAAAACAATTTTGGCACAGATTCGCCGCTTTTTCTCTTTGTCGGTTGATCCTCTTCATCATCGTGCTTTTCTTCCATTCTCTCGGCGGATTCATCGGTTTGGTCATTCTTCTTTGTTTCCACTTTTTCCTCTGCAGAATCTGCTTTTTCTTCATCTGTGCCGCCATTCTCTTCAGATGCAGACTGTAGTCCCCGGTAGATTTTCCACATCGACGGAAGGTTCTTCACGATCGGGCCATATTGCTGGACGACCGGGCCGATCTGCTGAACCGTACGCAATACTTCCTGTGTCTGGCCAAGGAAAGACGAAAACTTTTGTGGATTCAACATTCCCTGGACCGCTTCTCCGGCGCCTGCTGCCTGTGAAAACCCTTGAGCGGCGGCACTCTGTGCACCTTGCCCGCCGCTGACCCTGCTCAGCAATCGCGAGAGCAAACCGCCTCCGCTGCGGGGCGTTCCGCCGCCTGCTGCCGGTGCCTGCATGCCTCTGCCCATCATCATCCCATTCGGCGGCCCCATCCCTGCTCCCATTCTTGGCCCTCTCATTGGCATCGGATTTCCCATCGGTCTTCCCATGGCCCTTCCCATCGACCTTCCCATTGGGCCCATTCCCCTCATGCCGGGCCCTCTCATAAAACGCGGATCCATACCGCACACCCCTTCCCAAATATCCAGCTATAGTACCATATGCTAAAAACGGAAAAAATCCATGGATGAACGCACAGACACGGCAAAAACACCGTGGGCTTTTCAGGAAAGATTGTGATTGACGCCTGTATGGTTTATAATGTTGTATCTGGGTCTATGCCCATAGCTAAGGAGTGATTGAATCATGGCTGAAAACTTTAAGCAATATCCATTCAAGCCGTTTATCCATAAAGCGATCGAAGAACTTCGTTTTGAAGAGCCTACTGAAATTCAG
This sequence comes from Lederbergia sp. B243.17, assembly GCF_057657925.1. Classification (NCBI taxonomy): domain Bacteria; kingdom Bacillati; phylum Bacillota; class Bacilli; order Caryophanales; family Bacillaceae; genus Lederbergia; species Lederbergia sp. B243.17. The sequence continues at coordinate 83,077 of NZ_JBWBKF010000019.1, forward strand.
AAAAAGATGATCCCAGTTGCATTGCGGGGCGAAAGTGCGGTCGGCCAATCGCAGACAGGGACAGGAAAAACCCATTCGTACCTCTTGCCGATTTTAGAAAAGATCAAACCGGAGGCACAAGAAGTGCAGGCGGTCATCACCGTGCCGACACGGGAGCTGGCGAACCAGATTTATCAGGAAATCTTGAAAATCACAGACCAGGAAGGCGGAGAAGGCATCACGGCCAGGTGCTTCGTCGGAGGTACCGACAAGCAACGGGCGATCGGCAAGCTGAAGCAGCAGCCGCAAATCATCGTCGGTACACCGGGCCGTATCTTGGATTTAATGAAGGAACAGGCGCTGTTTGTATACAAAGCCGGTATTTTGGTTGTTGATGAAGCAGACCTCATGCTCGACATGGGCTTCCTTCATGAAGTCGATCAGATTGCAGGAAGGATGCCGAAAGAATTGCAGATGCTCGTCTTCTCTGCAACCATTCCGGAAAAATTAAAGCCTTTCCTCAAAAAGTATATGGAAAACCCGGTTACGATCCATATTAAACCTGAGCATGCCACAGCCCAGAATATCGATCACGTTCTCGTTCCGCTTGGCAGCAGAAAGAAAATGGACTTGCTGGCGGATATCCTTGAGAGCTACAATCCGTATTTGGCGATCGTTTTTGTCAATACAAAACAAATGGCAGATAAAGTTGCGGACAGCTTGATTGAAAAAGGAATTAAGACAGGAAGGCTGCACGGCGACATTTCACCGCGTGAACGCAAAAAGGTGATGAAGCAGATTGTCGACCTTGAATTCCAATATATTGTGGCGACCGATCTGGCAGCGAGAGGAATCGACATCCCAGGCGTCAGCCATATCATCAACTATGAATTTCCGAGAGACCTTGATTTCTATGTTCACCGCACAGGCAGGACAGCGAGGGCAGGCAACGAAGGCATTGCTGCGTCCATCTATGAACCGGCGGATGAGGAAGCACTCGTCCAGCTTGAAAAGATGGGAATTCAGTTCCGCTATGCCGATTTGCAGAAAGGCGAATGGGTGGAAGTTAAGGATCGGAACAGACGGAAGAACAGGGTAAAGGGCAAGGATGAAATCGACGAAAAGGCCCGTCAGTTTGTCAGGAAACCGGATAAGGTAAAGCCGGGCTATAAGAAAAAGATGAACGCCGAAATTGAAAAAGTGAAGCGGCGCCAGCGTAAGATAAAAAACAGAAACAGCAATAGATAAAGGGGAGGAGAAACATCATGCTGAAAATTGGATCCCACGTATCAATGAGCGGGAAGAAAATGCTGCTTGGTTCCAGTGAAGAAGCGATTTCCTACGGGGCCAATACATTTATGATTTATACAGGAGCCCCGCAGAACACGAGAAGAAAAAAGATTGAAGACCTGAACATCGAAGCCGGAAGAGCGCATATGGCTGAAAATGGCATCGATGAAATTATTGTTCATGCCCCTTATATCATCAATATCGGCAACACGGTAAACCCGGCGACTTTTGAACTCGGAGTTAATTTCCTCCAAAGCGAGCTGGAGCGGACGATCGCTTTAGGCGCAAAGCAAATCGTGCTGCATCCTGGAGCCCATGTCGGCGCAGGCGCTGAGGAAGGCATCCGGAAAATCATTGAGGGCCTGAACGAGGTGCTGACCCCAGAACATGATGTTCAAATTGCCTTGGAAACGATGGCGGGGAAAGGGTCCGAGATCGGCAGGAACTTCGAGGAGCTTGCCCGGATTATCGATGGTGTTGTCTATAATGACAAGCTGTCGGTCTGCTTCGATACGTGCCATACTCATGACGCTGGATATGATATTGTCAATGATTTCGACGGCGTGCTCGCCGATTTTGACCGGTTGGTCGGCATCGACAGAATCAAAGTGCTCCATATTAATGACAGTAAAAACGAATGCGGAGCCGGGAAAGACCGCCACGAAAATATTGGCTTCGGCCATATTGGCTTTGATGCTTTGAGCTATATCGTCCACCATCCGCAGCTTGCAGATGTTCCGAAGATCTTGGAAACGCCATTCGTTGGTGAAGACAAGAAGGACAAGAAAGCCCCATATAAGCATGAAATTGAAATGATCCGCAGCAAGCAATTCAATGAAGAGCTTAAAGGATTGATTATGGGCGAAACACTTGTATAACAAAAAGGAGGGGAGGCCGATACGGCCTTCCCGCTGCTTTTATATTTCATTTAAAAATTGGAGAAACAGTCCATTCAGCTTTTTTGCCGTATCCGGACCAGATATTTTTGCGATTTCCCGGACGAGCCTGACTCTATCTTCGTCGTTAAAAATATCAATCTGCCTGCCCCGCAAATAACCGGCAACTTTGTCCGCTTCCTCATAAGTAATGGTAAAACCGAACTGTCCTGCATACTTCAGCAATTCATCAGCCGTGATCGTGTTAATCCTCGCATTGACAATCTGTTTCATGATTTTCAATCTGCATCACTCCTCCATCAATGTGTATGCCGGATTTCCGGAAACAGTGCGCAAAATTCTATCCATTTACAAGCTGAAAACTTTTGTGTATAATGCTAAGAGTTAAATCGGAACAATTCTTATTTATAGAAGGCCAGGTGAAAGTATGAGCCAAAAGCCGGTTATTGAATTACGGGACGTCAGCTTCCGCTACGAGCGTGAAAACGTCCTTGATCATATCAATCTTAAAATCAATCAAGGTGATTTCCTTGGGATTGTCGGTCCGAACGGATCCGGGAAATCGACCTTGCTGAAGCTGATTCTCGGACTGCTCAAGCCGCAGCATGGAGAGATTCTTTTGTTCGGCAATGAGCTGTCGAAGTTCAAGGATTGGAGCAGGATCGGTTTCGTTTCCCAAAAAGCGAACTCATTTAACAGCGGATTTCCTGCTACGGTATTTGAAGTCGTCGCGAGTGGATTGACGGCAAGCATCGGCTTGTTCAAAAGAATGAACAAGTCTCACAGACGGGAGATTGCTGCAGCTGTCGAAGCGGTCGGCATGGAAGAATTTATCGGCCGCAACATCGGAGAGCTGTCGGGCGGTCAGCAGCAGCGTGTATTTATCGCGAGAGCAATCGTCAGCAAACCGGACGTATTGATCCTTGATGAGCCGACAGTCGGTGTCGATGCCAAAAATGTCCAGGCATTTTACGAGATGCTTGAAGGCTTGAATAAGAGGCTGGGGATCACACTCCTGCTCGTCACCCATGATATCGGAACGGTGACGAATAAAGTGACCCATGTCGCCTGCCTGAACAAACATCTGCACTTCCATGGTCCTGCAGCTGAGTTTGAGGAAATGGAACATGAAGATGTCTCAACATTTTATCATCATGACGTCCATATGCTCGCGCACAATCATGATGATCATTAAGAAGGTGGAACTGCCATGATAACAGCATTTTTTCAATATGAATTTCTGCGGAATACAATGATCACCGGCCTTTTGATCGGGATTATCGCTCCGCTGCTAGGCACGTTCATCGTTGTCAGAAGGCTGTCGCTGATCGCCGATGCATTGAGCCATGTTACGCTCGCCGGCATCGCGGGCAGCCTGTTGTTAAGCAAAAAAATTGCTTTTCTGTCGGGCCTAAACCCCGTATACATGGGAATGGGGTTTTCGGTGCTCGGCTCGGTTTTGATTGAACGGCTTCGCGTCGTCTATAAGCATTATCAGGAGCTGGCCATCCCGATCATTTTGTCAGGAGGCATCGGGGTCAGCGTCATTTTTATTTCGCTCGCTGACGGCTTCAATACCGACCTGCTCAGTTATCTCTTTGGAAGCGTGAGTGCGGTAAGCCGGACAGATCTATATGTGACAGCACTGATCAGCCTCGTTGTCATCTTGATTGTCATCGGGTTATACAAGGAATTATTTTCGCTCTCCTTTGATGAGGAGCATGCGAAAACTTCCGGCATTCCGGCGAAGACGATCCACTACGTGTTCATGGTTGTCATCGCCCTTGTCATCGCAGCGTCAATGCGTGTCGTGGGTATTCTCCTTGTCTCAGCCTTGATGACACTCCCTGTAGCCGCCAGCATGCGGATTGCAAGAGGATTCAAGCAGACGATCCTACTTTCGATTGTGTTCGGAGAATTTTCCGTCATCACTGGGCTGATCAGCTCCTATTACCTTGATCTCGCACCAGGCGGGACAATCGTGATGGTCGCCATCATTTTGCTTTTATCGGTGATCGGTTTGAAAAAGCGGCGCAGTTCTCGCGCATTATAAAAGGATTTCCGGTTCCAGGCCATTAACCGGGGAGCGCTGTTCCGCTTGCCGCCTGAAACTGTAAGCTTTATGCTTTTCATATAACAGAGGTGAAATGGAATGAATATATCGGAAGCTATTGGGCTAATGAAGGACCGGGGATACAAACTGACAGGCAAAAGGGAAGAGATGCTCGAAATTTTTGCAGCTAATAATAAGTACCTGACGGCAAAAGAAGTGCTTGAAGAGATGCAGACGGCCTACCCGGGATTGAGTTTCGATACCATTTACAGAAACCTGTCCTTGTTTGAGGAGCTCGGCATCCTTGAGATGACCGAGTTGTCAGGGGAAAAGCATTTCCGCTATACATGCGGAACCGACGACCATCATCACCACTTCATCTGCCTCACTTGCGGGAGGACGAAGGCGATCGCCGCTTGCCCGATGTCATTTGTGACTGAGGACTTGAAGGATTACGCGGTCAAAGACCATAAGTTTGAAATCTATGGGAACTGCCCGGAATGTGTAGAAGCGAAACGCCATTAGGGGCGAATGGAGGACTAATTTGGCCAAACATAAGATTTACTCAATGAGCATAGCAAAGGTGTATCCTCTTTATCTTGCAAAGGCCGAGAGGAAGGGACGGACAAAGTCGGAGGTCGATGAGATCATCCAATGGTTGACCGGCTATACCGATGAAGAGCTGAATACCCAATTGGAAAAGGATACAGATTTCGAATCCTTTTTTGCTGAAGCTCCTCAATTGAATCCGTCACGCTCCTTGATCAAAGGGGTAGTCTGCGGCGTCAGGGTGGAAGAGATTGAAGAGCCGACCATGCAGGAAATCCGCTATTTGGACAAGCTGATCGATGAGCTGGCAAAGGGTAAAGCGATGGAGAAGATTTTGCGGAAATGAACCTGCCTAACGGAAAGCATATTATACTATGGTACAAGTCCCATAGATAATATGCTTTTTTTATATATAAAAATAATTGAGGATTTTTGTAACAAAACGCTGTTTCATTCTATTTATACGTGTCCGGCTCATTTAAAAAGGAAGGGGGAATGAAGTGGAAGAACTTAGTCAAGTCTACCGAACATACGCAAATGACGTGAAACGATTTCTCTATTGCCTGACATCAGATGTTGATTTGGCGGAGGAACTGACGCAAGAAACTTTTTATCAAGCAGTCAAATCGATTGATCGCTACAATGGCGAATGCAAAATGTCGGTCTGGTTATGCCAGATTGCCAAGCATGCCTATTATGACTACATAAAAAAGGCGAGATACCGCAATCATACGAGTCTGGATCAACTGGCACAAAAGGGTTTGGATATTCAATCAAGCGACGATACGCCAGAGTTGACCTTGATGAAAGAAAGCACATTATCCTCCATCTATAAGGAAATCGAACAATTGAATGAGCCGTACCGGGAAATCTTTTTGCTCCGGACATCGCTTAACGCAAGCTTTAGGGAGATTGGTGAAATTTTTGAGCGAACGGAAAACTGGGCAAGGGTTACATACTATCGTGCAAAATGCAAATTGGCAGAAAGGATGGATGTCGATGAATTGTAATATTATTAAGGATTTACTGCCGTCTTATATTGATGGAATTTCCAGCGAGGACACAAAAGCTGCTGTAGAAAATCATACGAGAATTTGTTCGGAATGTGCCCGCGCTTTACAGATAATGCAGCAGACCGCTGATCCACTACCCGACCCGGAGGTTGAGGAGGCAAAAGCGCCGTTTAAACGGATAAACAGATACCGGCGATTACAGGTATTGACGGCTGTCCTGTTCACTCTATTGCTGACGATCGCCGGTTCTTTCGTCGTCCAGGACGTAGGGGTTGTCAATCAAGTCTTTTTCCCGAAAGTATTCGCAATCGTAAACATAACAGATGACCCCGCTGACTGGCAGAGCACCCATTTTTATAAACCGCATTCCGATAATCAAGGTCAGGATCATATTTTGTACAAAAGTGTTTTTTGGAAAAAGGAATTGATTAATGATGCAAATAGCGATAAGGCTATCCTATTAAGAGTAAAGGATGGAAAGGGAAATATCGTGATCGATGAAACGCGGATACTTCCCGGTCACAGCGTGAAATTAAAAAGTCTCAAGAGAAACCAAAAGTATTTCATTGAGGTTAAAGCGCCAACCGGGAGATATAGCATTAATGCAGTTTGAGAATCAAAAGAAGAGGGATCCGGTTCAGAAGTGATTCTGTGCCGGGTCCCTCTCTTTGTTAAGCGTTTTTAATTGTCAATCTCTTTTCCTGCTGCAACCAGCCGCTGACCCACTGCTCGGCTTCTTCCCAGGAATGCACACGGATGACTTGCTCCGGAGCGGGTTTTCGGTTGTATGGCGTGTCGAAGAGGATGACTGGGATGCCCAATTCTTCGGAGATCGAGACCGCGTTGTCATGCTTGTCCTCAAAGAACAGGTCGACATCGTATTTTTTAGCGGTGGAGACTTTGTCATGCGACCCGATCAATTCAATATGATGGTACTCCAGCTCGTGGTCGGTGAACCATTTCGTTGTGACGTCGATTAATGCGTTCGCACGGGCAGAGATGAAATAAAGCTCGTGGTCGTGCTTCCACTTGTTCAGCACCTCTCCGGCTCCAGCTGCCATCGGTGACTGGGAGTAGATGGCCGGCTCGGCGCCGATGAACCATTTGTAAAATTCATCCTTCGGGATATCCAGGCATGAGGTGATCTCATATTCAGTCAGGTCATCAAGCGTAATGTCCAAATTGAATGCTTTATTGATATGGGGGACGAGCGAAGTGGGGCAAGTGACCGTCCCGTCAATATCAATGCCAAATCTTTTTTTCATGAAACAAAATTCCCCTTTCAAAAAAGGAAGCACGGTGGCCCCGTGCTCCTTTCGTCTTCGTTATAATTGTACAGGCGTTTCCGCTTCAAGCGCAGCTCTTTCTTCTTCCTGCTTCTTGAAGTATTCCGCGGCCATCAAGTCGATTTCCTTTTTAAGTTCTTCGACCATTGTCTCTTCCGGAACTTTGCGGACGGTTTTTCCCTTTTTAAAGAGAAGACCTTCGCCGCGTGCTCCAGCAATGCCGATATCGGCTTCGCGGGCCTCGCCTGGACCGTTTACGGCGCAGCCAAGGACGGATACTTTAATTGGTGCTTTAATATCGCGAATGTATTCTTCCACTTCATTCGCAATGCTGATCAGGTCGATTTCAATCCGTCCGCATGTCGGGCACGAAACAAGAGTCGCTGCGTTGGAGATCAGGCCGAATGATTTCAGCAATTCCCTGGCGACTTTCACTTCCTCGACAGGATCGGCGCTGAGCGAAATGCGCAACGTATTCCCGATGCCTTTGCTAAGGATGGCACCGAGGCCTGCAGCACTCTTTACAGTGCCGGCAAACAGCGTTCCACTCTCAGTAATACCGAGGTGAAGCGGATAATCGAACGCGCGCGATGCTTTTTCGTACGCCTCAATTGCCAGATTGACATCAGATGCCTTCATGGAAACAATGATATCGTGGAAATCAAGGTCTTCAAGAATTTTGATATGGTGCAAGGCGCTTTCGACCATGCCGTCCGCAGTCGGATATCCGTACTTGTTCAGGATATGCCGCTCAAGGCTTCCGGCGTTGACGCCGATCCGGATCGGAATGCCTTTCGCTTTCGCCGCTTTGACGACGGCTTCAACTTTTTCCCGCTTCCCGATGTTGCCCGGGTTGATGCGGATTTTATCCGCTCCGCCTTCAATCGCAATCAAAGCGAGGCGGTAGTCGAAGTGGATATCTACGACGAGCGGAATGTTGATCCGCTTCTTGATTTCTGGAATGGCGCGGGCAGCTCTTTCGTCTGGGCAAGCGACCCTGACAATCTGGCAGCCGGCTTCTTCCAAGCGTTGTATTTCTTTGACAGTTGCTTCGACATCATGTGTTTTGGTTGTGGTCATACTTTGAATGATGACTTCATTATTTCCGCCGATCGTCAAATTTCCGACTTTGACGGGACGGGTTTTTGAACGATGTATAATTTCACCCAAGGGTTATTCTCTCCTTTATAAAAACGAAGAATCGTAATGCGGTACGTCTCTATTGTACCAATGTTTGCTCCTGATTGACAATAGAATGCCCGTTTTCAGCGACTTGCACTACTGTATAGCGGAAAGCGGTACGCCTGTCCAGGCTGAATAAAATGCGGATCGGCCTGGGGGTTCAGCTTTTGGAAATCGGCGACAGCCGTCTCGATCGGAACATCGATTTGAGCGCCGTTCTCTCTTTCGATGATTGAGAGGACTGTGTCGCCGGCGCTGACGGTCACGAGCCTGAATTTTTCTTCGTTTTGCTTTTGTTCCGACTTGTCGGAAGCGGCCGCTTTTGGAATGGGAACCGTTCCGACCGTCATATCGTAATAGATACTGTAGAGGCAAATCAGTACGGCAAATAGAGCTGCGACTTTTTTCATGATTTCTCCCCGCCTTGTCCTTATGATGCCTCATTTTATGCAGGGGCTGGGGAGAGTATGACTGTTTTCTTCTTTAAGAATCGGCGCGTTTTGGGATTGTCAAAATGCTCCCTGAGATGATCAGCAGGCTAAGCAGTAGGTCTATTGTTGAGTCGCCTTTAAAGGTGATGTCAAAAAAGGCGAGCAGTGCAAACAGCAGTACGGGCAGCGTGATGCTGAACGCGGATAGTCTCCAGCTGTGCCTGTAAACGAGTTTCCGTTTTGCCAAATGGGCGAATCCAGTCCCGTAGATGGCAAATACCGAGATTTTTAGGAAGATCAAACCTGCGTAAAAAATGTACATGAACAAGATGTAAAAGGGCAGGAGAAAGGTTTCCGGTATTTCGGATCGAATGCCGTCAGGGTCAAGTGCATCGAAAAGTCCAGGCAGGAAATAAACAAAAGAAAGGAGAAATACATATTTTATTGTCTTGCCGATTCCCGCAGCTCGGAGTTTGGCGATTTTTTTCAGGGAATACAAACTGTATCCGAAAAGGGAAAAGATAGAGTTATTCATTGATCCACTTCCTTCTAAAGCCAGTTTAGATGGGAACGCCCGTCCGTTCAAGCTATTTGGCAAAGAGTGCGAAAAAGTTCGAAAAGCTGCTCAAGAGAGCAAAGGGGCGGGTATAGTAAAAGAAAAGAATGAACGGGGTGCTGTCATGTCAATCGTTTATTGGGCCATTATCATCGCGCTATTCATCATCGCGTTTGTCGGTCTGGTGTATCCAATTATTCCAAGCATGCTGTTTTTGCTCGGAGCCTATCTTTTATACGGGCTGTTCTTTTCATTTGAGCCGCTCGGTATTTTCTTTTGGTTTGTTCAGGTGTTATTTGCGCTGCTCCTGCTTGCCGCCGACCAGGCTGCGAATATTTTCGGAGTGAAAAAATTCGGCGGATCAAAGGCGGGAATCTGGGGCAGCACGGCTGGCCTCCTCCTCGGCCCGTTTCTCATCCCGGTCGCAGGCATCTTGCTCGGCCCGTTTATTGGTGCGCTGCTCGGTGAAATGATTGTCAACCGGACACCTTGGAAAAGGGCGCTGAAAATTGGCGTCGGTTCTGTGGCAGGCTTCATCGGCAGTGTCGTTATGAAGGCATTGATCCAGCTTGGGATGATCGGTTATTTCCTATGGGCCGTTCTTCATTAAATGCTTTTGCGGAAGAGCTCTGGGTATGCTGCAAAGGCAGGCAAAAAATTTGTATGCCGGGCCTAAATTTGGTAGGCTTAAACTGTAAACGCTCTTAAAAACGAGCGAATTATCCATTACATAAGGAGGAATGTTAAAATGGCATTTGAATTACCTCAACTACCTTACGCATATGACGCACTGGAGCCTCATATCGACAAGGAAACAATGAATATCCACCACACAAAACACCATAACACATATGTGACAAACTTGAATAAGGCGATCGAAGGAAACGCTGACCTGGAAGGCAAATCAGTGGAAGAACTGATTGCAAACCTAGATGCAGTACCTGAGTCCATCCGCACTGCTGTCCGCAACAACGGCGGCGGCCATGCGAACCACTCCATGTTCTGGAAATTGCTTTCTCCAAACGGCGGCGGCGAGCCGGCTGGATCTTTGGCAGAAGCGATCAACAGCAAGTTCGGCAGCTTCGATAAGTTTAAAGAACAATTTGAAGCAGCAGGCGCAGGCCGTTTCGGTTCAGGCTGGGCATGGCTGATTGTCGATAACGGCAATGTTGAGATTGTCAGCACGCCGAACCAAGACAGCCCGGTTATGGAAGGCAAAACGCCAATCCTTGGCCTTGACGTTTGGGAGCATGCATACTACTTGAAATACCAGAACCGCCGTCCTGAATACATGAGTGCATTCTGGAACGTCGTTAACTGGGATGAAGTTCAAAAACTTTACGACGCAGCAAAATAATAAGAAGAAAGGGGTGCCGATTCGGCACTCCTTTTTTAATGAAAATGATTTGCAAGTATAAAACTCTCCGCTTCACGAAAAATAAGGTGTAGGCAAAGGGGAGTTTTCTTATGTCACTTTTGAAAAAACTAACAGGAAACATTGAGATTACGAAAGATCTGCTTCTGCTGCTCGGCATCGGCGGCCTCTATTCGTTGAGCATTGCGCTCTCCAACACGTTCGTGAATATCTATTTGTGGAAGCAATCAGGCGAGTTCCAGGCGATCGCCATTTATAACTTGGCTGTGTTTATCTTCCAATTGGTTGCCTTCATCGCAGCCGGACGCTGGGCAAAGAAGGTGGATCGCGTGCTTGTACTCCGAGCAGGCGTCCTGTTCCTGGCCCTTTTTTTTATTGTTGTTCTCGTTTTCGGCGAGCATTCGTCCAGGCATCTCGCCATGCTCGGCGGTTTGTTGGGGATTGGCTACGGCCTATACTGGCTGGCATTCAACGTCCTCACCTTTGAAATTACAGAACCCGAGACCCGTGATTTCTTTAACGGCCTCCTTGGTACACTTTCGTCTGCCGGAGGGATGGTCGGCCCGCTTGCCGCCGGTTTCATCATCACCCGCTTCGCATCCAATTTTGGTTATACGATCATTTTCGCCGTCTCGCTCATCTTATTTGCAGGCGCCGTCGTTTTAAGTCTGCTTTTGAAAAGGCGGGGAGCCGAGGGGCAGTTCCATTTCTGGGCAATCGTCAAGGAGAGGAAAAGGAACAGGAACTGGCGCTTGATCACGAATGCCCATTTCTTGCAGGGACTCAGGGACGGATCGTTTGTTTTTATCATCTCCATTCTCATCTTTTTGTCGACGGGTAGTGAGTTTTCGCTCGGGACGTTCGGATTGATCAATTCGGCTGTCTCCTTTCTTGCATACACCTTGATCGCCAAATGGATTAAAAAAGGCTGGAAAAAGAAAGTGATGCTGCTGGGAGGGATTCTTCTCTATGCCTCCCTGTTTTTGATCACATTCGACCTGACCTTCCCGAGGCTGCTCCTCTACGGCGCGGTGATCGGCCTGTCCTATCCGCTCATGCTCGTTCCGTATTCTTCCATGACGTATGATGTGATCGGTCTCGCCTGGAAAGCGGCTGAGATGCGGATCGAATATATCGTCGTAAGGGAAGTATTCCTTAATCTTGGCAGGGTCTTCTCTATTCTGGCGTTTCTATTCTCCCTTTCGCTGGGGGAAACAGAAGTGGCTGTACCGTATTTCCTGCTCATTGTGGGGGCCGGCCATTTGGCGGCTGCCATCCTATTGCAAAGACTGAAATTCAATTAACGACTCAGGAAAAAGCGTACATCCGCCATATTGCCGGTTTTCATCTGGCAATATGGCGGTTTTTCTTTTACAATGGGAATAGTGCATTGGGGAAGAAAGGACTGAAAGGTATGAAAAAAAAGGCGAGGAAACGTAAAACGCATATACCTCTCAGATTAAATATGCTGTTTTTTATTGTGTTCCTCCTGTTTGCGGCTTTGATCCTGAGATTAGGATTTGTCCAAATTGTTCACGGGGAAGACGCTAGAATAGAGCTTGAGAGAACAGAAGACATTACGGTCAATACATCGGTCCCGCGCGGGCTGTTCTATGACAAAAACCATCAGCCAATTGTGCAGAACGAGCCTCAGCGTGCCATTTCCTATACGGCACCGAAGAAGTTTAATCAGGAAGAGGCGCTCAATACGGCTAAGGAATTATCAAAATTGATTGAGGTAAGCACAAAAAAGATTACCGAGCGGGACAAAATCGACTTTTGGCTGATTAAAAACCCGGAAAAGGCGAAGAAACTCGTCACGGATAAAGAGTTGGAAAAATACAAAGGGAAAAATGATGAGATCTACCGGCTGCAGCGCGAGCGTGTAACCGAGAAAGATTTGAACAGCCTGACGGAAGAGGACCTGAAGGTGCTGGCAATCTACCGCGAGTTCATCGGCGGCTATGCACTCACACCGCAGCTTGTAAAAAATTCGGATGTGACCCCGGAGGAATTCGCACGGGTAAGCGAACAGCTGACGAAGCTACCGGGAGTGGATACAACAACTGACTGGACGCGGTCATACACAAATGAAAAAACGATGCGCTCGATTCTTGGCAGCATCAATGAGATGCCAATTGAAAAACTCGATTATTATATGGCCAGGGGATACAGCCGTAACGACCGGGTCGGCGTAAGCTATCTTGAGCAGCAATACGAAGATGTGCTGCGCGGACAGAAGGCGAAAATTAAAAATGTGACAAGGTCGGGAAGCGTGCTTGAAACGAAAGTGCTCCACGAGGGACAGCGGGGGAACGATCTTGTCTTGACGATTGATATGGATCTGCAAAAAGCAGTGGAGCAGATCATTGAGGAAGAGCTCCTGAAAGCGAAGTCCCGAGGGGGAACAGGTCTTCTCGACAGGGCGTTCGTCGTGATGATGGACCCGCATACCGGTGAAATCCTGACGATGGCGGGCAAGCAGTACACACGGGATGATGATGGGAACAGGGTGTTCCGCGACTTTGCCTCTGGTGCCTATACGACTGCTTATGTTCCGGGATCCGTCGTTAAAGGTGCGACGGTTATGACCGGCCTGATGACAGGAGTAATCCAGGGCGGGTCGACTATTTTGGATGAACCATTGAATATTAAAGGGACAGGAAAAATGAGCTCCGTATTCAACCGGGGCGGGAATAACATGTATCTGTCTCCGAGGCAGGCGCTCGTCCGCTCCTCGAACGTTTTCATGTACAAATTGGCGATCATGATCGGCAAGGGGCAGTACCGCAGCGGCCAGCCGCTTTCGATTGACAAGAACCTTGCCGTTAAGGAATTGCGCAACCACTTTAACCAGTTTGGTCTCGGCGTCCGAACAGGCATCGACTTGCCTGGCGAATTGGCGGGCTATCAAGGGAATGTGGATATGGCAGGTAATGTCCTCCACTTCTCAATTGGCCAGTATGATACGTACACGCCGCTTCAGCTGGCGCAATACGTATCGACGATTGCTAACGGGGGCTATCGTATGCAGCCGCGGATCGTCAAGGAAATCCGCGAGCCTGATACCGGAAAAGAAGGGCTGGGTCCTGTTGCGGAAGCATTCGAACCAAAAGTGCTGAATAAGATCAATGCGACGGAACAGCAGCTGAAAGTCGTACAGGAAGGTTTCTGGGGAGTGGTCCATGATCCGAAAGGGACAGGGCGTGCCCTCAATACAGAACCATACCGGCAATACCGGATGGCCGCCAAAACGGGTACGGCCGAAACATACGACCAGGGCCAGTCTGTTTGGAACCTGTCGCTCGTAGCCTATGCTCCGTATGAAAATCCGGAGATCACCATGACAGTCGTTGTTCCGTCCGCTTATCTCAATACAGGTGACGACCGTTACAAAAACTCGATTAACATGGACATCGGCAAGCGGGTGATCGAGGCTTATTACCAGATCCAAAAGGACAGAGCCGAAGGTACTGCTCCCTCCACTGATGAACAAACGGAGGAAGCCGAGTAAATAGGAAAAAGCCGATGATGAAAATCATCGGCTTTTTGCGATCATGGAGGCGATCTCCTTGTAGCTCATCCCTTTTTTGATTGTATATTCGCCAATCTGAATGTATCCCTGCAAATTCCGATCGGCCAAATACTGGTCAAACTCTTCCGCGTTTTCAACGATTCCCTGCTCCTCGAGCAAGCGGCTGATTTCCTTGGAATTTGTGCCTTCGCGCACTAAAAGATGATACGTTTTTGGTTTGTCCGCTTTTTTCGTTTCCTCTTCCGGTGTTTTGGCGAGGAGGGCATCACGCTCCGCCGTCAGAGCATCCAATTGCTCGCGCAGTGTTTTCGCTTCGCCGACCGCCTTTTCATAGTCTGCCTTTGACACCATATCCGGAGCAGAAGCAGCCGGTAAGGGTGTTTTCTCTTCCCATCTTTCATAAAAGAAAAGGGCTGCAGCAGCGATTAAAAGCCCGAGAGCGAGGCCTCTTGTTGTGTTCCGATTCATCCGTTTTCCTCCTAAACCCTTGCCGAAATGATCGATTTTACAGTCTCTGGCGGCAAGGAGGACTGGCGGGATATTTGCATCACATTCAATCCCTGGCTGTGGAGGGCGAGAACCTGGTTTTTCAAAATATCATTAATTCCCGCAGGTGCTGCCTGTTCCACAAATGATCCGTCGTTTTCAAGCAGCAGTTCTTCCTCGAGCACTTTCAGCCGGTTTTTCATCCCGTATTGCTCCTTTACGACGAGCAGCGACAGCTCCTCCAGATCCTGTTCTAGCTGTTTCGTACGGTCTTTTTGAAAAAAAGAGAGGACGAAGAGCAAGATTGTTGCTGCCAGTAATGCAATAATCAATGTATTCATGAATCCACCTCTGCCGTTGTTTGTTCTTTTGGAGAGAAAAAACTTCTCTCCTGCTCCTCTATTTATACCATAATTTTTCCTTCTCCTCTATTTGCTTGCGAAAATGTCGGCTTCTTTCAAGAAAATGCACTAGCATTTCCGAAAAAATAGTGATATTATATAAAAGTCTTGTGAATAGAGAAGAATGCATTGAGTTTGGAGGGAAAGACATGCGCGTAAATATTACATTGGCTTGCACGGATTGCAGTGAGCGTAATTATATTTCTACAAAAAATAAACGTAACAATCCAGACCGTATTGAGCTTAAAAAATACTGCCCTAGAGAAAAACGTGTAACAGTGCACCGTGAAACGAAATAAGGATGGAAAAAGCCAGCACACACTTGCAGACAGAAGTGTTTCTGGCTTTTTTTTGTGTCCGGCTTATGAGGAGGAGATGAGGATATGGACAAAAAAGAAATGCGGAAGCTCGTATCAGGCCGCCTGCAGGCTCTTGGACGGCCAGCGTATGAACACCATTCTTATCGAATCGCCAGGACGCTTTTTTCTACGGAGCTATGGAAACAATCCAAAACGATCGCGCTGACGGTGTCCCGCTTTCCGGAAGTGGACACATGGCAGTTGATCCGAAAAGGCTGGGAGCAGGGCAAAAGGATGGCGGTCCCAAAATGCCAACCGGCAAGCCGGGGGATGACGTTTCATGTTCTTGGCAGCTTTAATCAGCTGGAGGCCGGGTATTCTGGGCTGTTTGAACCGGAGACTGAAGCGACGGAGGAAGCAATGAAAGAGGACATAGACTTGATTATCATTCCAGGGCTCGCTTTTACAGAGGGCGGCCATCGACTTGGCTTCGGAGGCGGGTATTACGACCGCTACCTGGAAAACTATAAAGGCCGAGCGCTTGCCCTCGCTTTTACCGACCAGATTGTCGATCGGCTTCCCACTGAGGTACATGACAAAAAGGTTCCCACCTTGATAACAGAACAAGGCATCATCAAGCCTGAAGGAGTCTGAACCCCGTTTTTTGAACAAGGCATATTTCCCCCTCCTGTTTCACAAACTACCGACAGGAGGGATGCAGATGTCAAATTGGATGAAATGGCTCTTGCCTGCAGTCGCCCTGACAATTGCCGTGAAGAAAAGATATACAATCATGAATGCGCTGCTCGGCAATGAGCGGCTCAGGAAAATCAGCGTCAATGCGGCGATGAATATTCCGGGGGTCCGGGAAAGGTTCGTCAGCAGCGCATTTAAAAAATAGCGATGAAAAACTGCCGCCCTTCTGCAGCTTAAGAAGGAAGGCGGAGGGAAGGCCTTTTCCGGCGGATGTCCGGGAGGTCTTTTTTTCTATGCCGGGGGCTTGCGCTGACAGCATCGATTGCTTTGCATGATTGGCTCTTTTTCGCTATAGTTAGAGGTAACATGCAAAGCTGGAAGGCGTAGGAAAGCGGGGCTTCTTGATTGGGTGAACGAGAGGATTATCTATATTGGCTGCTGGCGTTCCAGCTGGTGAATGACAAGCAGTACAGGCTGGCGAACATCAGCGAAGCGAAAAATGAGATGTGGCTGGAGAAGCAGGGGAAAGAAGGCCCGAAGATGATCAGACTCGTCCGGTTCGACCTTGATTGGGCGAATAGGGTGAAACAGGATCTGGAACATACGGCCGCCCTGGGGGAAAGACTGCGAAAAAGCTCATTTTCCAGAGAGTTGGACATTTTCAATATTTATGTGAGCAAGCACGCCCCCTTTGATGAAACCGCCGCACTGACGGATCCGATCAGCCAGGGAAAGCTGCTGATTGAGTCCTATATTTTGGACCGGGAGGATTCCTCGAGAGTCCTTCAGGCACTGCAGGAGAAAGTTGGGCCCCTTTCGCTGCCGCCTCTAAAAGAGGAATATGAAGAAGTTGAAATTTTTCAGCTCGAGCAGGCCTTGCACTTGAGGGCGGCGGATCAGGCGGATAAGGACCGGCGCGTTTTCGAATATGGAAAACCGTTCTTCACCTATGTGCTGATTGCGATACAGCTTGTGATGTTCGCCCTGCTGGAATTCAACGGCGGGAGCACGAATACGGAGACGCTCGTGGAGTACGGTGCCAAATACAATCCGGCGATTATCTCCGGGGAATGGTGGCGTTTCTTTACGCCGATCTTCCTTCACATCGGTGTTCTCCATTTGTTAATGAATACGCTCGCACTTTATTACATGGGAACGATGGTTGAGAAGATTTTTGGACGGGCGAGATTTTTGTGGATCTACCTTCTTTCCGGATTAGCGGGGTCTGCTGCGAGCTTTGCCTTGAGCGACCATGTTTCCGCAGGAGCGAGCGGGGCGATTTTCGGCTGTTTCGGTGCCTTGCTTTACGTGGGAATTCTATATCCGAAGTTGTTTTTCCGGACGATCGGCACGAATGTCATCATGCTGATCGGCGTCAACCTCGTCTTCGGCTTTTCCGTCTCCGGTATCGACAATGCGGGTCACATCGGCGGCCTGATCGGCGGCTTCCTTGCTACCGGTGCTGTCCGTCTTCCAAAAAAGAAAAACCTGCTTTGGCAGGCGGCCTCATTCGTTGTGCTGGCAGCAGCATTGGCTGTGACCATCTTTACCGGCTATAATGCGGAGCATCCAGGCACGGTCAATGAGATGGCGAAAAGAGACATCGATAGCGGGAATTTTCAATCGGCATACACACGGCTTTCGGAGTTGGCGGATAAAGGGAAAGGCAATGAAGTGACGTATTTCTACTTATCCTATGCGGAAATCCAGCTGAACAAGCTGGAAGATGCGAAAAAACATCTTGAACAAGTCATCCGGCTGAACAGGGATTTCCATGAAGCGTATTTTAATCTGGGGCTGATTTACCTGGATGAGGGCGACATTGGCAATGCAAAGAAAAATATTGAAAAAGCAATAAAGATTGCCGATGATCCGAAATATAAAGAAGTAATGAAACAGATTGAACAAACAGAGGCCGGGAACGGTGAATAAACATGAAAACGATGTATGATGTGCAGCAATTATTGAAGAGATTCGGAGTTTTCGTCTACATAGGGGACCGGATCGGGGATCTGGAAATGATGTCAGCTGAGCTGAAGGAGCTTTACCTTGCAGGCCTTATTTCAAAAGAGGAGCTTCATTCGGCATTAATGGTGATTCAGCAAAACATCATAGAGGAAAGTAAAAAGGGGAGGAAGAGGAGCAATGGAGAAATGGATGGCAGGAATTGATATCGGGGGTACGAGTGTAAAACTCGCTTTTTTCAATATGGAAGGCGAAATTCAACAAAAGTGGGAGATTCCGACGAATAAAGCGGACGGCGGAAATCAAATCATCCGTGACATTGCTGCTTCGGTCGCATCCAAGCTTGAAGAGCTCGGCTTGCCGAAGGAGAAAGTAGTGAGTGCAGGTGCCGGGGCGCCTGGACCGATCGATGCGGAGAACGGGCTGTTATTCGAAGCCGTCAACCTTGGCTGGGGTGACAGGTATCCGCTCCGTGACTTACTGGCGGAGGCGCTCGGTGTCCCGGTCGCGATTGACAATGACGCCAATTGTGCGGCACTGGGCGAAATGTGGCGCGGAGCCGGACTCGGGGCCAAGGATCTCTTTGCCATCACGCTCGGCACTGGTGTCGGGGGCGGCGTGATCGTCAACGGGAATATCGCCCATGGGGCAAGGGGAGCAGCAGGCGAAATCGGCCACATCACCTCTGTGCTGGAAAATGGCTATCTGTGCAATTGCGGCAAGGAAGGCTGCCTGGAAACGGTCGCCTCTGCGACTGGAGTAGTCAGAACAGCAGTTGATTTGATTGGCGCGAGCGATGAAGCATCGGAACTTAGGGAATCGTTCGAGAAGACTGGCGTCATCAGTGCGAAAGATATTTTTGACGCTGCTGAGCGGAACGATGCTCTGGCAAAAAAAGCGGTCGACCGCCTTGCCAAGTATTTGGGGCTCGCATTGGCGAATGCTGCTGCGGTAACCAATCCGGAAAAAATCGTCATCGGCGGCGGTGTGTCTAAAGCGGGTGATCTGTTAATGGAACCGGTCCGCAGCTATTTCAAAGCGTATGCATTCAAGCCGATCGCCGAGTACACGGAGATCGTTACTGCACAGCTTGGCAATGACGCCGGAATCATCGGCGCGGCATGGCTTGCAAAGAACCGTTTTAACGGCTGACAAAACAGGCAGCCACCTATATGTTCCCGGGACCCTGTTAGTTTTCAACGGGGTCTTTTCTTATGCTTTAATGAAAAAAGACGGGGTATTATTTGTAAATAAATGGAACAAGCGCAGTAGGAAAGTTCCGTATTCGGTGGAACCTGTCTGAAAAACGAAACTTTTATCCGTTTGCAACGTCTATATTAAGGGAAGACTGAATAGGATATTGTTGTGCTTTTTATAGGGGGGGCAGTAATTTGCTTTTAAACATCACAGAGATCAAGAATGACATTGTTGCTTTTGCTTACTTTCAGGGGAAACTGGAATTGTATGAAGGGGCAAGGAGGAACATACATTGCAAAAATTAAACGGGAAAATTATCGCACTTCCTTTGACTGCAGCCGTTTTGTTGTGGGTCAAGACGTATATTGTATACAAGACAAGTTTCTCTATTAAGACAGAGAATGTTATGCAGGAACTCATTATGGCGATTAATCCGCTAAGCTTTCTTCTCTTTATATTTGGAATTGCATTATTTTTCAAAACAGAGAAGCGGCGGAACCGCTATTTGCTGATTACAAGTGGAATACTAAGCTTCATTCTGTATGCCAACGTTGTCTTTTATCGTTTTTTTACGGATTTCATCACCTTGCCTGTCCTATTTCAAACGAGTAATTTTGCCGATCTCGGGGACAGTGCGCTGACGGAAATCCACGTTTTGGACATTGTTTATTTTCTGGACATCCTTCTCCTGTTCTTTTTAATGAAAAAGACGAAGAGCGACCAGCCGAAGAAGATGATCAGCAAAATGAACCGGAGGGCGTATTTCCTCGTCTCTGCCGCTATTTTGTTCTTAAACATCGGCCTGGCCGAGACAGAGCGGCCGCAGCTGCTGACACGCACGTTTGACCGGGAAATGCTCGTGAAGAATCTAGGGACGTACAATTACCATATCTATGATATCTTCCTTCAATCTAAATCATCCGCACAGCGGGCGATGGCTGACGGGAGCGAATTGGTCGATATCGACAACCATATCCGGGCGAATTATGTTAAGCCGGATGATGAATTTTTCGGGATTGCCAAAGGCAAGAATTTAATCCTTGTCACGCTGGAATCGACCCAGAACTTCGTCATAAACAATACGGTGAACGGCCAGGTGATCACACCTTACTTGAATGAGCTGATTGGCGACAGCTATTATTTCGACCAGTTTTACCACCAGACCGGACAGGGGAAAACGTCAGACTCCGAATTCCTTGTAGAGAACTCGCTGTATCCGCTGAGCCGTGGAGCCGTATTTTTTACCCATTCCGGCAATGAATATGATTCGATGGCAGAGCGCCTCGGTGAAAATGGCTACTTCACAGCAGCGATGCATGCCAACAATAAAAGCTTCTGGAATCGTGACATTATGTACAATTCGATTGGCTATGACCGCTTTTACTCTGCGACTGACTATGATATCCAGCCTGAAAACTCGATTGGCTGGGGGTTGAAGGACATCTCCTTCTTCGATCAGTCTGTGAACCATATGAAGACAATGCCAAAGCCTTTTTATACAAAGATGATCACACTGACGAACCACCATCCTTTTAAATTGGATGATGAGGACAAGTTTATCGATGAATACGACTCAAAAAGCGGTACATTGAACCGCTACTTTACAACGGTCCGCTATACGGATGAAGCAGTGAAGGAGTTTATTGCCCAGCTGAAGGAAGAAGGGCTCTATGAAGACTCCATCATCGTCATGTACGGGGACCATTATGGAATATCGGAAAACCACAATGAGGCGATGAGCCAGTATCTTGGGAAAGAAGTGACGCCATTCGTCTCGACACAGCTTCAAAGAGTCCCGCTGATTATTCACATTCCGGGAGTGACCGACCAAGGGAACGGAAAGGTTATTTCCAAAGTGGGGGGCCAGATCGATCTGCGGCCTACATTGCTTCATCTGCTCGGAATAGATACGAAAAAGGACATTCAGTTCGGGGAGGACCTATTCTCTGATAAGCACCGTGATATGGTTGTTTTCAGGGATGGCCGTTTCGTAACAAAGGATTATGTGTTTGCAGACAATACATGCTATTCCAAATCGACAGAGCTGCCTGTTGAACCGGGAAAATGTGAGCCGTTTAAGGAGAATGCCCAGGTAGAGCTCGATTACTCTGATAAAATCATCTACGGTGACTTGCTCCGTTTTTATGAAAATACAGGATACCGCTCGGATAAACAGTAAGTTCCGCAGCTGCCCCTTGCCTGCTCTTCGCTGGCAGGGGGATTTTTTATGGGTTTGTAAATAAATGTAATTTGTGTTTTCAGTCAGAAAGTGAAACATTTCCTATTCAATTCCGTAAGGTTTAGTAGGATAATATTCATAAAGGGGGGTGTCCATCATAAGAACCAGAAAAACAAGGTACCTTTTTCTCTTTTTTTGTTTTGTGCTGCTTTTAACCTCCTGCAACACCGATACGGACACTTCTCCGAGCGAGAAAAAGCTGCCAGCAGTACAAGACAAGGCAGCGAAGGAAGCGAAATGGGTACCTGTAGCTCTGAAGGAAGGCATTTTTGAGCGGGTCTACGGTTGGATTGACAATGAGTCGATCGCTTATTCGGCGGAAATCTATGGCCAGCATGAAATTCGATCCTACAACCTGCATAACGGCAGCAGCCGTAAGATTTTTTCCTCAACGGAACCCATCATTGATGTCCTTGTCCACCCTGATGGGAAAATGATATTTATCCATACTTCAGCCAATGCCCGCACTGCAAAAATCTATTTCACAGATTTGGAAGGAAAGCTCCTTTTTACAAAGGATATTGATTCCCACGAACTGGCGTATGCCTGGAATGAACAGGACGATTCCTCCATGATCCTAACGGCTTTCTTTGAGGATTGGTCATTTGAAGCTTTTTTGCTGGATATCCCGAATGAGCGGGCAGAGCCGGTTGATCTGCCGCAGCCTTTTGTTAAATGGCTGGGCAAGGATACGATTGTCGAGCAGGACTGGCAGGACGGCGAGGAGGCAAGCGCTCCGCTCGTCAGGAGGCGCATCCCGCAGTTCGAGGAGAGCGGCATCCTCATAGCTGATACGTACCGCTATGATGTGTCCGGCAGCACACTGCTCGCCATCCGGGCTCCTGAAGGGGAGGGTGGATCGCTGCAATATGAGTTTTACAAAAGTGGTGAACTGTTTTCCTCGTTCCCGATGAAGGCAATCGAGGATTTTTCCGGCTGGATGGTGCCCTATTATGCGTTCGGCAGCAGCGGCAAGACCTTTTACACGTTTTATCCAGTGGACGGAGACCCGGCAACAAGCAGCTATCAATTGAGGTCGTATAACGTCGGGAAAAAAGATGAGATGGCGATTTTGTTCGACAACCTGGAGCCGAGGCCCTTGCAGTGTTCTAGGGACGGGGACGCATGCTTATATGGCTATAGTCTTGAACAGCTTCTTGATCTTCGGAAGAAAGAGATAATCCCGCTTTTCCCAGGAACATCGGCAAAATGAAAAAAGCGAAACTCCCGATGGGAACTTCGCTTTTTTCGCTGTTTATTATTTAGGCAATGTGTCTGGCAGTCCGATCAATGTCATGACGGCAAAGAACCCGAATACGCTCAGAGTTCCCAGACCAAAGAGGATTCCGAGGATGTTTTTGTTTTTAAGGGCGCTCACTGTGCCGAATACGGCTAGCAGTGCTACTAACAGAAAAATAATGGCGGTACCCATAAAAAAGCTCCTTTCCAATTCATCATTCTAGTATGGCTATGTAGATATCATATCATGCTTCTCATATTTTATCGCTTTTCTGTCCTTTTGTCGAGTTGTAAAAGTGAATCTTCTATGGCGTCCGGGCACCTGCAGTGTTTTTGCATTTTCGGTTGAGGCGTTAAGGATGTTTTTCCCGAGGGGGATGGTAAAATGGAGAAAAAGGAAAGAGGAGGGTCATCCATGCTGAAATGGGAAGGGATCCCTTTGGGACCGATACAAACCAATTGTTATATTCTTTACAACGAGGAGGGCGAATGCCTCGTCTTTGATCCGGGAGAGGAGGCGGATAAGCTGTCATCATGGCTGGAAGAAAAACAGCTCAAGCCGCTTGCCATCCTGCTTACGCATGCGCATTTCGACCATATCGGCGCCTTGGAGGAAATGAGGGACCGTTGGAAGGTGCCGGTGTACATCCACAAGGAGGAAGAGTCTTGGCTTGCAGAGCCCGAACTGAACGGCTCCTCCCGTTTCCCATTCGGGGCTCCGATCATTTGCCGCTCTCCTGAGGTGACGATTGAAGAAGAAGGGGAGCTTACGATCGGGCCATTCGTCCTTGAGATGTTCCACACGCCGGGCCATTCCCCTGGCAGCATCTCTTACTATGTGGAACCGGCTGGCGCCGTCTTTGCCGGCGATACGCTGTTTGCGGGCAGCATCGGAAGAACGGACCTTGCTGGCGGCAATACAGAGAAGCTGCTCGAATCGATCCGGAGAAAATTATTTTCGCTCCCGGGCGAAACAGTTGTGTTGCCGGGACATGGGCCGGAAACGAACATTTCGACCGAGAAGGAAAGCAACCCGTTCCTCGCATAAAAGAAAAAACCAGGCAAATCGCCTGGTTTTCTTTCTTATAGTCCGCCGCCCGGAGGCATGAGGAAGAGTGTATAGTATGTAAATCCGGCAAAAAATACAGTCAGATATGCTCCAAATACATACATATACATCCGCTCAGTCAATTTTAAATAACTTAAAAGTACGAAGAAGCCTGTTTGTCCAAGGAATAACAGAGCTGTTTTGTCCATTCCGCCAAGAAAAAACATGACGGTAAAAATACCGGTCCAGAAGCCCAGCACTCTGTACATACGATCCATATGTATTCCCTCCTTTGCAGCTTTGATCCATCAATATCTTATTATAAAGCAAAAGGAGACGAAATGTAAATAATCGGCCAATCGAGATTGTGTCGAAAACGTGATAACGATCTCCTGTCCATTATTATACCCCATATCTCCGGATAAAAAAGAAAATGTTTTCAAATTAAAGAAGGAGTTTGACGAGAGGTGTCGAATAGGTACAAAGCGAGGGGAAAAAGGAGGTGTTTCATGAAGAATGTTGATTGAAAGAACCGCTGAATTGCTCTTCACCCAAGCGCTCCACGAAAATGCGACCGATATCCATATCGCCCCCAGCCAAAAGGATTACTCCATTCGGTTCCGGATCAGCGGCCGCCTGGCCGAAGTTAAACGGATCCCCCCGATCGCCGGCGAAAGACTGATCTCCCATATGAAATTCCTCGCCTCGATGGACATCGGGGAAAGAAGAAGACCCCAGAGCGGCTCGCTGCAAATCCCCATCCTCAACCGGCCCATATCGATGCGGCTGTCCACATTGCCTACCATCCACTCCAAGGAAAGCCTGGCCATCCGGCTGCTGCCCGCTGCAAAAATCCACTCCTACGACCAATTTACCCTTTTCAAGAATGACAATGACAGACTGCTCTCGCTTGCCGGTCACTCCCATGGACTGCTTCTTTTTACTGGCCCGACTGGGAGCGGGAAGTCGACCGCCATGTATACGTTTGCCGATTACTGCACAGCCAGGCTGGAGCGGAAAGTCGTCACAATCGAAGACCCGGTGGAAGTGAAGAACGATTCATTCGTCCAGCTGCAAGTGAACGAAAAGGCGGGGGTCTCGTACAGCTCCGGCCTGAAGGCGATTCTGCGCCATGACCCCGACATCATCCTGATCGGCGAAATCCGGGATGCGGCAACCGCTGCCATCGCGGCAAGGGCGGCCATGACCGGCCATCTCGTTCTGTCTAGCCTCCATACGAGGAATGCAGAAGGAGCCGTGTACAGGCTGAAGGAGTTCGGTCTGTCGGAGCAGGAGATCGGCCAGAGTCTGATCGGAATTACCGGACAGCGGCTTGTCAATCTGAACTGCCCGATCTGCGGGCCGGAGTGCCATTTGTACTGTGAGTATGGTGGACTGCCGAAGAGGGCAGGCGTTTTTGAAATGCTGCAAGGCTGCCGGCTAGAAAAGATCATCAGACAAGCTGCTGGGACGGATGCTCGATTTTCAGAGGAGCCGCTCGCTAAAATCATTAGAAAGGGGATTGCACTTGGCTACATCTCTGAGCAAGAGTTTGTTCGCTGGGCGTCTGGATAAATTTAGGCAGCCGGGGCTCAAAGAACAGGGCGCCTTTTTGCTTCGGCTCGCCGAGATGCTTGACAATGGGTTTACGCTCCTGGAATCCCTCCGCTTTTTAGAGAGGCTCGAGAAGCGGAAGTATATTGATATTGAAGAAATGACGAAGGATCTGCAAGCGGGTCTCCCGATCCATGAAGTGTTTGCAAGGCAGCGTTTTGACTCGCAGGCGTGCACCCAGCTTTTCTTCGCCGGCCAGCATGGTTTTCTGGCGGATGCCTTGTTCGGAGCCGGAATGTACATCCAGAAAAAAACGGAGGAGAAGAGCAAATTCATAAAGCTGATCCAGTATCCGCTTCTCCTTCTTGTCATCATGATTGGAGCCGGGGGACTCCTGAAAGGTGTCCTCTATCCGCGTTTCAGGGAGCTGTATAGTTCAATGGGCTATGCACCGGACGGCAAAACGGATCTCCTTCTTCATATTATGAACCATTTGCCTGCATACATTGGGGGCGCAGCCGCTTTTATTGGACTCACCATCATGGCCGGACACCTCTACCTCCGCCGTCTTACCGCAATTGAAAAAGCTGACCTCCTCGCGTCAATCCCATTTTATTCAACCACCTACCGCCTCATCCAAACGATATTCCTTGCACGAGAATGGAGTTATTTGCTGAAAAGCGGATTCTCACTGAATGAACTGATCGCCATCATGGAAAAGCAGGCTTTTCGGCCGCTATTGAAAGAATCAGCCGAGGAAATGAGGGCGCTGCTGATTGTCGGCTGCTCTTTTTCCGAAGCGCTCGCCGGCATGAAGTTCCTGGAAAAGGAAATGGGTATCATCATTGCACATGGAGAACAAAACGGCAAGCTGGCAGACGAGCTGCTGTATTACAGCGAAATGTGCATACAGAGGCTCGAGGACAGGACGGAACGGCTGTTCACATTGCTCCAGCCGCTCATTTTCGCCCTCATCGGTCTCTTCGTCGTCGCCATCTACCTGTCCATCCTCATGCCCATGTTCCGCATGCTCGAAACCATTTGAAATACAAAAGCGGAAGGCGCCGTTCAGCCCCGACAAGCGCTGGAGTCTTTGCGGTCGAGGCGCTCTTTGCCTTGGGGGCATAGGAGAAGCGACTCGAGGGGCTGGCGCCTGGAGCTAGCCGAATCAAAAGCGGAAGGCACCCTTTCAGCCCCGACAAGCGCTGGAGTCTTTGCGGTCAAGGCCGCCTCTCCGAATGAAGAGTCCGCTTTAGGGGCTGGACAAGTTAGACCTGACGAATTTTTACAATACCACTAAAGGAGATAGGATCCATGATAAAGAAATGGCTGAAAAACGAAGAAGGGTTTACTCTGATCGAAATGCTGATTGTACTTCTTGTCATCACGGTCATTCTGTTGATTGCGCTCCCGAATGTGACAAAGCACAGTTCCTCGATCAATGACAAAGGATGCAAGGCGCTCGTTCAGATGGTGCAGGGGCAGGTCCAGGCCTACCAGATGGATGAACATGCATACCCGACCCTCGAAGAACTGGCAGCCAAAGGGTATATCGGGGATCAGGAAAAAACATGCCCGAACGGCAATCCGCTGACAATTGATGGGAGTACAGGACTTGTCAAAGAGGAGGGAAGCGGCGGTTGAATAGGATAGGGGAGGGCGGATTCACCTTGCTGGAAGCACTCATCGTCGTTTCCGTCATTTCGATTATGCTTGCTTTCAGCTTGGTCAACATCCAGCCCGTTTGGAAAAGCCTCCAGCTCCGGCTGTTCTTGACGCAATTTCAGGCGGATATTTACATGGCTCATTCCTATGCTTTAAACCGTCAGGAGACCGTTAAAATTTCGTACCGCCCGAAAAATTACACCGCCGTTTCATCGCGTGAGGGGAAGGTTCTGTTTAATAGAACCTATCCGGAGTCCATTTCACTCCCAAGGACGAATATGAAGGACCAGGCGATCTCGCCCTCCGGAACAGTCGGTGATTTCGGAACGCTCATATTTTCCCATGACGACAAGCCGTTCAAAGTCGTCTTTTATATCGGAAGAGGTCGATTTCATGTGCAGAGGTGAAGGCGGGTTCAGCTTTGTGGAGGGATTGCTGGCGCTGAGCCTTGTCCTGATCATTGCGATTACACTTTTTCCGCTCTGTCTGAAAATGCTCCTCCGGCTTGACGAAATGAAGACGGAGATGACGGCGAGCCGACTGTTATATGAATATGTCGAGAAGTCACTCGCTGCTTCTTTCGCGCAAGAGGAAATAGAAATCGGCAAAGAGATTTACACGCTATATGGCGGATATAGGGAAGGAGGCGCAGTATTCGCTTGTGTGGAAAAAGAGGAATTCAGTAAATGTATTGAAGGGTGAGGGATGCTTCACTTTTATCGAAGCGATCGCGGCCATGGTTCTCCTCACGGTCATCATGGCCATTCTCCCAATGATGTTCGGTATGTTTTCGGTTATTGAAAAATCGGTCTCGGTCGAGGAGGATTACGAATGGAATCTTTTCTTGATCCAGGTGAGAAATGAAATGGCCGAATCGGAGTGGTATGATGCGGGGGCTGATAAGCTTATCTTGTACAAAGGAGATCGGATCATCCAATACGAAACATATAAGGACGGAGTAAGAAGGAGGGTGAACAATGCCGGCCATGAAGTTGTTCTGCAGAAGGTGGATGTTTTCCATATATTCGCGGAAGGAGAGAGCATTGTCTTCCGGATCCGTTTTTCGGGCGGGAAGGATGATATCGCGACTTTCCCGGCCAAGCCGGAACCAGCTGACGTTCCTGTCTGAGAAGGGGGCAGTATACCCGCTGACACTGGCAGTCTCGCTGCTCGCGTTCTATCTTTTTACCCAGGCGACTGCGGTTTATTTGTCGGAGTACCGTTTTCTCACAGAAATCCGTGACTATTACAATCAGCGGTCGGAGCGGCTGCTCGCTGAATTTCAGTATCTTTCGGATGAAGAAGAAGCTCTGTTGCCTTATAATGGGGAAAATGGCGAAACAGAGATGATGGGGGAGTGACGGGGCGGTGGAGACAGTATATTTGATCGGATTCATGGGAGCCGGGAAGACGTCGGTTGGAAAAGAGCTTGCGGCGTTGTGGCAAGTGCCGGTGATCGATACCGATGAAAGAATCGAGCAAGAAGAAAAACGGGCGATCCGTGATATTTTTGCCGAGTCGGGAGAGGACTATTTCCGGCAGTTGGAAAGTGACATGCTGGAGCGCTTAAAAGGGGAGCCTTGCGTCGTTACAACGGGAGGCGGCATCATCAAAAGGAGCGAGAATCGGGAGCTGCTGAAGGCAAGCGGCAGAGCGGTGTTTTTGCGATGCCATCCTGAAGTCGTCGCCGAACGGCTCGCAGAAGACGAGACGCGGCCGCTGCTCTCAGGCGCCGGTCTTGAAGAAATTATCAGCCTCTATGAGAGCAGGCTTCCGCTGTATAAGGAATGTGCAGCAGCTGAAGTCGATACGTCTGTCCTGACTATCGAGGAAGCGGCCCGACAAGTTGCGGTAAGTATAGAATCGAGTCCATTTTCCGATACTGATAAGTGACCAACAATCGGAAAGGTGATCGCAAATGTCATTCCAGGACTATGTGAAATATATGACGGTTACGATTGTCAGCCAAATGGAGCTGCCAAAAGAAGAACGAAAGCAGCGGAGAGTCGAACGGAAAATGGCGAAATCGCCTTTCCTTGAAAGATGCTTCGGCCTGCTGCCGCTTTCCGCTTCCATGCTGTTTAAGAAAATGAAAAGATGAAGAGGCTGGGACATAACTAGTCTCTAACCAAGAGAAAGGTGAAATTGAGCGAGTCAATTTCACCTTTCTCTTTTTGTTATTTATAAATATAGGATCCGCCTGCTGTATTGGCCGTAAACTTACGTAAGTTCACGGCCATTAACGCGAATCCCATTTCATTTTCCACTTTCGATTTTCCGCGTACCGAAAATCGAGTGAACGCCAAATTAGCCTTCAGGAATCCAAAAAATGGTTCTACGTCAATTTTGCGTCTACGATAAATGGAACCCATTTCTTCATCCGAAAGCTTCGCTCTCACATATTCTTTTTGCTTTTCCCATTTCTCATTCACCAGTACCTTTCGAGGGTTTCTCTCTTTTGCTTTCGTACAAGAGGAACGGAATGGGCATCCCGAACAGTCTTCGCACTCATAGATTTTAAACGTTCGCTGGAATCCGAATTTGTCTGTCCGTACCGAACGGTACTTAAATACGACTCG
>NZ_JBWBKF010000027.1:0-34075 GCF_057657925.1 Lederbergia sp. B243.17
AAACATTTCTCTTATAACCTTGTCTGGCGGCTATAGCGAAGAGGCCACACCCGTTCCCATCTCGAACACGGAAGTTAAGCTCTTCAGCGCCGATGGTAGTTGGGGGTTTCCCCCTGCGAGAGCAGGACGCTGCCAGGCAAACGAAAGACACCGCGGATGCGGTGTTTTTTTTTCATATATAACAGCTTGAATGAGGGCGGCTGTTCTAACTTTTAGTCTGTTTGAAAACTATATCTTGTTCTCGGCGGATATTGATTTCCTCCAGAGCACAGCACATATATCTCTGTCATGGGGAATATATATCGTTCTCGTCAAATACATCTCACACTCAGCAAATATATCGCCGTCCTGGCGAATATATCGGCAAGTTCATCTTTTGCAGCTGAAATCCGAAAGCGCTGGGCATGCTCAAGCAAGTATATCGACCAACTCCGCGGATTTATGTTGCTCTCAGGAAAGCTATCTACCATCTCAGAGAAGTTATCTACCGCCTCAGCAATTTTATGTCGTTCCTGGCCAAAGTATTGACCATTTCACCTATTCGAGGGCAGTTACTTGATTTCCTTCATTTATACATCGCGCTTTTGCTCTATAAGTAAGCCTGTTTTCTGCTCGCCACATAAAGAGGTTTCTTCCATGATACCTCTCGCCCCTGGATGGCTATATCGGTCAACCAATTTTGTACACACACTGTAGATGAGCCATCACGCATACGCAAGAATAACAACATCTTTTATCCATGTGATCAGCAAACGGCTTTCACGGAAAAGCAGGGGTCTGCTGCTGCATGCATGTCCATATTAAATACGGTGCTTTCTCTTGGTGGATGCCAAGAAAGCGGGTGATGAAGGGATAATCTTGATTCGGTGCTGTTTTCATTAGTTCATACCACCATTCCGTCTCGTAGCGAGAGATCATGCTCAAGTTGTATAGCAACAAGTAATGGATCAAAATATCCGGCAGCATGTTGTCCTTGTGAAGGGTGGAAGGGAGACAGTATTTGTTTTCGATAAAATGGTGCCTGAATGGAAGCTGGGCGGCCCCACTGGTATCAATACAGAGTGTCTCGCCGTCTGCGCTCTCAATCCAGCTATGCTGCTCGCCTGTCTGCTTGCTGGATAAATATTGCTGCAGGCGGTGTAAGTTCATATGGTACGCATCTGCCGCCGAATTGGGTATGATAAAGGTAGGCGTCGAGGACGAGGGTTCCAGATAGAGGTATTTTCGCTTTCCTGTTAAAAAGAGAAAAGCTTCATCCAATTCCGGAATGAGCAAGAACAGATCACTCATCTTGTATTTTTCGCCTTCAGAATGTTTCACGTGAAACAGTTGTTCTGCTATATGGATATAGAGTCCATTTTTTTGAACTCTCACTTCATCATCAAAGAAGAGGTATTGCCGTTTTTTCCGTTTTCTTGATGAGACACCATGTGCAAGCACAGAGGTATTGCCAGGGTACTGCGGGTCGACAAGCAGGATGCAAGCTTTCAGCAGGTGAACAAATCCATAATAAAGAAGGATCGGTTTCATGGAAAGCGGGGAAGATGCCGCCTGTTTATAAAATGTTTGTCCATGTTCCAAGTAATAAAGAAATGGGTATGTGTTGTCGTAGCTTTTCAGTTCGGCATCAGTCAGTCCTTTTCTTTCGTATGATCCGCGTAAAAAATCCTGGGTGGTGGAGGCAGATTGGAGCAACTCCAGCTTATGCCAATATGTTGTTTCCCTTCGCATAATTAGACCTCCAAGTTATTTGAAAAATGGAACATCCAGACATCGTCTTGACAGTATTTTAACCAATTGATAACCTACTAATAATATTTTCGGGCAGGGGGCTAAAAAATGTGGGAATCCAAGTTCGCTAAAGAGGGATTAACATTCGACGATGTTTTGTTAATTCCGGCTAAGTCAGAAGTGTTGCCAAAGGATGTAGATTTATCAATTCAGCTGACGAAAACACTGAAGTTGAATATTCCGATCATCAGTGCCGGTATGGATACCGTCACAGAAGCCGCTATGGCCGTCTCCATGGCTCGTCAAGGCGGTCTTGGCATTATTCATAAGAACATGAGCATCGAACAGCAGGCAGAGCAGGTGGACAAGGTCAAGCGTTCGGAAAGCGGCGTTATTACCAATCCGTTTTACCTGACACCTGAGCATCAAGTTTATGACGCAGAGCATTTGATGGCGAAATACCGCATTTCAGGCGTTCCGATTGTTAACAATGA
This sequence comes from Lederbergia sp. B243.17, assembly GCF_057657925.1. Taxonomy (NCBI): domain Bacteria; kingdom Bacillati; phylum Bacillota; class Bacilli; order Caryophanales; family Bacillaceae; genus Lederbergia; species Lederbergia sp. B243.17. Next base: position 2,226 of record NZ_JBWBKF010000027.1, read on the forward strand.
GGAAGAAAAAGTGCTTGTCGGCATTATTACGAACCGGGATATGCGCTTCATACAAGATTTCTCTCTCCTCATTTCAGATGTGATGACGAAGGAGAACTTGGTAACAGCACCGGTTGGCACGACATTGAAGGATGCTGAACTTATTCTTCAAAAGCACCGGATTGAGAAATTGCCGCTGATTGATGAAAAAGGTGTGCTGAAAGGCTTGATCACGATCAAGGATATTGAAAAAGTGATCGAATTTCCTAATTCCGCCAAGGACCAGCAAGGCCGTCTTCTTGTAGGAGCTGCCGTCGGAGTGACGAAAGATACGATGAAAAGGGTAGAGATGCTTGTCGCTTCACATGTGGATGTGATTGTCATCGATACTGCTCACGGACACTCTGCAGGAGTGATTGAAACGGTGAGGGAGATTCGTAACCAATATCCGGAGCTGAATATCATTGCAGGCAACGTAGCCACTGCTGAAGGAACAAGGGCACTGATCGAAGCGGGAGTGGATGTCGTCAAGGTCGGCATCGGCCCGGGCTCTATCTGTACGACGCGCGTTGTTGCAGGGGTCGGTGTACCGCAGATCACAGCGGTCTATGACTGTGCAACGGAAGCAAGAAAATACGGCAAGGCAATCATTGCCGACGGAGGAATCAAGTACTCCGGTGATATCGTTAAGGCAATTGCCGCAGGCGGACATGCAGTCATGCTGGGAAGCCTTCTTGCCGGTACATCCGAAAGTCCAGGAGAAACGGAAATCTTCCAAGGACGCCGATTCAAAGTGTATCGCGGCATGGGTTCAGAAGCTGCGATGGCAAAGGGATCAAAGGACCGGTATTTCCAGGAGGATGCAAAGAAATTTGTTCCTGAAGGAATTGAAGGACGGCTGCCGTACAAAGGACCGCTTGCAGATACACTGTATCAGCTCGTAGGCGGGCTTCGTGCGGGAATGGGCTATTGCGGTGCACCGAATCTTCCGCACTTCCATGAAACGTCCCAATTTATCAAAATGACAGGTGCGGGACTCCGTGAGAGCCATCCGCATGATGTTCAAATTACAAAAGAAGCTCCGAACTATTCCTTGTCGTAAGGCAAAAAATACATGGCATTCCCATTTCCGGGGGTGCCATGTTTTGCTTTACAAAATTGGCAGAAACAAGTTCGATTGTCATCTACTCATTGTTGTGTATCTATGTTAAAATGACAAACGTGTACATATTAGGCTGGAGGGTTTTTTGTGAAAATATATAATATGAGAATGATCGCTGGTCTCCTGTCCCTATTGTTGGTGATCAGCATGGTTTCTGTGCCGGTGAAAGCGTCAGCAGCAGATGATTTACATATCCAGGCGGATGCAGCCATCTTGGTGGATGCGGATACTGGAAAGATTCTATACGCAAAGAATGAGGACACAGCGCTTGGAATTGCGTCCATGTCCAAAATGATGACCGAATACTTGATGTTTGAAGCGATTAAAAACAAGAAAATCTCTTGGGATCAGAAACAGACAGTCAGTGATTATGCAAGTAAGGTATCAATTGATAATAATTTATCGAATGTGCCGCTGGAAAAAGACAAAACATATACAATTAGGGAACTGTATGAGGCAATGGCGATCTATTCCGCCAACGGTGCAACGATTGCAATTGCGGAGGCGATAGCCGGTTCAGAAGCGAAGTTCGTGAAAATGATGAATGAAAAAGCGGAAGAGCTCGGCATGGAGAATTTCCACTTCGTCAATTCATCAGGTTTGAACAATAGCGATTTGAAGGGAATGCATCCGGAAGGATCGGGTCCTGACGATGAGAACGTCATGTCTGCCAGATCGACAGCTCTGCTTGCAGCCCGTTTGATGAAGGATTATCCGGAAGTGCTCGACACGACAAGCATCACGAAAAAGGATTTCCCAGGAATGAACGGTGAAATGAAAAACTGGAACTGGATGTTGCCAGGGTATCTGTTTGAATACAAAGGCGTAGATGGACTGAAGACCGGAACGACCGACTATGCTGGCTATTGCTTTACAGGTACGGCTAAAAGAGGAGATCTCCGGATCATCACCGTTATCATGAACGCCAAAAATGAAGCCGGTGCAGGCAGCTACAATGCCCGTTTTAATGAAACAAAGAGAATGATGGATTATGGGTTCAATAATTTCTCGGTCAAGGAAGTTTTGCCGGCAAACTACGAAGTGAAAAAGAATAAAACGATTCCGGTCCTGAAAGGGAAAGAGAAATTGGTTGGCATTCATGGCAAGGACCCGATCAAGGTTGCAGTAAAAAATGGCGAGGAAAAAATGTACAAGCCGAAGTTCACGATCGACAAGAAAAAGTTGAACAAAGACGGAGAGCTGACAGCACCTGTGAAAAAAGGAATGCAGGTCGGCACGATCGAGCTGTCTTATACAGGGGAAAATGACTATGGTTATCTTTCCAAGGATTTTTCACCGAAGACGGCTGTGGTAACAGATCATGAAGTCGAGAAAGCGAACTGGTTCGTTCTATCAATGAGAGGAATCGGCGGATTTTTTGGCGATATGTGGCATGGCATCACATCAACGGTAAAAGGCTGGTTTAAATAAATAATAAGTGTATCAAGGGATACGCTTTCATTTAGAGACGAAGAGGAAAAGGGCAAGAATTGCATGGTGTAATTCTTGCTCTTTTCCTATATCCTGATATTGACAGAAAGTTGTTTGTATAGTTTACTAAATTTTGAAAAGAGAATTTATCACGCTCATCAACATGCAGCGTACGAGATAAAGAGAAGGGGAGACAGAGATGAGAACAGGTACGGATCGAGTTAAGCGCGGAATGGCAGAAATGCAAAAAGGCGGCGTCATCATGGACGTGATCAACGCAGAACAGGCGAAAATTGCCGAAGAGGCCGGGGCAGTTGCAGTTATGGCATTGGAAAGAGTGCCTTCCGATATCCGTGCTGCCGGCGGTGTGGCAAGAATGGCTGATCCGACAATTGTGGAAGAGGTAATGAATGCCGTGTCCATTCCAGTAATGGCCAAAGCAAGAATCGGCCATATTGTTGAAGCGCGAGTACTGGAAGCGATGGGTGTCGATTATATAGACGAAAGTGAAGTACTCACTCCTGCAGACGAGGAGTACCATCTAAATAAAAAGGATTATACCGTTCCATTCGTATGCGGCTGCCGTGATCTTGGCGAAGCAGCACGCAGAATCGGAGAAGGTGCATCCATGCTGAGAACGAAGGGCGAGCCGGGAACCGGGAACATCGTCGAGGCGGTCCGTCATATCCGCATGGTGAATGCGCAAGTGCGTAAAGTCGCTTATATGAACGAAGATGAACTGATGACAGAAGCAAAATTGCTCGGTGCTCCGTATGAAATCCTGTTGGAAATCAAAAGACTCGGCAAATTGCCTGTTGTGAACTTTGCTGCTGGCGGCGTAGCGACTCCAGCTGATGCAGCTCTCATGATGCAGCTTGGAGCGGACGGTGTATTTGTCGGTTCTGGTATTTTCAAATCGGACAACCCGGCGAAATTTGCCCGTGCGATCGTCGAGGCGACAACGCATTACCAGGACTATGAAAAAATCGCCGAGCTATCCAAAGGATTGGGTGCTCCGATGAAAGGGATTGAAATCTCCACTTTGAATCAGGCACAGCGCATGCAGGAACGCGGGTGGTAAGATGAAAGACTTGAAGATCGGGATTCTGAGCCTGCAGGGGGCTGTCTCTGAGCATGCAAGAGCCGTTGAACATTATGGCAGCCAAGCAGTCCAGGTGAAGTATAAGGAGCAGCTTGCGGAGATTGACGGGCTGATCCTTCCTGGGGGCGAAAGCACGGCGATGCGTCGGCTGATCGACAAAAACGATATGCTTGAGTCGCTGCGGGAATTTGCCCGGAGCGGAAAGCCGATGTTCGGCACATGCGCAGGCATGATTTTGCTGGCGAAAGAAATTGCCGGCCAGGACAATTCCCATTTGCAGGCGATGGACATAGCAGTCGAAAGAAACTCTTTCGGCCGGCAAAAGGACAGTTTTGAGGCGGATATTGCGGTTGCTGGTGTTGCGGAAACGATGACAGCGGTCTTTATCCGGGCTCCCCATATCCTTTCTGCGGGAGAAAACGTTGAAATCCTTGCGAAGTACAACGGCAGGATTGTCGCAGCGCGTGAAGGACAATTCCTGGCGTGCTCCTTCCATCCGGAATTGACGGATGACCATAGGCTGACGGGCTATTTCCTGGCGATGGTCAAAGAGGCAAAAACCGGCGGAATGGATAAAAAAGTTGCAATCGAGGCATAGTTATAGTATATTGAAGCAAAATTACATGAAGATAAAGCGTTGAGAGGAAACAGTAGCAGGAAAATGTACGGGCAGAGAGCCGGTGGGTGGTGAGAACCGGCGGCATTGACTGTGAATCCATCCTTGAGCGGAATGCCGAATGCCCTATGGCTAGTAAGCATTTTCGGATAACAAGTCCGTTATGAAAGCAAGTGGAAAGCGAAAAGCTTTCAATTTGGGTGGCAACGCGGGTAACTCTCGTCCCTTTTACAGGGACGGGGGTTTTTTGTTTTCAAGAAAAAAGGAGGCAGACAACATGCTGGACATGAAGCTATTGCGCGGCAATTTGGATGAAATTAAGGAAAAGTTAAAACACAGGGGAGAAGACCTGAGTGATTTTGACCGGTTTGAAGAATTGGATAGAACCCGCAGGGAAGCGATTGTGCAGGCTGAATCCCTGAAGAGCCGCAGGAACGAGGTATCCCAGGAGATTGCCCGTTTGAAGAAGGAAAAGCAAAATGCCGATGATCTTATCGTTGAAATGAGAGAAGTAGGAGAAGAGATCAAAAAGCTCGACGGCAAAATCCGTGAAGCGGAAGAAGAACTGGACCATTTGCTCCTGTCGATTCCGAACATCCCGCATGAAAGTGTGCCGGTCGGTGAGACGGAAGATGACAATGTTGAGATCCGCAAATGGGGGGAAGTCCGCGATTTCACATTCGAACCGAAGCCGCATTGGGATCTTGCAACCAATCTCGGCATCCTCGATTTTGAGCGGGCTGCGAAGGTGACAGGAAGCCGCTTTGTCTTCTATAAAGGGGCAGGGGCGCAGTTGGAGCGGGCACTTATCAGCTTTATGCTCGATCTTCACGTGGAAGAGCATGGTTACGAGGAAATGATCCCTCCGTATATGGTAAACAGAACGAGCATGACGGGAACAGGCCAGCTGCCGAAGTTTGAAGAAGATGCCTTTTTGATTGAAAGCGAGGATTACTTCTTGATTCCGACGGCAGAGGTACCGGTAACCAATTACCACCGTGATGAGATTATCGATGCGGATAAACTGCCGATCAACTATGCTGCGTACAGCGCATGTTTCCGTTCGGAAGCGGGATCAGCGGGCCGTGATACACGCGGACTAATCCGCCAGCATCAGTTCAACAAGGTGGAACTCGTCAAGTTCGTCAAGCCGGAAGATTCTTATGATGAACTGGAAAAACTGACGGGCCATGCGGAGAAAGTACTGCAATTGCTGAAGCTTCCTTACCGTGTGCTCAGCATGTGCACAGCAGACCTTGGCTTTACGGCTGCGAAAAAGTATGACTTGGAAGTTTGGATTCCGAGCTATGAATCGTACCGTGAAATTTCTTCTTGCTCAAACTTTGAGGCATTCCAGGCACGGAGAGCGAACATCCGCTTCCGTCCCGAGCCAAATGCAAAACCGCAGCACGTTCATACATTGAACGGTTCCGGACTGGCGATTGGCCGGACAGTAGCAGCCATCCTTGAGAACTATCAGCGTGAAGACGGAACAATTGAGATTCCTGAAGTCCTCCGTCCGTATATGCGCAACAAGGAATATATCGGCTAATAAGCCGGCAGGAGAGCAGGGGCCCATCCTTCCACGGATATGGGCCCCTCTTTTTTATTAAAAAAACCTAGTTGACAACGAAGCAACAAGGTGATATAGTAGTTTTTGTCGAAATGGAGGAATACCCAAGTCCGGCTGAAGGGATCGGTCTTGAAAACCGACAGGCGGGTTAAACCGCGCGGGGGTTCGAATCCCTCTTCCTCCGCCATCTTTATAGCGCATACTATTGGAGATCAAATAAATCCGCTGCCATCAGGCAGCGGATTTTTTATCGTATATGGAACACTAAAATCGCTGTGAAGTGAATTTGAAGGTGTATTTTTCGCTCCGGTAATAGAGGCGGGTGTATTCGAAAATGGTGCCGTCTTCTAAAAATGCGCATAAGTCCATCGCCAGGCAGGAGTGGTCTTTTAAATGGAGAATCTCCCTCAGTTCTTTTTTCGGTACATAGGGGAAGATTTCTCCTTGCCGCTCTTTGATGTGATATCCCTTCGCCTCAATATACTCATACTTTGAATGCTCCATAATCTCCACTGACAGATCGGGAAACAATGAAACCGGCATATAGGTTTCCTCCAGTATCATCGGTTCATTGTCTCCGCAGCGCAGCCTCCTGATAAAAAATACTCGTTCCGTTTCCTCAAGCTGCAGCAGCTTCCGAATTTCCTCCCTGGGCGCCTGCATGGAAAATTCCAGTACATGATTGGTAGGGACATGGTTTAGCCTTTTCATTTCTTCTGTAAAACTTTGCAAGCGGTAGATATCATGTTCGATTTTCGGCTGTTTTACATACGTTCCGCTTCCCCTGATTTTATATAAGATACCTTCCTCCACTAGGAGCTGGATCGCTTGGCGGACGGTTACCCTGCTAACTTGAAACGTATCTGCCAACTTTTGCTCTGATGGGATCGCATCGTCCCTGTTTAAGTTCTCCGCAGTAATTTGCTGTTTGATATGATCAGCCACTTGTTTATACAGTGGATTATTCTTTTTCAATGTATTCACCTTTTCTACGTAGTCGTTGGACGTGTGACTCTTACAAATATATAACAGATACGGCTCGTTTTCATCTTTAGTGCAAAAATAGACCTATATAATACATTATTAATACAACTATTGATTGATTAAGCACTTAAGTTGTATTATATTAGTATTACAAAATAAATGCAGCAGAAGGTGGTTCTATGAAAAAACAGAGAGTGGTCATAGCAGGCAGCGGCAGTACGTATACAATGGGCATGATTATGAGCTTAATAGAGGAAAAGAAAAACTTCCCGATCAAAGATCTGATTTTTTATGATACAGATCAAGAGCGGCAGGAACTGAACGCCAAGGCTTGTGAAATCCTTTTGAAAGAGAGATATTCGGAATTAGAATCCTTCTCCTATACAACTGACAAGAAAAAGGCATTCGAGAACGTCGACTTTGTCTTTGTTCAAATTCGGACTGGCGGTTTGGAGATGCGCGAAAAGGATGAACAGATCTCTTTGCAGCATGGAGTCGTTGGCCAGGAGACATGCGGACCTGGAGGCATGGCGTATGGGCTGAGATCGATTGGCGATATGATCCAGCTTGTAAAAGATATCCGCTCAACCTCACCTAAAGCATGGATTTTGAATTACACAAATCCGGCTGCAATTGTCGCGGTCGCTCTGAAAAAAGAATTTCCTGATGATCAACGCCTGTTGAACATTTGTGATATGCCGATTGCGATCATGATCAGCTACGCTGAAATTTTAGGTACAGATGTATGGGATCTTGTTCCTGAATATTTTGGGTTAAATCATTTCGGCTGGTTCACGAAAATATTGGATAAGGCAGGCACAGACCATACGGAAAGGCTGAAATCCAAGATGGTCCAAGAGGGCTTTGTTCCAGTGGACCAGGAGATTGCCAACGATGCCTCATGGAAAGCGACATTTGAACAAGCACGGAAAATGCTGATGGACTTCCCGGAATTCTTGCCGAATACGTATTTGCAGTATTACTTGTATCCAGACCGGATGGTAGAGAAAGAGAATCCGGAAAAAACGAGAGCGCGGCACGTTATAGAGGGGCGCCAGAAGCGCGTTCATGACTTATGCAGGTCCATTATTAGCGAGAGAACGGCAGAACATGCTGAATTACATGTTGATGTTCATGGCGTCTTTATGGTAAAAGCCGCTGCATCGCTTGCCTATAACTTGAATGAAAGATATATCGTCATTGTTGAGAATAATGGCATCATCTCCAATTTGCCGGCAGATGCGATGGTCGAGGTACCCGCCCTATTATCCTCAAACGGACCGAAGCCATTTGCCATCGGTGAGATCCCGACATTCTACAAAGGGCTTATTGAAGGACAGTATGCGTATGAGAAGTTGGTGACAGAAGCGTACTTTGAAAAAGACTATCAAAAACTTATACAGGCTTTGACCCTCAATCGTACGGTTATCAGTCCTGAAAAAGCGAAGGCCGTTTTGGCGGATTTGTATGATGCGAACCGATCGTTCTGGCCAGAGTTTAAATAATATCCATCCTGCTGCCTGTCATTACAGGGAGCAGGAATCTTAGCAAGGGGGAGCAAGGATGAAGAAGTTAATAATCAATGCGGATGATTTCGGGTATTCCAGAGGAGTCAATTATGGAATCATTGACTGCTATCAAGAGGGAGTGCTCACCTCCACCACTTTTATGACGAATATGCCTGGTGCGGAACATGCTGTACAACTGGCAAAGGAAAATACCGGTTTAGGCATAGGGGTACATCTTGTCCTAACTTGTGGACGCCCGCTGCTTGCAACTCATACGTCCATTGTTGATATCAATGGAGACTTCCGGAAGCTGGAATTTTATAAGGGAGCCTTCACCATTGACTATGATGAAGTGTACGCAGAATGGAAGGCGCAGATTGAGAGATTTCTCTCCTATGGTTTGCAGCCGACTCACTTGGACAGCCACCATCATATTAACTCATTCGGTGACTTGCCTAGAGTCATGATCCGTCTTGCAAGGGAATACGGGCTGCCGGTTAGAAACAATATGGCTGTGCCTGCAGACATCCCGACGACAGATGCTTTTTTCTATACGATTGAGGAATCACTCAGTAACGAAGCATCGCTAAAAGCGATATTTGAAGGACGGGATTCCGTTGAGGTCATGTGCCACCCAGCCTATTTGGATAAAAAGCTGATGGCTACTTCCTCGTTTACATATCCCCGGATTGATGAAGTGGAGTTTTTGACGCACCCGGATATTATTTCATTGATCAAGTCGCGGAATGATGTAGTTTTGACACATTACAGAGGGTTATAAAGGAGAGAAGAATATGAAAAATACATTGCAAAGATTAGGAAAATCCTTGCTTGTACCAATCGTTGCCCTGCCGATCGCAGGCTTGCTTTTAAGGCTGACAGCACCTGATTTATTAAACATCCCACTTTTTCAAGCATCGGGTGTCATTCTGGCACAGATGGACGCTTTAATCGCTATCGGTATCGCAATGGGCCTTGCTAATGGGAAAGACAAAGGAATTCCGGCACTTACGGGTTTTCTTGCGATCATCGTCCTCAAAGAAGGATTGAAGATCATGGATCCCGAATTGAATATGAGTGTTTTTGGCGGGGTATTGGCCGGGCTCGTAGCTGCATTTATTTATAACCGGTTTAAATCTACTAAACTGCCAAGCATGTTTGCTTTCTTCAGCGGGGAGAAGTTCCCGATTACGATGATCATTTTTACGATGATCCCCGTAGCCGGTCTCATGTCCCTTGTTTGGCCGTATGCGCAAGCAGGAATTGATGCTTTCGCCAAGCTGCTGATGGGCCTTGGAGCTTTGGGTGTCTTTATTTTTGGATTTTTGAATCGATTCTTATTGCCATTTGGCCTTCACCATGTGCTCAATACATATGTATACTTTGGTCTAGGTGATTATGAAACCGCTTCAGGGGAAGTGATTCATGGAGAAATTACCCGTTTTCTAAGCGGTGACCCTACAGCGGGTGTCTTCATTGGCGGATTTTTTATTACGATGATGTTCGGCGTTCCTGCTATTGCACTGGCCATCACGAGAGCAGCGAAGGCGAGAAAGCAAGAAACAAAAGCGTTAATGGGTTCCGGTGCGGCAACTGCCTTCATTACCGGTATCACGGAACCAATCGAGTTTACGTTCCTGTTCACATCACCGCTGCTTTACTTTATCCATTCTGTTTATACTGGTTTGGCTGGAGCCGTACTGTATCTGCTGCATATTCGCCATGGTTTTTCATGGGGGGCAGGGGCAATCGATTTCCTGCTCAACCTGAACTTGTCGGATAAAGGCTTGCTTATTATCCCAGTAGGTTTGGCTTTCTTTGCCCTATACTACTTCACGTTCTATTATATTATCGTCAAGAGGGATATTCCGGTTATTGGCCGAGAGAAGGAGCAGGAGTTTACGGAAGGCCGGGAGGATGAGGAGAAGAATCTATCCCTATCCCATTCCAACCACGAGTATATGGCTAAGAAAATTTTGGAGAACATCGGCGGTAAGGAGAATGTCATCGCAAATGATAATTGCATGACCCGCCTGCGGATGGAAGTAACCGACATGGATAAAGTGAATGTCGACAAAATCAAACAGACAGGTGCCCATGGAGTGATAAAAGTGGATAAGCGTAATGTCCAAATTGTCATCGGGCCTGAAGCGACAACGGTTAAAAAAGCCTTGGACAGGCTATTGGAAGAAGAATAAACAAATGCCCCTGCGGTTTAAAATCCGCAGGGGCATTTGATTTTATTCAGCGCTGAATGCTGCTTTCTATTTTTCTGATGATGCCGGGCAGACAATCCGGGTTGTCGTGCAGGTCATATTCATTGATATTCAAGCGCAGCACCGGGCAGGCATTGAATGATTCGATCCATTTATGATAACGTTCATACATTTCCACCCAATAAGAGTTGGGGGTGGCTTGTTCCATCGGCCGTCCGCGTTGGTGGATTCTTGTAATAATGTCATCAAGCGAGCCATCGAGATAGATCAGCAGATCGGGGCGCGGGAAGTAAGGGGTCATTACCATCGCCTCAAACAGCTGTACGTAGGTACGATAATCCATTTCGTTCATCGTGCCATTTTCATAATGCATACGCGCAAAAATGTCGGTATCCTCATAGATGGAGCGGTCCTGAATGAAGCCGCCTCCCGCATCGTAAATACGCTGCTGCTCTTTGAACCGTTCCCCCAAAAAGTATATTTGCAGATGGAAGCTCCATCTTTCAAAGTCTTGATAGAACAGATCTAAGTATGGGTTCGTATCGACCTTTTCGAAGGATGTTTTAAAACCGATAGCCTCTGCCAACGCTTTTGTGATCGTTGACTTTCCTACTCCGACGGTGCCGGCCACTGTAATAACGGCATCGCGGGGAATCGTTGTTTCAATTGGATTCATGGTACTGCTCCTTTAACGATATTTCATAATCGATGATAACGTATTGTGCAAATCAGACTGGTTATGGACAAAATCGATCGAGTTGGTGTCAATCCGGATGACTGGCACTTCCGGACAGGTTCTTTCAAAGTGATTGATGAAGCGGTCATAATCCGCAATCAGGCCTGCCAAATAGGCAGGATCCATATCTTCCTCAAACTGCCTGCCCCGGCCGGCAATCCTCTCGAGAAGAGTATCCAGCTCAGCTGTCAGGTAGATGACCATACTTGGCATGACCAAATCCTTTGTTAAAATCTGATAGATCTGTTCGTATTTTTCAAACTCGGCAGCCGGCAAGTTTTTCTTGGCAAAAATCAAGTTTTTAAATATATGGTAATCGGCAACGATGGTATTCCCCGTTTGTCTATACTGCCCGGCATCCTGCAGCTGCTTGTACCGGTTGCATAGGAAAAACATTTCCGTCTGGAAGCTCCAGTCATCTATATTTTCGTAGAATTTATGTAAAAAGGGATTTTCATCAACAATTTCTTCGAGCAAAAAACCGTCCTGGTGCTGAGCGAGCGCAGCAGCAAGTGATGTTTTTCCGACCCCTATCGGCCCTTCGACCGTAATAAAAGACGGGGTGTTCACATGACATTCCTCCCTGGCTAAAAATGAATCGGACAATACTTCATTTTAGCAGAATTAGCGGAGGTTGTCCCGGCTGCATCGGAAGGATTTTTCTGGAGGATGAAAAAAAGACCCGACAGAAGTTCTCTCGGGTCAGGTTGAAGAAGGGGCAGCTTTCACCACATTGAATTGATCGGATATCAAAAGCCAGTTTTGCGGGAAAGAGAGACCAAGCTTCCAATAGGCGACGCCCCTAAGCCCGAGTTCCCGGACGAGGTTGAATTTTGCCTGGATGGAGCGGGCATCTTCAAACCAAACTTCATGCTCCCTGCCCTGCTGATCCCGGTAGCGGAAGAATGGTGCCTGTGCTGTTTCATCGTACTGGATGGCAACACCGTGATCTGCGGCAATCTGAATGGCCTGCTGGGGGCTTACGGCACGTGCAGTCGTCCCTTGAACGAACGGAAGCGTCCAGTCATAGCCGTATAAGTTCTGGCCCATCATGATTTTATTGGCAGGCATGACTGACAAGGCAAATTCTATCACTCTCCGGACTTGGTCAATCGGTGAAACAGCCATTGCAGGTCCGCCGCTGTAGCCCCATTCATACGTCATCAAGACGACGAAATCGACAATCTCCCCGTGTGCCTGGTAATCGTGGGCCCCATACCATTCTCCGCCCTGAGCAGCACTTGTCTTCGGTGCAAGAGCTGTTGACAGGGCGAGTTTTTCGGAATGAAGTCTGTCTCTTGCCGTTCTTAAAAATTGATTATAAGCCTCTCTGTCAGCCTGAGGTATCCTCTCCAAATCGAAATGTACTTCCGTGAAGCCGACCCGCTTTGCCTCTCTAACGATGTTGTTGAGCAAGGCTGTTTGGACAGTTCTGTCCGTCACGATCGCATGGCCGATTTCAGAGCTGAACTGGCCTTCCGCCTGATTGGCAATGACCATGGAGAGATTGGTCCTGTTGGCCTTAGCAATCGCCGGGAATTGATTGAGAGGCGGAGGATTCAATGACCCGTCCGCATTCACTCTGTACGCAAACGGCGCCAAGTAGGTCAAGTAGGGAGCGGCCTGGCGGGCACTGTTTTCCAATGCTTCGGAGACAGCCGTTCCCGAAGGTTCAATATAGCCGAGAAATTCCCTGGACGTTTTCGGTATCGGCGGCAAATAAAGACGGAGGCCGACAGGGAGGGTAGCGTTCACGTTCAGGCCGTTGACCCTGGCAATCTCCCGGTAATCAAGCCCGAACCTCCGTCCGATTTCCCAAAGTGTATCCCCGCTTTTTACCCAATAAAACTGCCCTATAATCGGGATAACGAGTGCCTGTCCGACGACAAGCCGGTTTGGATTGGGCAATTGATTCGCCTCAATTATTCTTGCGGCGGAAATCCCGTAATTCGCTGCGAGCACAGCAATCGTATCATTCGGCTGCACAACGTGTATCTGCATATAAATCCCCCTTATTCATACTGCTCCCCTAACCATATGAAATTCATCCGGGGATTATGACATCAGTATAAAATTACGTTAAAATAAGGACAATGAACTAAAGGAGCGAAACGGATGAAACGAAGCGAGGAAGAGTGGATGGGACTAGCGATCGCAGAAGCCGAGAAAGCAAGGGCAATCAATGAGGTTCCGATTGGTGCAGTGATCGTGCTTGATGGGGAAGTGATAGCGGCGGCCCATAATTTGCGGGAGACAGAGCAAAATGCCGTAGCGCATGCGGAGCTGCTTGCAATCGAGCAGGCATGCAGGTCACTCGGCACATGGCGGCTGGAAAATGCAGAGCTCTATGTAACGCTTGAACCATGCCCGATGTGCAGCGGGGCGATCATCCTCTCCCGGGTCAAAAAGGTCGTATACGGGGCATCCGATCCGAAAGCAGGCTGTGCAGGCACGCTGATGAATCTGCTTGACGATGAGCGATTCAACCACCAGTGCGAAGTAGTGAGCGGAGTACGGGAAGATGAGTGTGGAACACTTCTCAGCAGTTTCTTCCGCAGCATCCGTGAGAAGAGGAAAGCAGCGAAAAAGAGCTCTTAACTTGTTAAGGCGGATGATTTGCAAGAGCCATTGATTTTCCGGCGAAAAAATAGTATACTTAATTATGCGCTGAAAAGCGCCATAACAATTGGTATCAACTTTGCCGTGCTAGACGGGGACATAGCGGAGCCTTGTAACCCGCAATCCGCTCCAGCGGGGTTGAATTCCTTCCCGAGGCTGTTGTTCTGTAAGGTCTGCCTTAAGTAAGTGGTGTAGACACCCGGGTCCTGCGCAATGGGAATCCATGAACCATGTCAGGTCCGGAAGGAAGCAGCATTAAGTGGTCTCTCCCATGTGCCGCAGGGCAGCCTGGGTCGAGCTAACTGCTTGAGTAACGCTTATGGGGCACAGTCGAAGGAAGGTGCACGGCAGCTTAAAGAATAGAATGAAACCCATTCACTTTTGTGAATGGGTTTTTTGCAGCCTGAAACCGGACCGGTAAGGAACCTATCAAGCGGGTAAAATTATCGCCGCAAAACATTCGGTTCCTTTTGTCATAGCCGGAACAGTTAAGGTATAATAGAAATTAGAGACTTTCAGGAAAAAGGGGGGAGAGGCATGAATTATCAGGCGTTGTATCGGGTATGGCGGCCCCAGCAATTTGCCGATGTAGTCGGGCAGGAGCATGTGACCAAGACGCTGCAAAATGCCCTCCTCCAGGAAAAATTCACGCATGCGTACTTGTTTTCCGGGCCACGGGGCACCGGGAAGACGAGCGCGGCAAAGATTTTGGCAAAAGCGGTCAACTGCGAGCGTATGCCTGTGTCGGAGCCGTGCAATGAGTGTGCAGCATGCCGCGGAATCACGGATGGTTCGATCTCAGATGTCATCGAAATTGACGCCGCATCGAATAACGGAGTGGAGGAAATCCGCGACATCCGCGATAAGGCGAAGTATGCACCGAATGCTGTCCCGTATAAGGTTTATATCATCGATGAAGTGCATATGCTTTCTATCGGCGCCTTTAATGCCCTGTTGAAAACGCTGGAAGAACCACCAGGGCACGTCATTTTCATTCTGGCTACGACCGAGCCCCATAAAATTCCGCTAACGATTATTTCGCGGTGCCAGCGCTTTGATTTCAAGAGAATCACGTCCCAGGATATTGTTGGCAGGATGGCGCATATTGCTGATGAGTCTGGCCTGGCTTATGATGAAAAAGCGCTCCACGTAATCGCGAGAGCAGCAGAAGGCGGAATGAGGGACGCACTCAGCCTGTTAGACCAGGCATCGTCCTTCAGCTCGGACGGTTTGACGATGGATGATGCTCTGACTGTAACAGGTTCGATCGCTCAGCTCCATCTGAATGAATTGGCAAGGGCTATTCATGAACGAAACATTGCAGGTGCGCTTGAGACGCTGGAAGAACTGATGAAGCAAGGGAAAGATCCGGCAAGACTGGCTGAAGATCTGATTCTGTTTTTCCGCGACCTTTTGCTTTATAAGACAGCTCCGAATCTGGAGGAATCCCTTGAGAGGGCATTGCTTGATGACGGCTTCACAGCTTTGGCACAGGAGGTCCGTCCGGACGAAATCTACTCTTATATTGATATTCTAAGCAAGGCCCAGCATGAAATGAAGTTTTCGACCCATGCTAGGATTCACTTGGAAGTGTCACTTGTAAAGCTGTGCCAGACAGAATCGGCAACGTCTCCGGCAAAGATTCCGGAAGCCGAGGAACTGTTTGCGAAAATCGCCGCCTTGGAAAAAAAGATCGAAAAACTAAAAAGCATGGGACCGTCCGCTGAAGAAACGCCGAAAAGCGCTCCGGCAAAAAAAGCGGCACGGCCAGGCAAAAGCTACAAGCCGAATATGCGGATGATCCGCGATGTGCTCGCAAATGCAACCCGGGATGACCTTAACACCATCAAGGGACATTGGGGCACACTGATTGAAACGCTGAACAGCAGAAGGATGCGGTCACAATCCGCCCTCCTGAACGATGCTGAACCCGCAGCTGCTTCTAATGAGGCATTCGTGCTGAAATTTAAATATGATATTCACTGCCAGATGGCGATGGAAAACCCGGCATTTGTCGAGGCGATTTCACAAATCGCGGAAGAGCTGACAGGCCGGCCGCTCTCTTTTGCTGGAATTCCTGAAGAACAGTGGCTCGAAATCCGAGAGGAATTTTTGCAGTCGCAGGGCCAGGAAGACGGACAGGAGAGCAAGGAACAGGAAGATCCGCTGATTGCGGAAGCTATCAAGCTGGTCGGTGCTGATCTCATAGAGTATAACGACTAGCCGGCGGTCAAACGCCTAAGCTAAAAATCTAATTATGCGGAGGTTTTGAAGATGATGCGAGGAATGGGAAATATGCAAGGCATGATGAAACAGATGCAGAAGATGCAAAAGAAAATGGCAGAGGCTCAGGAAGAACTGGGCGAAAAGCGGATTGAAGGAACTGCAGGCGGCGGCATGGTCACTGTCGTTGTATCCGGACATAAAGAAGTATTGGATGTTAAAATCAGTGAGGAAGTCGTAGATCCTGACGACATCGAAATGCTTCAAGACCTTGTCATCGCTGCAACAAACGAAGCGCTGAAACAGGCTGAGGAACTGACCAACAAGACAATGGGTCAATTCACGAAAGGAATCAACCTGCCTGGAATGTAGGAGGTAAAAAAATATGTATTATCCAGAACCTATCTCCAAGCTGATTGACAGCTTTATGAAACTGCCGGGAATCGGGCCAAAAACAGCTGCCCGCCTGGCGTTTTTCGTTCTTGGCATGAAAGAGGAGACCGTGCTGGACTTTGCAAAGGCACTTGTCAATGCAAAAAGGGATCTTGGCTTCTGCTCGGTCTGCGGCCATATTACAGACCAGGATCCTTGCTATATTTGCAGCGACCCCCGCAGAGACCGGAGCGTCATCTGTGTTGTGCAGGAACCGAGAGACGTAATTGCAATGGAGAAGATGAAAGAATACACCGGCCTCTATCATGTTCTTCACGGCTCCATCTCCCCGATGGAGGGAATTGGGCCGGAGGATATTAACATTCCGGACCTGTTAAAGAGGCTGCAGGACGAGACGGTGAAAGAGGTCATTTTGGCGACGAACCCGAACATTGAAGGAGAAGCGACCGCAATGTATATTTCCCGTTTGCTGAAGCCGTCGGGCATCTCGGTTACAAGGATTGCCCATGGCCTTCCGGTCGGAGGGGATTTGGAATATGCGGACGAAGTGACGCTCTCCAAAGCGCTTGAGGGAAGAAGAGAATTGTAATGGGGAAGGTGCGCAGTTTGTTCAAGAAGCAAAAACTCCGCAAGCAATTTGATCAGGCTCTGATCGATTCAATAGAGGCGATGAAAGCCGATTGGTTTCACCAGGAGCAGCTTGAGCGGCTGAGCTACGGTGCCAATGAAGAACTGCGCATTGA
Organism: Lederbergia sp. B243.17; assembly: GCF_057657925.1. Taxonomy (NCBI): domain Bacteria; kingdom Bacillati; phylum Bacillota; class Bacilli; order Caryophanales; family Bacillaceae; genus Lederbergia; species Lederbergia sp. B243.17. Next base: position 19,511 of record NZ_JBWBKF010000027.1, read on the forward strand.
GGTGAAGATAGCCAAGGCGAAGTATTTTCTGCTTTTAGCCGAAGCGAAGCGGCGCAAAATATCGTTGAAAAGATAGGCAGGAACAAAAAAACGTTCTAATCGGACAATCCCTTCATATAATACGGCAAGAAGACGGATCCGGGAGGGATGAAGGTGAGCATCAGTCCTGTCATTGTCATTTCGGCGATTGCCGTGCTGATCCTGCTGCTGCTTCTCGTCGGGCTGCCCGGCAAAGCGGCGAAATGGTTCGGCATATCTTTTATGAAGCTGGTGATCGGCGCACTGTTCTTATTCTTTTTGAATGCAGCGGGCAACCGCTTCGGGATTTTTGTTCCGATCAATTTTGCCACATCCGCCATATCCGGGTTTTTAGGGATACCCGGAGTAGCGGCGTTGGCGATGATCCAGTATTGGATTATCGGTTAGTCTACTGTAGATAGCATCCGTGAAATCGCGGATGTTTTTTTGTGCAAAAAAACCGGCTCGGAAAAATCCGGGCCGGCATGGACGAGTGTATTCTTACTTGCTGATTTTGATGATGCCCTCCTGCTTCAGGCTGACTGAGCCTTTCTTTTCAATCACGATGCTTTCGCCAGCAGCAAGATTTGTGAAGACGATCGGTGTAATCGTCGATTTTGCATGTTCCTTAATATACGGGATATCGAACTTCAATAGCGGCTGGCCTTGTTTGACCAGATCGTTCTCAGATACGAGTGTTTCAAACCCTTCGCCTTTCAAATTGACGGTATCCAATCCTACATGGATCAGGATTTCACGTCCGCTGTCGGACAGAATGCCGATCGCATGCTTTGTCGGGAACAGGTTGATGATTTTTCCGTCAACAGGGGAAACGACGATGCCCTCTTCAGGAACGATGGCAAACCCATCCCCCATCATTTTTTCTGCGAAAACCGGATCAGGCACTTCACTGATTGGGATCAGTTCGCCTTCAATCGGAGCGGCAAAGCTTTCATCTGCTTTTTCATTTCTTAAAGCATCAGGATTGACTTCCTCGATCTGTTTTTCAATATCCGCGTCAGGAGCTTTTTCAACCTTGCGCGGTTTTTTCCCACTCATAATATCATTCATTTGTCCTTTGATCGTTTCAGAACGAGGGCCAAAAATGGCCTGGATGTTGTTTCCGACTTCCAGCACCCCTGCAGCGCCCAACTTCTTCAGTCCGTCTTTGTCGACAGCCTGAATATCATTGACCGATACGCGGAGGCGCGTAATGCAAGCATCGAGATGGGCGATGTTACTTTGTCCGCCCATTGCGTCGAGAATCTGGTAAGGAAGATCGCCAGCAGTTCCTTTTTTCTCTTGTTCGCCAGTTTCTTCGTCGTCTTCTCTTCCCGGTGTCTTCAAATTCAACTTCGTAATCGCAAAGCGGAAGACCGTATAATAGATGACCGCAAAGACGAGGCCGAGCAGAATCGCAATCCACCAGCGTTCTTTCCCAGGCAGAATCCCGAACAGCAAGAAGTCGATGGCTCCGCCGGAGAACGTGTACCCAAGATGGACCTTGAACATGGTCAGCAAAACAAAGGAAAGCCCGTCAAGCACGGCATGAAGCACAAACAGCAATGGAGACACGAACATAAATGAAAACTCAAGCGGTTCGGTAATCCCCGTCAGGAATGATGTCAGTGCAGCAGAACCGAGCAATCCTGCGACAAGTTTTTTCTTTTCCGGTTTGGCAGTATGATACATCGCAAGTGCTGCCGCCGGCAATCCGAACATCATGACCGGGAATTCCCCACCCATGAAATATCCGGCTGTAAGTTGAACATTGTCTTTCAGCTGTGCGAAGAAAATCGTCATATCCCCGCGAACAATATTGCCTGCCGCTGTCTGGTAGGAACCAAACTCATACCAGAACGGAGCATGGAAGATATGGTGCAGACCGAATGGGATCAGCAGCCGTTTGATAAACCCAAAGAAGAAAACCGCGATATAAGTACCGCTGCCGAGCAGCCAATTGGAAGCACTGTTCATTCCATGCTGGATCGGCGGCCAAATAAGCAGAAGCAAAAGACCTGCAACCAAAGAAGAGGCCGCCGTTACAATCGGCACAAACCGTTTACCTGCAAAAAATCCGAGGAAAGAAGGCATCTCAATATCATGGAACCGGTTATAACAGTATGCGGCAATTAACCCGACAATAATTCCCCCGAAAACACCGGTTTGAAGTGTTGGGATTCCGAGGACATTTGCATATCCCGGGTCATTTGCCACCGTATCCGCTGTAACGCCGGCCCAAGTGCTCATCACCTGATTAAGCACAAGATATCCGACCAAGGCTGCAAGCCCTGCAGCTCCGTCGCCGGCCAAGCCGATCGCCACCCCTGCAGCAAAAATAAGCGGCAGGTTTCCGAAGATGATGCTGCCTGCGTCTTCCATGACGCTAGCAATCAGCTGAATCCAGGAAGCATCGAGAAACGGCAAATACTCAAGCATTGTCGGCTGCTGCATCGCGTTTCCGATTCCGAGCAGCAGTCCGGCAGCGGGTAAGAGAGCGACTGGCAGCATGAGTGCTTTTCCGACTTTCTGCAAGACGCCAAACGCTTTTTTAAACATAGTATGACCTCCAAAGTATATATAGTTCGCTCAGAAAATGAATGCTGAAACACAAAAAGGCATGAGAAAAGACTTGATCGAAAAAAGACCCAAATCGCCTTGGGATTCTTCATTTCAACCAATTCTTAACTCATGCCTGATCGAATCAGTGACACGCAAGAAACTGGATTTATTTAGATTTTGCCTGAAGCCGCTGCAAGTGCATCGTCAAATAGACGGCTTCCGCATCATAAACTTTCATTCTAAGTGTTTGCTGCATTACTTTAATGAGCTTCCAGGCAAGATTATAGCATAGCGGATATTCCTCTTTCAAGAGGGAAGCGATCTTTTCGGGTTCCTCCACCATCTCGCCTTTTTTGATTCGCTCAATCGCAAACCGAAGATGGCGGACAAGCCGCATATAGTCAATACTCTCCCGATCGATTTCGATCCCCAGCTGCTGTTCCACCATGCTGACGAGACTGCTGATCAATTGTGAATGCTGGTTGACGGCAGAGAGATCCTGATTGGTGATTGAACTATGGATATGAAGAGCAATAAATCCGATTTCCCCGATCGGCAGGTAAATGCCGGTTTTTTCTCCAATCAAATCCACCACTTCTTTTGCCACCTCATACTCCATGCGGTAAAGCGCCTTCGTTTCAACGAGAAAAGGATTGCTGATCTCCATTCCTTGAGATATCCGATTAAGTGCAAACAGCAGATGGTCTGTCAAAGCAACATGGATATGCTCATTAAGTGAAGAATGGGACCGCTTCTTAATCAGATCAATAGCTGAAATGATCGCCTCGTGGTAGAGGGGGTCAAGATGGGGAAGCAGCTTTATATAATTTTCCTGTTCTTTTTCATCTTTTAGCACAAACAGTTTTTCAATCTTATCCGTGTCAATTGTTTCCCCGGACTTGCGATTGAAACCGATGCCCTTGCCAATGACCACCACTTCCTTGTAGGAAGGGTGTTCAGCGATAATGACATTGTTGTTCAATGCCTTTTCAATCAGTAATTTTGCCATACTCCGTCTCCGTTCGCCAAACCTCATCAGTAGTACATCTATACTAAAAGACGGCTGTCGGGAAGTCAACGGGATTACTCAAAGTCACCCTGGTCTCAATGAATGAGGAGGAAATAAGATTCCTAAGCATCTATTTTCAACCGAGACAATGAAAGACAGATTGATATTGTATTCACAAAGTTACTAATAGTAGACAACAATGTCCAAATGTGACATTGTAACCGCTTTCCGCGAAAAATATAATAAAGGTATAAAAGGGAGGATGGATGATGAAAAAAATCTTTAGTTTATTAATTGTTCTATCTATGGGCATTTATTTAGCTGCTTGCGGAAATGAGAGTACGTCTAAAGAGAAAGATAACAAACTTGTTGTTTATTCACCTAATAGCGAAGACATTATTGATACTCTGATTCCGATGTTTGAAAAGGAGACGGGTGTGAAGGTTGAACTAATTTCAGCTGGTACTGGTGAGTTGATTAAGCGCATTCAATCAGAAAAAGAAAATCCTTATGCGGATATTATGTTTGGGGGCAGTAAGGCTCAAGCGTTAGGCTACCCGGAACTATTCGAAGAATATGTATCAAAAAATAATGAAGAGATGCTGCCGGAACATAGAAATGTAGATGGATTTTTAACACCTTATATTGCCGACGGCAGTGTATTGCTCGTTAATACAGATCTCATTGGGGATATTAAAATCGAAGGTTATGAGGATTTATTGAATCCGAAATTGAAAGGGAAAATTGCGGCAGCCGATCCTGCAAGCTCAAGTTCAGCATTCGCTCAATTGACCAATATGCTTTTGGCCATGGGGGGAGATTACGAATCAGAAAAGGGCTGGGACTACGTGTCCAAGCTGATTGAAAATCTTGACGGAAAGGTTGCAAGCGGTTCAGGTGCTGTTCATAAAGGAGTAGCAGATGGTGAATATGTTGTAGGCCTTACTTATGAAGATCCATCTGCAAGTTATGTTCGAGATGGAGCTCCAGTAGAGATTATTTATCCAAAAGAAGGAGCGGTCTTCCTTGATGCGGGTGTTGAAATTGTGAAGGGCTCCAAAAACTTGGATAATGCTAAGAAATTCGTTGACTTTATTACATCTAAAGAAGCACAAGATGCGTTTGGCATGGAACTGACAAATCGTCCGTTAAGAAGTGATGTGAAACTTGGCGACCATATGACTCCACTTGAAGAAATTCATGTAATTCAGGAGGACGAAGAATATGTTAAAGAACATAGGGATGACATTGTGAAACGCTATATTGAGGTTTTCACAGATGCCCAACAATAAATCATCATGAAGAGTTAGACAGTGGAAGGAGACTTTACAGTGAGTATTTCAATTAATTTCAGGAATGTCATTAAAAAGTACAACGATACTACCGTTATCCCCGGGCTGTCATTTGGAATCAAGAAGGGTGAATTATTCACCCTTCTTGGACCATCAGGCTGTGGAAAGACAACGTTATTAAGAATGGTTGCAGGTTTTAATAGTATAGAAGGCGGAGAGATCGCATTCGATGAAAAAATAATGAATGATATATCCCCGCAACATAGAAATATAGGAATGGTGTTTCAGAATTATGCAATTTTCCCCCATTTAACAGTTAAACAGAACGTGGCGTTTGGATTAGGAAATCGAAAAATTTCCAAAGCGGAATCAGAGCGAAGAGTTACTGAGATGTTGGAAGTTGTACAGATAAAACAATACGAGAACAGGCTTCCTGAGAATTTATCAGGGGGCCAACAGCAAAGAATTGCACTTGCAAGAGCAATCGTCATTGAGCCCAGTGTACTACTAATGGATGAGCCTTTGTCCAATCTTGATGCAAAGCTTCGGATTGACATGAGAGAAGCGATTAAGGAGATTCAGCGGAAAGTGGGCATTACGACTGTCTATGTTACCCATGATCAAGAGGAGGCGATGGCAATCTCTGACCGGATTGCGGTTATGAACTCAGGAGAGATACAGCAATTAGGAACTCCTCAAGAAATTTACCTTCGCCCCTCCAATGTATTTGTTGCGAGTTTCATAGGCAGGACGAATATTTTAGAGAGAAAAGTTAGGAAAGAAAAGGGTGTCTTTCAATTGGTTTTAGATGAGGGGTATAAGGTGAGAATCCTTCCGCTGGATAAGAATATTCACGGGGACGAATTGCCTGTAAAAGTTTCCATCAGACCAGAGGAATTTTTAATTAGTAACACAAATGAAGGAATAGATGCTACTATTTTGGACAATGTATTTTTGGGGATGAATATTCAGTACTTTGCAGAGCTAACAACTGGAGAAAAAGTACAGATTACTCAAGAGTCCACATTAAGAGACACAATAAACCCGGGGACAAAAGTAAAGCTTCAAGTAAAGGCTGATAAAATAAATGTATTTGACTTCACTAGTGAGAAAAACATTTTAGAGGGTGTTACAAATGGCATCAACTAAAAAGAAAGATATATGGACGGTCGTTACATTGGGTATCTTTTTGCTCTATATTTTGGTATTGGTTTTTCCTCTATTTACTTTGTTAAAGGAAAGCTTTAATAAAGAGGGCTCTTTTAGCCTAGCTTATTTCTATCAGTTTTTCGGAAAAAAATACTATTATAGTGCTCTCTTTAACAGTTTAAAAGTAACGATTGCTGTTACACTGTGTGCTGTTATTTTAGCAACCCCCCTTGCGTATATTATGACCACATTTAAAATTAAGGGAAAGCTGTTCTTACAAATCTTGATATTGATTTCCTCTATGGCTCCGCCCTTTATTGGTGCATATTCTTGGATTTTATTGATGGGCAGAAATGGAGTTGTAACGAATTTCATTAAAGATTACCTGCATATCAATACTCCGGATATATATGGTTTTACCGGCATCCTGATTGTGCTAACTCTGCAATTGACCCCGTTAATTTATATGTATTTAATGGGAGCCTTAAAGAGTATTGACAGCTCCTTGCTTGAAGCAGCGGAGAGCATGGGATATACAGGGATACGGAAGATGGTTAAGGTTATTATTCCCTTAATTATTCCTACCTTGTTAGCAGGTGCATTGCTAGTATTCATGCGGGCACTCGCAGATTTTGGGACACCTATGTTGATTGGAGAAGGCTATAAAACCTTGCCAGTCCTTATTTTCAATGAGTTTATCAGCGAAATGGGCGGAGAGGATGGATTTGCTGCTGCAATCAGCGTTATTGTCATTATCTTGGCTTTGTCAATTTTCCTTTTACAAAAATATATTACAAACAGAAAATCATTTTCTATGAGTGCTCTGCACCCTATTAAAGAAAAGCAGGAAAAAGGGTTGCGTAATTTTTTTGCTCATTTATATGTCTATGGCTTTTTGGCTTTGGCTATCCTTCCGCAATTGTATGTAGTTTATACGGCGTTCTTACAGACATCTGGAAGGATCTTTACAAAGGGGTACTCCTTGGATAGTTTTAGACTCGCATTCGAGCGTGGCGGAGATTCGATTCTAAATACTTTTCTACTTGGTTTTCTTGCTTTGTTCTTTGTTGTTTTAATCGCAATTTTAATTGCTTATGTTACAGTTAGAAGAAGGAATACTTTGACAAATGGGCTAGATGTTATTTCGATGGTACCCTATATTGTTCCTGGCTCTGTTTTGGGTATCGCGCTTTTGCTTTCCTTTAATAGTAAACCCTTGTTGCTAAGCGGTACTGCAGCAATCTTAGTTATTTCATTTGTAATTAGGAGACTTCCTTATACCATTCGTTCCAGTGCGGCAATTGTGCATCAAATCAGTCCTAGCGTGGAGGAAGCAGCTGCTAGTTTAGGGACGTCCAATATAAAGACGTTCTTTAAAATCACGCTGCCGATGATGCTCCCTGGGGTTATTTCGGGTGCCATTCTCAGTTGGGTGACAATAATTAGTGAGCTAAGTACATCTATTATCCTGTATACGGCCAATACGAAAACAATGACAATTGCTATTTATACAGAGGTCATTCGTGGTAATTATGGTACAGCAGCAGCACTCTCCACAATTTTGATGGCCATTACCATTTTATCGCTTTTGCTATTCTTTAAACTAACAGGAAAGAAGGAGGTTGCGATTTAATAAAGCGATAGTCCAAAAAATGATATAGCAATAATATAGACGATAGGAGTGACAGTATGAATCGAAAAAAGAGCAGTTTTAAGCAAGCGACTAAATCTCTTTTTCTAAAATACACTGTCATTCCTATTTTGTTTGTCATTATTCTATTCATCCTCTTCACGGTTTTCCTTTTCAAAGTGAAAACCGTGCATGATACCAATCAAGCTGCGGCGATTATAAAAGACGAGATTAACGGTGTATTTGAGGAATATATACAAGAAATCAACAGGATGTCAGAATCAAATGTTGTTAGGCAACTTCTTGTAACCCGAAGGAAAGGACACTTGGTATATGAGGAATTCTATAACTTTAATAATCGACAGCAAGTAAAAAGTGCCTTTTATTTAGTTGACCGTAACCATATCTTTTTAGCGTCCACCAACGGCAATGATGAAGGTATTTTAAAAGGAAATCTGTCCGGAATAAACAAAAAACCTGAAGATATATATATAGATGTAAGCCGCACAAACCTTTCACATGGGAAAACAGCCGCAATAACGTTTGGAAAAGCTGTTATCATTGAGGGCCAAATAAAGGGATATATCTTGTACAGGCTTTACGAAGAAGACCTTCAAAATCTGATTTTTGGGCACAAGGCGGATATTGTAGTGATAACGGATGAATATGACAACATTATTGTGACTTCTAATGAAGTGGTCAGGGGTTTAATGAACAAATTTAAACCTGAGTATACAGGAAAAACTACTGTAAAAGTTAAGGATATTTTATATTACGTCAAGAAATCTGAACAGAAAACAATCCCTTTTAAATTGTATACATTGACAAGTAAAAAAGGTGACCCAATCATTTGGTGGATTTATCTAGGTTTTCTTATCATAATCGGTGGATCCCTATATTTTTTATTGAAGAATTCAGCAGAGAAAATGTCGACGAAAAACGGGGAATCAATCGGGAAGCTAATGAATGCAGTTTCCCGCCTAGAAAAAGGAGACCTCAAATCATATGTTGATATAAAAACTGGTGACGAATTTGAAGTTTTTGCAGATCAATATAATTTAATGCTCGATAATCTAAATAAACTAATGGAAACCAACAAAGAATTATCAGACATAAGAAGAATCAATGAAATTAAACTTCTGCAAAGCCAATTTAATCCGCACTTTTTGTTTAATATATTAGAAACAATTAGGTATATGATGTTTGCTGATGTAGGTACAGCACAGGAAATTATTATTTCTTTATCAAGGTTGTTAAGATATAGTCTTAATAATCAAATGGACGTAGAGAAGCTTGATAAGGACTTGCAATACACAATCGATTATCTGCAGTTGCATAAACACCGATTTAACAATCGGCTAAAATATGATATTGAAATGCCTGAGGAAGCAAAGCAAGTATATGTACCTAGGCTTCTGCTGCAACCAATCATAGAAAATTCCATAAACTATGGTTATGCCAGTCAGATGGAACTGAATATTAAAATACAGGGAGAGCTTGATACAGATGTCATTAAACTGACAGTGACAGATGATGGCGGTGGAATAACAGAGAACGATCTGAAACGGATTAGAGAGCAATTGAATGCCTCACAAAATGAAGGGACTAGCATAGGGCTATACAATACCCATAGGAGAATTAAACTTCAATATGGACAAGATTATGGAATCACCATTCACAGTGAAATAGGAAAAGGCACGAAAGTTGAGATAACCATTCCAGTTCGTAAAGGTGATGAGCCACATGTATAAGATTCTAATTGTGGAAGACGAGGATATAATACGCAAGGGATTACAGTACGTGATTGATTGGACAGGCATTGATTGTCTCATTGCTGGTGAAGCGGTGAATGGGGAAGAAGGACTTGTAAAAATTTCAGATTTAAAACCGGATATTGTTCTTTTAGATGTTAATATGCCTATTTTGAATGGCATCGAAATGTTAGCAGCAGCAAAGGAAAAGCATATGTTTAGTGCTATTGTTTTATCGGGGTATGATGATTTTAATTATGTTAAAGAAGCTTTGAAACATGAGGTATGTGACTATTTGTTAAAACCAATTGTACAGAATGAGCTCATTGAAGCTATTGGAAGAGCAAAAGAAGCAATTGACAAAAGGAAAAGGTATCATGCCTTGAAGGCTAGCTTCAATGATCTGGGGTCAAATAAAATTCACAAATTACACTTGTGGGAAACAGCAACCTCCTATCAGTCGAAACATGTAAATGAAATCATTAAATATATCCAGGAGAACTATCAAGAAAAAATTAGCATTGAAGATTTGGTGCATGATTTGGACATGAGCACTACCTACTTGAATAAGAAATTCAAGGAAACTACAGGTTACACATTTAATGAGTTTTTAAACAGGTATCGCATTCAAAAAGCAATAGAAATGATAAAGGGTGGCAGGGATAAGATCTCAATGATAGCATTGGATGTTGGGTACAGCAATTATCGTTATTTCATTAAGGTCTTTAAAAAGTATACCAACTTATTGCCAAGTGACTTTATGGATAAGTGATTTTTATATAGAAAAAGCGCAAAAAATTACCCTTTACATTCCAACGTAGATTTTTTATAATGAAACCAACTGGTAATAACCACTGTTAGGAAGTAGGGAAAAGCAAAGTGGACAAAAACAGCAAGGTTCCTTTGTATTTGCAGCTGATGGAAGAACTGATCAAAAAAATTGACAAGCAGGAATATCGGGAGTCTGAGAAGCTGCCTTCTGAACGGGAGCTTTGTGACATCTATGACATGAGCCGGATAACCGTCCGCCAGGCGCTGCAAGAGCTTGAGAGGGAAGGGTATATTTACAAGCTGCACGGAAAGGGAACGTTTGTTGCCCCTAAGTCAATCAATCAGAACCTGGTGAAATTATATAGTTTTACAGAGGAAATGAAGGCGCTTGGCCGGGTTCCGTCAACAAAGGTTCTATCCTTTTCGGAAATCGCCATTGACGAGCGTCTTGCTGGTAAAATGGGCCTTGAACCGCTTGATGAGGTTTTTAAAGTGACACGGCTGCGGCTGGCGGATGATGAACCGCTTATGTATGAGACATCGTATTTGCCGAAGAAAAAGTTTCCGCGCCTGAGTGCCACCGACTTAGTGGAGCGGCCGATGTACAGCGTGTTCAACGAAGATTACCAAATCGGCGTGACAAGAGCGACGGAGCGGTTTTCTGCTGCTCTGGTCAGACCAGAGGAAGCGCACTATCTTAATATGATGAGCGATCAGCCGGCGATGCTGATCAAGCGGTTGGCTTATTGCCAGGATGATCTGATTGAATACTCGATCAGTGTGGCGAGAGGGAATAAATTTGCCTATACCGTAGAATTGCGTTAATCAACTCTATTCAGCTCCGGCTAATAGAGTTTAGTTTTAGATTAACTGGTAATGACAACATAACCACATTGAATGGAGGAACTACATTGTTCAATCTGACAGAAGAAGAGTTGAAACAGAAAAATGCATGGAATACGGCTTCTGAAATTTATCATCAGCCTGAGGTCTGGAGCCAATTGGCAAAGGATTTTTTAGTGAATCAGGAGTCTCTCAAGTCATTTGTTAAAAAGGTCTATGAAAAACACGATCACGTCCGCGTCCTGTTCACTGGAGCCGGTACATCGGCATTCGCAGGAGATACGATCGTTCCGCAGCTTCAGAACACAAAGCAGGTCTCGTTTGAGGCTGCAGCTACAACAGACATCGTCTCTAATCCTGAACAATATTTAATGAAAGAAATGCCTACGATCCTTGTCTCGTTTGCCAGAAGCGGGAACAGTCCGGAGAGCTTGGCTGCTGTAGAGCTTGGCCGGCAGATCATTGACGACTTTTATCAAGTGAACATTACTTGCAACAAAGACGGAGTCTTGGCAAAGAATTCGAGAAACGATGAGAAGAGCCTGACAATATTGACGCCCGAAAAGGCTCATGACCAAGGGTTTGCGATGACAAGCAGCTTTACGAGCATGATTTTGCTAGCCTATGCCCTTTTCTCAGGCAAGGAGTTTACAGATCAAGTCATCCGCAGTCTGGCTGCTAACGGGAAGCGTGTATTGGATTCGCTCGGCGAAAAGGTTGATGATGTCCTTGCATTTGATTTTGAGCGAATTGTCTATCTCGGCTCGGGGCTACTCGGTCAGCTTTCCCATGAGGCTGCCTTGAAGATGCTGGAGCTTTCGGCAGGACAAGTCGCTGCTATCCACGAATCCTCACTTGGTTTCCGTCACGGCCCGAAGTCGATCCTAAATGATAAAACACTTACGGTCCTCTTCATGTCGCAGAATCCGTATACAAGAAAATATGATCTCGACATATTAAGAGAATTGGCCGCAGATGAGACAAATAAAATTGTTGCGGTTACGGAACGTTCCGAGAGTGAAGTGGCGGAACTCGCCGATTGGGTCTTGGCGGTGAATGAGGAAGAATCTCCGGTACCGAATGATTTTTATCTCGCACTGCTATATGTACTTTTTCCACAGACACTAGCCCTGAAAAAATCGATTCAGCTTGGCATTACACCTGACAATCCGAGCCCGGACGGCAAAGTGAACCGCGTAGTTCAAGGTGTGACCATCTATAGCTATAAACGGGGTGAATAAATTGATTCTGACGGTCACGATGAATCCTTCCGTCGATATCGGGTATCGGCTCGATCATTTCTCCACTGATACGGTCAACCGTGTAGAAGCAGTAACGAAAACCGCCGGGGGAAAAGGGCTGAATGTGAGCAGAGTACTCCGGCAGCTGGAAGAAAAGGTGACAGCTACCGGTTTTGCAGGCGGACATCTAGGAGACTTCATCCGCAGCCAAATAACAAACAATGGCATCCAGGATGCACTTGTTTCCATTAAAGGGGAGACTAGAAATTGCATTGCCGTCTTGCATGGCGGCCAACAGACAGAAATCCTCGAAAACGGCCCGGAAATATCCCCTGAAGAAGAGGAACGATTTCTGCACGATTTTTCGGGGTTAGCGAAAAAAGCGGACATTATCACCATATCAGGTAGTCTCCCGAAAGGGTTGAACGCAAGTACATACCGGTCTCTGCTTGAAGAGGCGCAAAAACAGGGGGCGGCGGTCCTTCTTGATACAAATGGCAATCTGCTCGCTGAAACGCTGAAAAGTTCGGCGAAGCCTTATGTGATAAAGCCGAACCAGGAAGAGCTAGCAGATTTGCTCGGTACTACTGTTCATGATGAGGCTGACATCATCAGAGCGCTTGGGAACTCAGAGCTGTTTGCAGGCATCCCCTTGATTGTCGTGAGCTTAGGGGCAAAAGGAGCGCTTATTAAGCAAGGCGCTTCCTATTATCGGGCTGCCGTACCAACAGTGGACGCCAAAAATCCGGTCGGATCCGGTGATTCGGTTATCGCCGGGTTTGCGTCAGGTTTGTCACGCGGGCTGAAGGGTGAGCAACTGATCAAATACGGCCTGTCCATGGGTGTGCTGAATGCGATGGAGGAGCAAACAGGTTGCATCAATACCGAAAAAATTGGTTGGTGTATAGACCGGATCATAATAGAAAAACTAGAACTACTGCAGGGGGAGAAAAAATGAAATTAACACCTGGAAAACAAAGGGGACTAGAGGCCATATCAAATGAAAACCATCTTGTTTTTGCTACGGCAATGGACCAACGCGGCTCTTTGGGCAAGATGATTCAATCTCTTAATGAAGAAATAGGTTATGATGAGGGGCTTATTCGATTTAAAGAAGGTGTAAGTGAGGTACTCGGAAACCAGTCCTCATCTTTGCTGCTCGATCCCGAGTTTGGCTGGGAAGCCGCGGAAAAGCTGGACAGCCATATCGGCTTGATCATGGCTTATGAAAAAACAGGATACGATGCGACCGAACAAGGCCGCTTGCCGAACCTTGTCGATCACTACGCTGTTCAAGACTTGGTAAAGGGCGGAGCCAGCGCAATCAAACTCTTGGTCTATTACGATAATAAGGAAGAAGAAATATATAATAGTATAAAAAAGGCATCTATCAAGCGCGTCGGTGACGAATGCAGACAGAACGATGTATTGTTCATCCTTGAGCCGGTTTCTTACGACGCAAGCGGGCTCTCTGCCAAAGACCCAACCTTTGCAAAAAGAAAACCGGAGATTGTTGAATATTTCATGGAGGAGTTCTCTAAGCCTGAATATGGCATCGATTTATTGAAAGTGGAAGTGCCGGTTTCTATTTTCCATGTTGAAGGGCAGGATCAATACGATAACTATGAGCCTCTTTTCAGCCAAGAGGAGGCAGCAGCCGCCTACTTGAGCTGCTCACAAAAGAGCAAACTGCCGTTTATCTATCTGAGCGGCGGTGTGACCAACGAACAATTCATTGATACACTATACTTTGCAAAAGACTCGGGATCTCAATTTAACGGCTGCCTGTGCGGGCGGGCAATCTGGAAGGACGGAGTCCACTCATTTGCCGCAGAAGGAAGAGACACTTATTACTCCTGGCTTCAGACAACTGGGACAGACAATTTGAAAAGAGTTCGGGATGCGATTGAGGAGACTGCCGTGCCTTGGGATAGATGGCTGGACTGAGGAGATCCAAAAGCTCTGCACAGCAATTGTGCAGAGCTTTGTTTAGGAAAAGAAGTTTTTCAAAAAACCTCTTGCCAAGCCCTAAATAAGATGGTATATTAGTATTCGTTGCTGAAACAGCAACAACAGCAAAGCGAAAAATTAAATTGAAAAAGATGTTGACATTTGATTGTGAGCTTGCTATAATAGAAAAGTCGCCAAAAGAGCGAACGAAGTTGTTCCTTGAAAACTGAACGAAACAAACGTCAATGATTTACTTTTAAGCAAGACCAGCAAATGAGCTAACAAACTTTAATGAGAGTTTGATCCTGGCTCAGGACGAACGCTGGCGGCGTGCCTAATACATGCAAGT
>NZ_JBWBKF010000025.1:0-130918 GCF_057657925.1 Lederbergia sp. B243.17
CGCAATCCATGACTACATTCACTTTTATAATCACCACCGTCTGCAAGAAAAATTAGGCGGCCTCAGCCCCATTGAATATAGGGCTAAGACCGCCTAACCAATTTACTTATTTCCACTGTCTACTTGACAGGGGGCAGTTCACAAACCGGCCGCTCTTTTGATTCTGCATCAAGCATTATCGAGCCCATGCTCTTTTATTGCTGCGTTCAGAACCAGACGCAGTCTTCTCTCCACATCGTACTGCCGGCCGTTTTCCGCCCTGCAAACAATGCGGATCGTTGCTTTGTCGCCGTCCAATTTTTCAATACCGACCACTTGCGGCGTTTCCACAATTTCAGTGTCTTTTTGCGCAAAAGTATTGCATTCCTGCTGGAGAATATCGATTGAGTGTCCGATATTGTCCTTTGCAGGGATGGTCAGATCAATCTGTGCGAGCATGTTGCCGCGTGAGTGATTACTTACGCTTGTAATGTTGCGGTTCAGGATAAAATGAAGCGTCCCGTCGCTGTCGCGTATTTGTGTCGTCCTCAGACCGAGCTGCTCAACTGTCCCGGAATAGGAACCTGTTGTTATATGATCCCCTACGTCCATCTGCCGCTCAAGCAAGATGAAGAAGCCGGTCACAAAGTCGCTGACAAGTCCCTGGGCGCCAAAGCCGACTGCAAGGCCCACGATACTGGCACCTGCAAGGATGCCGGTTGTCTCTATATGGAATGTTTTTAATACCGTTACAAAGAAGATAAAGACCAAAGCATAGGAAAAGATATTTCTCGTAAGTCCTTCGAGCGTTTTCGCCCTTCCTTCAGCATTTGGATCACGCCTGCTGTATCTATCAAATACACCGAAAATCAGTTTGTTCCCTATCGACCTGACAAAAATGTAGAGTATGTAGATGACAATCAATTTGACTGCCGTCCAACCGATACTTATCCAAATTTCAGACCAATCGATTTTCTGCAAGGCCTTAGCAAATTTACTAAGCTCCTCTTTTCCTTCTGTTGTTACTGACAATAGTTTCATAGTCAGACTCTTCACCTCTCCAATCAACGCACATGACTATTTTGTATTCCCATTCAGGGTATTGCTAAACTAAGGATAGGGGTTAAGACGGCAAATTTCAACGGAAAACTACAGGAAACCAGTTGAAAAATGGGAAATGAATAGATGATGATCCTTAAGAATCAGTTATAAAGCATTATTAACGGAAAATTGACATGTTTCGCTCAAATGGTATACTTTGTCATGTAAAGCAGTGTTCCGTCGGGAAGCTGCTCCGTTTTTTTTTCAATCCACTATACAAAATGGAGGGAAATTACCTATGGCAGAACGCATGGTAGGGAAACAAGCTCCGCGTTTTGAAATGGAAGCCGTTATGGCGAACAAGGAATTTGGCAAAGTCAGTCTAGATGAAAACATGAAGAACGACAAATGGACAGTCCTGTTTTTCTATCCGATGGATTTCACGTTTGTTTGCCCGACAGAAATCACGGCTATGTCTGATCGCTTCGACGAGTTCGATGATTTGGATGCCGAGGTGATCGGGGTTTCAACGGATACTATTCACACTCATCTTGCTTGGATCAAGACAAGCCGGGACGATAATGGACTTGGAGACCTGAATTATCCTCTTGCCGCTGACACAAACCATGCTGTGTCCAGAGAGTACGGCGTATTGATCGAAGAAGAAGGAATTGCGCTTCGCGGGTTGTTCATCATCAATCCAGAGGGAGAGCTGATGTATTCGGTTGTGAATCATAATAACATAGGCCGTGACGTAGACGAGACGCTTCGTGTCCTGCAAGCTTTGCAGACGGGCGGGCTGTGTCCGGCAAATTGGAGACCAGGTCAGGATACATTGAATGTTTGAGTAACGGGACAGACAAGAGTTGTCTGTCCTTAAGTATATAGCCGAATGATTGAAGGAGGAGAAACTGAAAATGAAATTGCGCGAACCCATGCCGGAACTTGATGGTGCTGTCGAGTGGCTGAATGGACAAGTTACAAGAGAGGATTTAATTGGCGAAAAGCCGGCATTAATCCACTTCTGGTCGATCAGCTGTCATCTTTGTAAAGAAGCGATGCCACAGGTCAATGAATTCCGCGCCAACTTTGCCGATGAGCTGAACGTCGTCGCTGTCCATATTCCAAGGTCGGAGAAAGACCTGGATATTCAGGAAATTAAACAAGTGGCAGCAGAGCATGGCATTGACCAGCCAATCCTTGTTGACAGTGAACTCAAATTTGCAGACGCACTCGAAAATCAATACGTGCCTGCTTACTATGTTTTTGATAAAGAAGGTCAGCTTCGTCACTTTCAAGCGGGAGGCGGCGGGATGAAAATGCTGGAAAAGCGTGTGAACCGCGTGCTGGGCGAGAGTGAAAAGGAATCATGAAACTTATGGATTAGGCACCCGTCATCATCGGCGGGTGTTTTTTGCCCTCTACCTCTCCGACAGAAGGATGAGGCAAGTATGCGCAATTTGCAGGAGGTTGCAATTATTTTGAAAAAACAGTGGAAATATATTTCGCAACCCGATATATTTATGTATACGGCCATTTAGCCGGAGGGGAGGATACTGTATGGATACATTTAAAAAACTGAAACAATATTATTGGCCATACAAAAAATACTTTTATTCATCGATGTTCTTTTTGCTCTTTGTGACAGTCATTACCGTTATTTATCCGGTTATTTTGCAAATAACAATCGATGACGTTGTACTCAAGGGGGAGTATGAATGGATTCCGATTCTGTCGCTCGGATTTGTCGGAATCATGGTAATCAAGGGGATTGCCACCTTCATCCAACAATACACAGGTGATCTGTTCGGCATTAAATCCGTGTATGAAATGCGCAATGCGCTTTACAAAAAGCTGCAGTATCTGCCTTTCAGGTATTATGACAACGCAAAAACGGGAGATCTTATGTCCCGCCTGACTGCAGATGTAGAGTCCTTCCGTTTCTTTTTGTCATTTGGCTTTTCGGAGCTGATTCGTTTTGTCCTTCTATTGGGAATCTGTTTTTCTGTCATGTTTTACTACTCTGTCCCGCTGACAGTGGCGACAATGATTTCACTGCCGTTTCTTTTCGTTGCTGTTTTTAAGTTCGACAAAGAAGTCCACCCGGCTTTCCGGGGTATCCGAAAGTCTTTCGGGAGACTGAACACGAATGTCCAGGAGAACCTTTCAGGAATCAATACAGTCAAATCATTATCGAGAGAAGAATTTCAAACAGAAAAATTCAATGTTTCCAATCAAGATTACAAGGATCAAATGATATTTACTTCGAATATTTGGGCGAAGTATTTCCCGTTGATGGAGCTCCTTGGGAATGTGTGTGTCATCGCCTTGCTCGGATTTGGAGGATACCTGGTCATCCATGGTGATCTGAAGCCGGGAGAACTCGTTGCCTTCTATAGTCTTGTCGGTTATATCCTATGGCCGATCATGAACCTAGGTTTTACGATTAACATGTTTTCGCAGTCCAAAGCCTCTGGAGAACGGCTGCTGGAAATATTGGAGGCAGAAGGGGAAATCGAGGAAAAGCCTGCTGCCCTCGCACCCGCCAGGCTAAATGGGGAAGTGGAGTTTAAAGATGTTACACTGCGCTATCCTGGAGATGAGAACGCTGCCTTAACGGATATATCGTTCCGCGCAAGGCCGGGAAGTGTCATCGGCTTGATCGGATCAACCGGGTCGGGGAAAACGAGTATTACGCAGTTGATCACCCGTTTTTATGAACCTGTTGAGGGAGAAGTACTCTTAGATAGAAAAGACGTGAAAGAGTATTCATTGAAGTCGTTAAGAAATAATATCGGATTTGTCCTTCAGGAAAGTTTTTTGTTTTCCTCAACAATCAAGGCGAACATCGCATACGGCCGTCCAGATGCTACGATGGAGGAAATCATTGCAGCAGCGAAGCGTGCAGATGCGCACGGTTTTATTACACAGCTTCCAAATGGATACGATACGATGCTTGGCGAAAGAGGGCTCGGACTTTCCGGCGGGCAGCGGCAGCGTATTTCGATCGCCCGTGCTATCTGCCTTGATCCAAGTATTCTCATTCTCGATGATGCAACAAGTGCGGTAGATATGGAAACGGAATTCAAAATCCAGGGGGCACTTCGCGAAGTAATGGATGGAAGAACAACCTTTATCATTGCCCACCGAATCTCATCGCTGAAGCATGCAGATGAAATTCTCGTGTTGGAAGACGGGCGGATTACGGAAAGAGGCACGCATGAGGAGCTGCTCGGGAATGGCGGGCAGTATGAAAGAATTTATAAGATCCAGTTCAAGGATCAGCTTGGAATTTTACAAACGCAAAGAGGGTGATTGCCGATGGAAAAAGCGAAAAAAATCAATCCGCTCGTCTTGGAGCGGTTCCGTTACTCCACTGATACGGTAATCGACAAACCGTTCAACTGGAAGCAAATGCTGCGGCTGATAACATATTTGAAACCCTATTCAAAAACATTGTTGCCAGCTTCGATTTTGACTGTATTGATTACGACTGCAGTCAGACTTATTATTCCGATCTTGATTGGCGTATATGCTTTGGACAAGGCGATAACGGAGAAGAAGGACTTCTCCATGCTGATGATCATCGTCAGCATCATCGCCGGGCTGTACATACTGTCCTATGTAGCGAATATTTTCAGGATCAAATGGAGCTATGAATTGGGCCAGGGGGTCATTTATGATCTCCGAAAGCATGTTTTCACACATGTGCAGAATTTGTCCCACCGCTTTTTTGACCAGCGCTCCGCAGGCTCCATCCTCGTTAGGATCATGAACGATACCAACTCGCTTCAGGAGCTGTTTACAAACGGGGTCATCAATATATTCATGGACATTCTGATGCTGTTCGGCGTCATCATCATCCTATTTACCCTTAGTCCGAAACTGACGCTCGCCGTTCTCGTCATTTTGCCGCTCATGTTCCTGATTTCAACGACCTTGCGGAAAAATATCCGCAAGTCGTGGCAGGATATGCGGATCAAGCAGTCGAAGCTGAACTCCCATTTGAATGAGAGCATCCAAGGGATCCGTGTAACCCAAAGCTTTACGCAGGAAGAAGAAAATATGGCATTTTTTGATGGAGTCAATTTCGAGAACTATGAGGCGTGGAGGATTGCTACGAAAAAAAGTGCGATGTTCCGCCCTCTCGTTGAATTGACGAATGCTGTCGGATCTGCGGTATTGATTTGGTACGGTGCCCATTTGATCCAGGGGAACGATCTGAGTATCGGTCAATTTGTTTCCTTTGCCTTTTACTTGGGCATGTTTTGGGAGCCAATCTCAAGGCTTGGCCAAGTTTACAATCAGCTTCTGATGGGGATGGCATCATCGGAAAGGATTTTTGAATACTTGGATGAGCAGCCGATCGTAGAAGAGAAAAAGGGTGCGGTCGAGCTGAAAGACATTGCTGGCAGAATTACATTCGACGATGTTGAGTTTTCCTATAACGGTGAAAGAAAAGCACTTAACGGAATTTCGCTGGAAATGAAACCTGGCCAGACGGTGGCGTTGGTCGGACATACCGGCTCAGGCAAATCGACGATCGCCAATTTGATTACCCGTTTTTATGATCCGACCTCCGGCTCTGTAAAAATTGATGGCACTGACCTTCGTGATGTTTCGCTCCGCAGTCTAAGAAACCAAATCAGTGTCGTCCTGCAAGATACCTTTATATTTTCAGGCACGATCATGGAGAATATCAGGTTCGGCCGTCCGAATGCGAGCGATCAAGAGGTGAAAGAAGCCGCGAGTGCAGTTGGAGCCGACCGTTTCATCTCTCAATTGCCTAACGGTTACGAAACTGAGGTTGAGGAAAGGGGAAATATTCTTTCCGTCGGAGAAAGACAGCTGCTTTCCTTTGCCCGTGCACTGCTAGCCAACCCGCGGATCATTATTCTGGATGAGGCGACAGCTAGCATTGATACAGAGACAGAGGTGCTGATACAGACAGCGCTTAAAAAATTGCTGAAAGGCAGAACCTCGATTATCATCGCACACCGCCTTTCGACGATTCGAGAATCCGATAACATTTTTGTGCTTGAGCAAGGAGAAATTATCGAATCGGGCAACCATGACAGTCTTATGAAACAAAAGGGAGAGTATTACCGGCTTGTCATGGCACAATTTAAAGTGCTCGAAGAGGAATGAGGAATAAAAGGGATGTGGCCGATCATCGGTCCATCCCTTTCATTTTTTTACCAGGGACGCATTAAAGGTGGTGAAGTTTATTTATTTCTGGAAGGGGGTATCTCCTTAATAGTTCAAAATTAGAAGGAGGAATACAATTATGGATGATCGTTTTATCGTAGGACATTATGATAATGAAGAAGAAGCTGTACAAGCAATCGAAAAGCTGAAACGAGAAGGTTATCGTTCTGAAGATATTTCTGTTATTAGTAAAAATCGGCACGAAATGGACCACATCGCGGATGAAACAGATACGAAAGCTCCGGAGGGCGCAGCAACGGGTGCAGCGACAGGCGGTGTCCTTGGTGGATTAGGCGGTGTTTTGGCAGGGCTTGGCGCGCTCGCTATCCCAGGAATCGGTCCTGTCGTGGCGGCCGGCCCTGTTATCGCAGGACTGACAGGCGCAGCAGCAGGTGCAGGAGTAGGCGGATTGGCCGGTGCATTAATTGGAATGGGAATTCCTGAAGAGGAAGCTAACCGCTATAACGATTATGTAGACCAAGGGAAAATCCTTGTTCTCGTAGATCGTGAGAAGAGTGATCCATTGCTCTAATTGGATAGCAGCTTTTGGACAGGACCTTGAATGTAGATTCAAGGTCCTGTTTCATATTTTCTGTTTGCCGCAGGGCATGCTATGATAAGGGAGTATGCATGGCGGACGGTTAATGGATTATGCTAAACCAAGTTAGACAGTATTTTGCACTGAAAGAAGGGATAGAAGATGATACCAGGAACAGTAGAAAAACTGTGGGTGGACCGGGAAGCCCCGTTTGGGTTCTTTTTGACGAATGAGGAGGAGGATGTCCTTCTCCATCATAGCGAAGCACCCGAGGGGTTAGAGTTGGACGATGAACTTGAGGTGTTCTTGTACCAGGACCATGAAGGAAGGCTCGCTGCCACTCCAAAAATCCCGCTTATTCAGCAGGGGAAATTTGGCTGGGCGGAAGTAGCTGGCGTTGAACGCAGTCTAGGCGTATTCATCGACATTGGGCTGAGTAAGGATATTCTCGTGTCGCTAGATGATTTGCCTGAACTCGCTCACTTATGGCCAAAAGTCGGCGACAGGCTGTACTGCGCACTAAAAACAGATAAGAGAGGAAGGCTCCTCGGCCAGCTTGCCAAAGAAGAGGAATTCAGGCAGCTATCGGTCAAGGCAACGAGGGATGCATTCAATAAAAATATCAGCGGCACTGTATACAAATTGCTCCTGGCTGGCTCCTTCTTAATTTCCGATGAGGGGTACATAGCATTTGTCCATCAAACAGAACGGAAAGCTGAACCCCGGCTCGGACAACGTGTCGAAGGCAGGATTATTGATGTTAAGGAGGATGGTTCTGTGAATGTGTCACTGCTGCCGAGGGCCTTTGAGCAGCAGGATGAAGACGCAGAGAAAATATTTGAATACTTGCTTTCACGTGGCGGCACAATGCCCTATTGGGACAAGAGCCTACCCGAGGAGATCGAAAAACGTTTCGGCATGAGCAAAGGCGCCTTCAAGCGAGCCTTGGGGAAGTTGATGAAAGAAAAGAAAATCACCCAAAGAGACGGATGGACGTCGGTTGTAGATCAGGGAAATGTGCAACAACCCGAATAAAAAGCAGGAAGAAGAAAACCGTTCGGTTTTCTTCTTCCGCTTTTCGGGAGGAACCAACTCTAACTGCCTGGTAATTCCAATGGAAGACACCTGAAGAGCTGTAATTTCGCTTTCTTCCGGTATCAAAAGGCATCGTTGACACCTTTAGAAAAGTAGAATCGCTTTCTTCAAGTATCAAAGAGCCGTATAGATACCGGAAGAATGTATGAACCTTTACATATAAAGAGAGGGCTGTCTCAGACTATCAGTTTCCACTGACTTACTGGGACAGCCCTGCTTTATTCATTGATCTGCTTCTTGCTGTTTCTCTTCATAGGCTTTCAATTCATAACTGAATTTGTCGGTAATGATGTTTTTATTTCCATATACATAAATGACGTCGCCTTCCTGAATGCACGTCTCTTCGAGGTTTTTGCGCAAAATCTCATCCCCGCGCTTTACCAGCAAGATAAACAGGTCATCTGTGTTCGAATTTAGCGTATGACATTCCTCTCCGATATATTGAGAATTACTTGTAATATGTATATCGATCAGGTAATCATCATTCTGGAAATAGAGCACTTCGCGGATTGGCAGCTCATCCAGTTGATAGGTCGTTTCCAGACTTGCACTAAGTTTTTTTTCTAGAAACCCTTTCACAGGTTTCAGTTTCAGCAAAGTGAAGAGGGCGAATGCGATAATGAGAATGACCCCAAGCTCAAAGTATCGGACATCTTTCGATAAATAGGTACTTAAGATGGAGATGATCACAGCGAGGGAGAACGCTCCAAATAAGATCAAAAAGCTGCTTAATCGGCGCCGAATCGGATGTTCTAATATCAGTTTGGCCTCATCTGTGGTGAAACCGGTGTTGGTCAGCATCGAAATCGCCTGATAGCGGGCGATTTTCTTGTCCAACCCCGTCAAAACAAAAAGGCTGGCGGCAATTTCTATAATGATAACAATCAGTAAAAAGTAGGCCAACATTAAGATGATTTCCACAGGAATCCCTTCTTTCTATAGTCAGATTTCCCGAGAACTTAAAAATATAAACGACATAGCTAGCAATCGGGATATTTTAATGAGAATCGGGAAAAAGAATTGAAGTGACGAAAAGGTGAAGGTGATCGAAGATGAAAGAGAAAGAAGAAGAGTTTCATCAGTTCCATAACGGCTGGACATGGAAGGAAATGAGTTTATCAGACAAAGATAAGCTTAAGCAGCTTGTTTCCGAAATTCCGGCTTCTGAAATCTGGGTGAACAATACACTCAATATTAATACAAGCTATTTACGGGTAATTACACTCGATACAACGGACAAAGGAGATGCCTTAATCGGCTCGCTAAATTATTCTAATGAGCCGGAGGATCCGGAACAAAATCAATTCATGCATTATTACGTTACCGATCAAGTCCTGATTACGGTAGACCTGGACTTTTCGGTCTTTTCAAAAATCACCCGGCACCAGCTGATGCATAGGCTGAACCGATGCAAAGACGGTTTCGAAGGATTTCTTGTCATTCTTGGTGAATTGCTTAATACGTTTCTTGATGGAATTGATGACTTTGAAGAAACATTGATCGAGCTGGAGAGAGAGGTAAAGTTCGACAACCAGAGTAAGCTTTTGGAGAGCATTATTGATCAGCGATCTTCCATGCTGTTTTTAAAGCATCATGTTATTCCGATTGAGGAGATTTTATTGGGCATGCAGGAAGTGTTTATCGATATACAGGAACAGCCCGAATTTCGCAAAACGGCAAAACGGCTTGAAAGGACACTTACTTTACTTAATCATTACGAGAACCAAATCGAAACCTTGCTTAATATGAATATGAACCTTTTTTCCTTCCGGGGGAATGAAATCATCAAGATGTTGACCATTTTTACAGTACTCGTCACACCGATAACCGTCCTCGGAGCATTATGGGGTATGAACTTCAAAGGGATGCCGGAATTCGACTGGAAGTTTGGATATGCCTTTGCGTGGGGAGTCATCGTTGCGACGACTGCATTGACGTATTTTTGGCTGAGGAAAAAAGGGGTCATCGGCGATATATTACAAAAAAAGAAATAGCGCGTATTCATCTATCACATTGAAAATACGTGTGCTATACTACCTTGTAAGTTATCGTTGAGAAAGTGGAGGAATATCCGTGAATAAACAGTTTGCAGTAATTGGGCTGGGCCGATTTGGAGGCAGCATTTGCCGCTCTTTATCCGAGTCTGGAATGGAAGTGCTGGCAATGGATAAAGATGAGAACCGTGTCAATGAGTATGCGGCCATCGCTACCCAAAGTGTAATTGCTGACACGACCGATGAGAATGTACTGAAAAGTCTTGGCATCCGTAATTTTGACCATGTAATTGTTGCGATTGGCGAGGAAATTCAGTCAAGCATCTTGACGACCTTGATTTTAAAGGAGCTAGGCGTTAAGCATATTACGGTAAAAGCCCAAAACGATTATCATGAAAAAGTGCTGCGAAAGATCGGTGCGGATCATGTTGTTCATCCGGAAAGGGACATGGGCAGAAGAATTGCGCACTATATTACATCCAACAATGTGCTTGATTATTTGGAACTGTCGGATGAATACAGTATTGTCGAAATCCGAGTGAATGAAAGGCTTCAAGGGCATACAATTGTTGAATTGGACATCCGGGCACGTTATGGTCTGAACATTGTAGCCATCAAAAGAGGCAAAGAAATTCTTGTCACTCCCGCGGCAGAGGAACCTTTGCTGCTTAATGATATATTGATCATGATCGGTGCAGATTCGGATATCAACCGTTTTGAAAAAAAAGTGATGGAATAAAATGAACAGCCCTCAATCCGTTAGGATGGGGCTGTTCTTTGTATAAAAAGAAATGATTTATACTTCCATAATGATTGGCAAGATCATTGGTCTGCGCTTTGTTCTTTCATAGAGAAAAGGAGTCAGCGTGTCTATAATCTCGTTTTTGATCTCGGACCATTGGCTTGTCTGCTTATCCATAATCCGGTTCAAATGTTTGCCGATCATTTTTTGCGCATCACTGATCAAATCCCCGGATTCCCGCATATAGACGAAGCCGCGAGAAATGATATCCGGACCTGAAATAATCTTATGTTTGTCCATATCAATGGAAACAACAACAATAACCAGTCCTTCTTCAGACAGAATTCTCCGGTCGCGCAAAACGATATTGCCGATATCGCCGATTCCGCTTCCGTCGATATAAACAGTGCCGGATGGTATTTTGCCTGCAACAGACGCTGTATTCTCGCCTAGGGCAAGCACTTCACCATTGTCCATGATAAAGCAGTTCTCCTCAGGTACCCCACAATCAATGGCAAGCTTGGAATGTGTTTTAAGCATCCGATATTCCCCGTGGATCGGCAAGAAGTATTTAGGCTTCATCAGTCTCAGCATGAGCATTTGCTCCTGCTGGCCGCCATGTCCGGATGTATGAATATCGTTCAGCGGTCCGGCAATTACATCCGCCCCTGCACGATACAGCAAGTTTATTGTCCGGTTGACACTGATCGTATTCCCTGGAATTGGAGAAGATGAGAAGACGACGGTATCGCCGGGCTGGATCTGGATCTGGCGGTGTGTTCCGTTCGCTATTCTTGATAACGCGGCCATCGGCTCTCCTTGACTTCCGGTACAAAGGATCGTCACCTTATTGGCGGGAAGACGGTTCAGCTGTTGTGCAGAGATAAACGTATCTTTCGGCGCCTTAATATAGCCGAGTTCTTGTCCGATTTCAATTGCTGCATCCATGCTTCGGCCAAAGACTGCAATTTTGCGCCCGTTGGCGACTGCAGCATCCGTCACCTGCTGTAACCGGTGGATATTGGACGCGAAAGTGGCGAATATTACCCGGCCGTCGACCTTGCGGAAAATATCAACAATGCTTTCGCCGACTTTCCGTTCAGACATTGTGAAGTTCGGTACTTCTGCATTTGTGCTGTCAGAAAGGAGGCAGAGCACGCCTTCTTTGCCGATTTCAGCCATTTTTGTCAAGTTTGCCGGTTCCCCGACAGGAGTGAAATCAAATTTAAAGTCTCCAGTATGAACAATATTTCCTGGAGGTGTCTTAACGACGATTCCGAATGTCTCAGGTATGCTGTGTGTCGTCCGGAAAAACGTTACTGCCGTTTTTCTGAATTTAATTACGTCATCTTCATTAATTTCATGGAATTTTGTCTGGCGCAATAAACCGTGTTCCTCAAGTTTGTTCTTGATCAAACCTGTCGCAAGTTTTCCTGCATAAATCGGCACATTTACCTGCCGGAGCAAATAAGGAATACCGCCGATATGGTCTTCATGGCCGTGAGTAATGAAAAGACCTTTGATCTTGTCCGCATTCTTTACCAAGTAGGTATAATCCGGAATAACATAGTCGATACCGAGCAATTCATCTTCCGGGAATTTGATACCTGCATCAATCAGAATGATTTCATCTTGGAACTGTACGCCGTATGTGTTTTTGCCGATTTCGCCCAATCCGCCCAGAGCAAAAACAGCCGTTTGGTCATTTTTCACAAACTTCATAGCGCTGTAAGCTCCTTGACATCAAACGAATTGCTCTGCTTTTCATACTCAAGGTAAGCATTTTCCAAAGCTTGGACGAATTCGATATTAATCGGCTGCTCCTTAAGACTGCGGCGGACAGAGCGGACACTGTCTGCTTCTACATACATTACCTTTGTGTTTTCCCGTACGGGCATTTCCTTTGCGTTATCCTGGTAGTACACTTTGTAGATCATTTAATCTCTCTCCTAACTTTTTTTTGTCTCTTTACCACATGTATTTATTTTAAATAAAGCAATGATAAGATCAGGCAATGAATCGCATAAAGAATAAGCCCTCCAAATAAATAGAGGGACTTGAATAAAATCAATTGGGTTTAAGCAATTGTTTTTTTTCTAAGCAAATCCTTCCACTGTTTTAAAAGCTTCTTGCGCAGCTTCTTTAACATTGTGGATCACTCCTTATCGTCATTTTACCCGATTCCTGTTCAAAGTAAAAGCAACTTGGTGTTATTGAAACAGTTTTTATGATTATTTTTTCATTTTAGTATATGCTGTAACGAGGAATCTCTATCTTGGATATGCCTGGAATGTATGGAAGAAGAGCTTAAGTGAAACGAGAGGGGCTTGACAATGGGAAAAATCGTTTTTTTCGATATTGACGGAACATTGCTTGATGATGAGAAAAACTTGCCGGCTAGTACAGCTGCTGCCATAAAACAACTGCAAGAAAAAGGGATCTACACTGCAATTGCTACGGGCAGGGCGCCGTTTATGATAACCGATCTTTTGGAAAAGCTGGATATATCGACATATGTCTGTTACAACGGCCAGTATGTGGTGTTTGAAGGCCAGCCAATATACGAAAATCCGCTTGACCAGTCTGAATTGGAGAAATTAGATCAAATGGCAGCCGATTTGGGGCATACAATGGTTTATAGCGGAAGAGAAACGATGAAAGCAAGTAAAGAGGACGATTCTCGTGTCGCTGAAGCGGTCGGCAGCCTGAAATTGCCCTACCCGGAATGTGACCGCAACTATTTTAAGGACCATGAAATTTATCAGGGGCTCCTTTTTATTAGAGAAGAAGAGGAAAAGTCTTATGGGAACCAATTTGAAAAAATTCATTTTCTTCGCTGGCATGAGTTCTCGGTAGATGTCATCCCTGTGGGCGGTTCCAAGGCGGAAGGGATCAAAAAGCTGATGGAGAAGCTGAATTTCAAAATGCAGGATACGTTTGCATTTGGCGACGGATTGAACGATATTGAGATGCTACAGACTGTCGGCACCGGCATTGCGATGGGCAATGGGCTGGACGAAGTGAAGGAGTGCGCTGATTTTGTCACTGATCATGTCGGGGAAGATGGTATTGTAAATGGTTTGAAAAGAGCGGGGCTGCTTGATGCTTCCTTTACTACAATACATAGATAAAGAAAAATCCAGGGAAGCTTCCCTGGATTTTTCTTTATCCTCTCCCGACTTGTACCGCATTTTCCGGAGTGAGAAAAGGGTTTTCCTTATTGATGCGATCATAGAACATGACCCCATCTAAGTGATCGAGCTCATGCTGGCATACAATGGCCGGCAGTCCCCGAAGCCTTAATTTGAATTCCTTGCCTTCTTCATCGAATGCCTTAATGGTCACCCTTGCGTTTCTCAGCACATAGCCAGGCACATCCCTGTCGACTGAGAGACAGCCCTCACCAGTCGCAAGATAAGACTGCTCAACCGAGTGGCTGATGATTTTCGGGTTGATAAACACATGGCGGAAGGATTTCCCCTCATTTTCAAGATCGACGACAAAAATTCGTTTCGATACATTAATCTGTGGTGCAGCAAGGCCAACTCCTGCCCGCAAACCGTATTTTGCGCTAATTTCCTCATCTTGGCTGTTCTGCAAAAACTCCTGCATGTCCTGAATCATTTTTTTATCTTCTTCAGAAAGGGGGAATTTTACTTCTTCAGCAACCTGAAGAAGAACCGGATGCCCTTCTCTTACTATATCTTCCATCAATAACATACCGTTCACCTGCTCTCTTGATCATTCCATCTTTACTATAGAAGGCTGTTTCTATTATACACCTTTTTTCGGAAACGAGAGCAATTGAAATGCATGGTCTTCGGTTGTCAATTCGTAAATATCCCGGTATAGTAATGGAGTATAAAGTTAGGAGGATTCACGGAATGAAAAATTATGCAGCTATCATGCTCATCGTTGCCGCTGCTCTCCTTGCTGCCGGTTGTTCGGCTCCGGAAAAGAAAATTTATGACGGAATTGAGCAAAGCGCGACAAAGGAAAAGGAATTTGAGAAGCAGCAAAAACCGCTTGCCGATCTTGAAGTGAAAGAAAAGGCATTGTTTGATGAAATGATGAATCTTGGCATGAAAGACTTTGATAAAATTACCGAACTTTCCGATAAGGCCCTTGCCAATCTCGAGCAACGGAAAAAATTATTGGATAAGGAAAAGAAGGCGATTGATGCATCTGAATCGGATTTTAACAAATTGGACTTTGCCAACGTGAAGGATGAGAAGTTAAAAAAGGATGCCGCTGCATTGAAAAAAACGATGGATGAGCGCTACAAAGTACATGATCAATTGTATGATTCATACTTAAAAGGCCTTACCGAAGATAAAAAGATTTATGAATTAATGAAGAATAAAGACCTGGAGCTTGATGAGCTCACAAAGCAAATTGAGTCTTCGAATAAAGCATACGAACAAGTCATGCAAAAGAATGAACAGTTTAACGAGCTGACCGAGAAATTTAATAAAGATAAGATCGAGTTTTATCAGAAGGCAGGTATTGAAACTGAGGAACAGAGCGGAAAGTAACCAATCCGCTCTGTTCTTTTTTACTATATAACAGTCTATGAAAACGGTTTTGTGTTTATAGTACAGATGTGAAGTTTGAATGAAACAGATAGTGCGCGTGTTAAAGATTAGAAATATTTTTCCCTCCTCTGAAGAAGCTAAAATCATTGACTCAATCCTTTTTTTTAGTTATTCTAATTAAGGTGTTTCAATTCCCTTGTATTATAATATTAGTATAAAATGAGTGGTACAGATAATAGCATGCCGGCACTAAATAAAGGATTACCGTTTTTTTTATAGGGAATGTGGAAAACTAAACTACGTATGAGATACGGCAAGTTCTCGGCTTTTGCCTGAGATGATTATAAATATTCAAAGGGAAAGGATAGGTGGCTTCAATGGCTTCGACAAAGAAGACAAAATTCGATGCGATCAAAACGCTCGAAAATATTGAAAGTCAATTTGAAATGATCCAGGTTTTAAATGAAAAAGGAGAAGTAGTTGATACTTCTTATATGCCAGATCTATCTGATGAGCAGCTGCAGGAATTGATGCGCCGCATGGTCTACACAAG
The DNA here is from genome assembly GCF_057657925.1 of Lederbergia sp. B243.17. Lineage (NCBI taxonomy): Bacteria > Bacillati > Bacillota > Bacilli > Caryophanales > Bacillaceae > Lederbergia > Lederbergia sp. B243.17. The sequence continues at coordinate 15,686 of NZ_JBWBKF010000025.1, forward strand.
AATTCTTGATCAGCGCAGCATTTCCCTTAACCGCCAGGGGCGACTAGGCTTCTATGCGCCGACTGCTGGACAGGAGGCATCTCAGCTCGCTTCTCATTTTGCTCTTGAAAAAGATGACTTTATTTTGCCGGGCTACCGCGATGTGCCGCAAATTATTTGGCACGGCCTTCCATTGTACCAAGCATTCTTGTTCTCTCGCGGCCATTTCAAAGGAAACCAGATTCCGGAAGGCGTCAATGTCATTCCGCCGCAAATTATCATTGGTGCTCAATATATCCAAGCAGCCGGTGTTGCGCTTGGCATGAAGAAACGCAATAAAAAAGCCGTTGCCGTTACATATACAGGTGACGGAGGATCCTCACAAGGTGATTTCTATGAAGGAATCAACTTTGCAGGAGCATACAAAGCACCTGCCGTATTTATCGTTCAAAACAACCAGTATGCCATCTCGACTCCTCGCGACAAGCAGACAGCTGCAGCGACAATTGCACAGAAAGCTGTTGCAGTCGGTATTCCGGGTGTGCTTGTTGATGGAATGGATCCATTGGCAGTCTATGCAGTTGTTAAGGAAGCGCGTGAGCGTGCAATCAATGGCGGAGGCCCTACATTGATTGAAACACTTTGCTATCGCTACGGTCCACATACAATGGCAGGGGACGATCCGACACGCTATAGAACTTCCGATACTGACAGCGAGTGGGAAAAGAAAGATCCATTGGTCCGCTTCCGCGCATACTTGGAAGGCAAAGGCCTCTGGAACGAAGAGAAAGAAAATGAAGTAATTGAGCAAGCAAAAGAAGATATCAAGCAAGCGATCAAGCTGGCTGATGAAACAGAGAAACAAAAAGTGACAGATCTTATTGCTAATATGTATGAAGAGATGCCACAAAATCTGGTTGAGCAGAATGAAATTTACAATTCGAAGGAGTCGAAATAAGCCATGGCGCAAATGACTATGATCCAAGCTATTACCGATGCGCTTCGTACTGAATTGCGCAATGATGAGAATGTCCTCGTTTTCGGCGAAGACGTTGGAGTGAACGGCGGTGTTTTCCGGGCGACTGAAGGTCTTCAGAAGGAGTTCGGTGAAGATCGTGTATTCGATACACCACTCGCTGAATCAGGAATTGGCGGTCTTGCAATCGGCCTGACTACTCAAGGCTATCGCCCTGTGCCTGAAATCCAGTTTTTCGGTTTCTTATATGAAGTAATGGACTCTGTCAGCGGTCAAATGGCACGCTGGAGATACCGCACTGGCGGTACCTACCATGCACCAATCACAATCCGTTCTCCATTCGGCGGCGGCGTACACACTCCAGAAATGCATGCAGACAGCCTTGAGGGCCTTGTAGCCCAACAACCTGGTCTTAAGGTTGTTGTTCCTTCATCGCCATATGATGCAAAAGGTCTTTTGATTTCTTCAATCCGTGACAATGATCCGGTCATCTTCCTTGAGCATATGAAATTATACCGCTCGTTCCGTGAAGAGGTACCTGAAGAAGAATATACAATTCCACTAGGCAAGGCAGAAGTGAAACGCGAAGGGGAAGACCTGACCATTGTTTCTTATGGCGCAATGGTTCATGAATCCCTAAAAGCCGCAGCGGAGCTTGAAAAAGAAGGTTATTCAGTCGAAGTAATCGACTTGCGGACAGTTTGGCCAATCGATATGGAAACAATCCTACAGTCGGTTGAAAAGACGAACCGTGTTATCGTCGTACAGGAAGCTCAAAAACAAGCTGGGGTCGCAGCTCAAATCGTTGCTGAAATTAACGAAAAAGCGATCTTAAGCCTTGAAGCTCCGGTTCTTCGCGTTGCAGCACCGGATACAGTTTATCCATTCTCCCAGGCTGAAAACGTATGGTTGCCAAATCATAAAGATGTTTTGGAAACAGCGAAAAAAGCCCTCGAATTTTAATCGAAGCGAAAAACCAACATTAACGACAGGAGGCTGAAACATAATGTCATTTCAATTCAGAATGCCGGATATCGGCGAAGGTATACACGAAGGAGATATTGTCAAGTGGTTCATCAAACCAGGTGACAAGATCCAAGAAGATGACGTGCTTTGCGAAGTGCAAAACGATAAAGCAGTAGTAGAAATCCCATCTCCTGTAGCAGGTACAATCGAGGAAATCCTCGTTGAAGAAGGGGCGACTGCCGTTGTCGGCGATGTGCTGATTAAAATCGACGCACCAGGATATGAAGATCTCCAGTTCAAAGGCGATCATGGAGATGAAAAGACTGAAGGAGACGTCCAGTCTACTGCTGAAGCAGGACAGGATATCGCAAAAGAACCAGTCAAGGCTCCAAGTGAAGATTCAGCGACTGGTGCAGGCGCCCAGCCGGCAGCCGAAGAAACGTATAACGAGCGTGTCATCGCAATGCCGTCTGTTCGCAAATATGCCCGCGAAAAAGGCATCGACATCCATACAGTTTCCGGTTCAGGCAAGAACGGAAGAATCTTGAAAGAGGACATCGACGCATTTGTTTCAGGCGGAGCAGTCTCAGCACCAGCTGCATCTGAAGCACCTGCCCAGAAGGATGCGCCTGCCAAAGCTCCTGCGGCTGCTGCTATTCCAGAAGGCGAATATCCTGAAACAAGAGAGAAAATGAGCGGAATCCGCAAAGCGATTGCCAAAGCAATGGTTAATTCGAAGCATACTGCTCCTCACGTAACGTTGATGGACGAAGTAGATGTAACCAATCTTGTCGCACACCGCAAAAAATACAAAGAAGCAGCTGCAGCAAAAGATATCAAGCTGACTTTCTTGCCATATGTCGTGAAGGCACTCGTAAGTGCATTGCGCGAATTCCCTGCGCTTAACAGCTCTGTGGATGATGCAACAGATGAAATTATTCAAAAGCACTATTACAACATCGGTATTGCAGCAGATACTGAAAAAGGTTTGCTAGTACCTGTCGTAAAAAGAGCAGACAGCAAGTCCATCTTTGCCATCTCAAAAGAAATCAACGAGCTTGCTGATAAAGCGAGAAGCGGAAAATTGGCACCAAATGAAATGAAAGGTGCATCTTGCACAATTACAAATATCGGTTCTGCTGGCGGACAATGGTTCACTCCAGTTATCAACCATCCAGAAGTAGCCATCCTCGGTATTGGCCGTATCGCGGAAAAACCAGTGGTTAAAAATGGTGAAATTGTAGCGGCACCTGTGTTAGCATTATCATTGAGCTTCGACCACCGTATTATCGATGGTGCGACTGCGCAGCATGCGCTTAATCAAATCAAGCGCCTGTTGAACGAACCAGATCTTATCTTAATGGAGGCGTAAGCAAATGGTAGTAGGAGATTTCCCGATCGAAACAGATACGATTGTTATTGGAGCAGGCCCTGGCGGTTATGTAGCAGCTATTCGTGCAGCACAGCTTGGCCAAAAAGTAACAGTTGTGGAAAAAGGCGAATTGGGCGGTGTATGCCTAAATGTAGGTTGTATCCCTTCCAAAGCTTTGATTGCCGCTTCCCACCGTTATGAAACAGCCTTGCATTCCGAAGATGTCGGCATTACAGCTGAAAATGTCAAAGTGGACTTTACAAAAGTTCAAGATTGGAAAGCTGGAGTTGTCAAAAAGCTTACCGGCGGTGTAGCTGGCCTGCTGAAAGGCAATAAAGTGGATGTTGTTAAAGGTGAAGCTTATTTTGTCGACGAGCATACGATCCGTGTAATGGATGAAAAATCCGCGCAAACGTATACGTTCAACAACCTGATCCTTGCTACAGGTTCACGTCCGATTGAACTTCCTGCTTTTAAGTATTCGAAGCGAATTCTCAATTCAACTGGTGCGTTGAACCTTAAGGAAATCCCTTCTAAGCTTGTTGTTATCGGCGGAGGATATGTCGGTACTGAACTTGGAACAGCCTATGCTAATTTCGGTACTCAAGTAACCATTCTTGAAGGAGCGGATGACATTCTTAGCGGCTTCGAAAAGCAAATGACATCTCTTGTGTCGCGCAATCTGAAGAAAAAGAATGTTGAAATCGTCACGAAAGCAATGGCAAAAGGTGCCGAAGAAACAGAAAATGGCGTAAAGGTTACGTATGAAGCGAATGGTGAAGAAAAAACAATCGAAGCGGATTACGTGCTCGTCACTGTCGGCAGAAAGCCGAACACAGATGAATTGGGCCTTGAGCAAGTTGGCATAAAAATGAGTGACCGCGGTGTTATCGAAGTGGACAAACAATGCCGCACAAACATTAAAAACATCTATGCGATCGGCGACATCGTACCTGGACCGCCACTTGCGCATAAAGCATCTTATGAGGCGAAAATTGCTGCAGAAGCGATTGCCGGACAACCTTCCGAAATTGACTATCTCGGCATTCCAGCTGTCGTATTCTCCGAGCCTGAATTGGCAACAGTCGGCTATACAGAGCAACAGGCGAAAGAGGAAGGCATTGAAGTGACTGCTTCCAAATTCCCATTTGCAGCTAATGGCCGTGCATTGGCTCTGAACAATACAGACGGTTTCGTTAAGATGGTTACACGCAAAGAAGACGGACTTGTAATCGGCGCGCAAATTGCCGGTGCTAGTGCATCTGATATGATTTCTGAACTTGGACTTGCTATTGAGGCAGGAATGACTGCAGAAGACATTGCGATGACAATCCATGCTCACCCAACATTGGGCGAAATTACAATGGAAACTGCGGAAGTTGCTTTGGGCACTCCGATCCACATTGTAAAATAATAAACGTAAAAACTCCCGGGCCTTATCGAGGCTCGGGAGTTTTTTCATGTGAGAAGGATTTTAATTGTACAATTGCTTGTTCAAAGGAATAAATGATTTTCTCTTTAGGCTGGATTCCGCTAACATGCATGATGACCTTTCCATTGTTTATGATAATTAAGGCAGGTGTCCCTTTTGGCGATGGTTTTACAGGCAGGGCACTTTGTTCCTCATCCGATAGAATTTTCATCGTCCTGAGCTCGTTGGGATACTGTTCCTTCAATTCCAGCAGGGCGTCATAATAAGACACCTCATTTTCCTGATTAGCAGGGTCGGATATAAAAAGAATGCCATCATCTGTTTCAAGTTCTTTGGACTTTGCCAAGTTAATGGCACAGCCTGATAAAAAAAGGACAGAACATGCAAGAAACCCCATAACTTTTTTCATAACATCACCTGCTTTGCCCATTAATGATCAGTTGAAAGTAAGATTCAAATAAATAGAAGAAAATGTATGACTATAATACCATAGATCTCTTTCCTAACAGGGAACGTAATCGAAATGTTACGCAAATGAAACGTATCGGCGGAAAAGGGCAGGTTTAGAATTGATGTGGCAGTGCATATCATCAATATAAGGCTTAAAGAAAGGGTGATATAAATGCATATTAAGAAATACATGGCCCTTATTCTTCAATTGATGATATGGAGCGGTTTTACATTGGCACAATGGCTTTCGGGGAAGGATCATATCGTTACGAAAGCCCTCTTGTTTGTGGTCTTTTTCTATTTAGCATTTTTACTGGCACGGATGATTGTCAAATCAAATCGTTTATCGATTATGGTGACGATGTTAAGCCTGATGACATATGGCTTGCTTCATATCGTAATGAGGATCGTTTTTATTTCATCGAGCTGATGGGAAGCCGAATAGAAAAAAGGGAAAGGACAAGTTATAATAGGACAAGTGCCGCAGAGAAAGAGAATAAGAGACTGCAAAGGAGAGACAGACAATGAAAAAACTGATTTTGCTTACAGCTGTCATGCTGTTGCTTGCAGCATGCGGAGGAAAAACAGCTACCAAAGAGGAGCAGACAGGGGAAGAAAAACATCAAGCAACCGAAAGTCAGACAGGCCAGCAGGAAGAGTCGGCTGAGGAACCGGAAGAGGAAGAGAAAGCAGAAGCCCCTGCTTATAGAATGAACGAGAACAGCTATGCTTTGGAGCCGATCGATGATGCGAATCCAAAGGTGGCACTGCTGACCATCGATGATGCTCCTGATAAGTATGCGCTGGAAATGGCGAAAACGTTAAAAAGTCTTGATGCACCGGCTATCTTCTTTGTAAATGGCCATTTCATCAATTCGCCTGAGAAAGAGCAAATTGTAAAGGAAATCCACCAGCTTGGCTTTCCGATTGGCAATCATACATATTCGCATGCTGATTTAACTGCGCTGCCCCCTGAAAAGCAGCGTGAAGAGATCCTATCGGTAAACGATAAAGTGGAGGAGATTACTGGCGAAAAGCCAAGATTCTTCAGGGCGCCCTTTGGAAAGAACACCGATTTAACAAGAGAGATTGCAGCAAACGAAGGAATGCTTGTCATGAACTGGACGTACGGCTATGACTGGGAAAAGCAATACATGGATGCAAATGCATTGGCCGACATTATGGTCAATACAGAATTTCTGAGGGATGGCGCCAACCTGCTAATGCATGACCGGGAATGGACGAATGGAGCGTTGAAAAATATTGTGGAAGGGTTACGAGGCAAGGGGTATGAACTGCTGGATCCGAATATAATTGAAACACCGGCAGCAGGGCAGAAATAACTCACCCTTTAATTGTTTGTGCGATTTTCTCAATGTGATATACAATTAACCCTTGAAACATTAAAAGTGTTATATTATTATAGAGATAGCTTCTGAAAAGGCTTTCAAATTACAGTAGGAAGGGAAGATGTTCATGGGAATTATCATCTGCCAATCTTGCAATTCAACGATCGATCATTTTGAAGATGATAAGGTGTCTACTCTGTACTCGAGCTGCTGTGAATGCCAAAAAGAAGAAGAAGAATAAATGGATGAGAGGCCTGTCGGTTAACAGGCCTCTTTTTTTTTCCTAAGAAATGGGCTGTAATTCTTTAATAACTCGTATCGTCTCAAGGGATTCGTCCTCCAGGCCTTGGACTGGAAGGCCGACTTCGATATTCTTCTGGATGTAAGCCAAATTGTCGGCTGTGATGATTTCCCCAGGTATGAAAATCGGGATGCCTGGAGGGTAGACCATGATAAATTCAGCGCTAATCCTGTTGGCGGAATGATGAATAGGAATAACCTCTGTTTCCGCATAAAAAGCATCACGGGGCGACATCGCCAGAAGAGGGATGTCTGGAAGCAGAACTCCTGGGTTTTCCTCCTGTCCGACTTCTCCGAATTGTGCGGACAGCTCTTTAAAGGCTTCTATTAAGAGATTGGCCTCATTCCTTGTATCTCCCGGTGTGATAATGCACAATACATTATATAGATCGGAAAGCTCCACTTCGATGTTATATACCTCTCTGAGCCATTTCTCCGCTTCATACCCATTGATACCGAGGTTCTTGAGAGAAATGATCAGTTTGGTCGGATCCATCCCATATACTGCTTCCGAGTTAAGGAGCTCTATGCCCGGGCATGACAAGTGGGGGATGTTATTGATTTCTTCCCGAATATAGTTTGCGAGCTGAATCGCTTGTTCAATCAAATCGCTTCCTTCAGTCGCTAAGCGCCTCCTAGCAGCGTCAAGCGAGGCAAGCAGAATATAGGAGGTGGAAGTTGTTGTCAGCATACTGAGCATTGCCTGCACTCTCTGTGGCGACACTAAGCCCTCCCTAACGTTGAGAACAGAGCTTTGGGTCAATGAACCGCCGAGCTTGTGGACGCTTGTTGCTGCCATGTCTGCCCCTGCTTGCATCGCTGATACAGGAAGAGAGTCATGGAAATGGATATGAACACCGTGTGCTTCATCAACGAGAACGGGAACCTTGCGGGAATGTGCAATTTCGACAATTGTCTGCAAGTCTGCCGATGTGCCGAAATAGGTCGGATTGATGACGAGCACAGCCTTCGCGTCAGGATGGAGTGTAAGTGCTTTTTCCACAGAACTAGTTGTAATTCCGTGGGAAATGCCAAGTTCAGGGTCGATTTCCGGGTGGATGAAAATGGGAGTTGCACCTGAGAATACAACAGCCGACATGATCGATTTATGGACATTCCGAGGTACAATCAGCTTGTCCCCCGGCCCGCAAACAGACATAATCATCGCCATGATGGCCCCGCTTGTCCCCTGTACCGAAAAAAATGTATGGTCTGCCCCAAATGCCTCTGCAGCCAGCTTTTGTGCTTGCTTGATCATGCCTCTCGGGTGATGCAGATCATCAAGCGGGATAATATTAATTAAATCAATTGAGAGGGCATTTTCGCCAATAAAATCGCCGAATTCCCGATCTATTCCTGCGCCTTTTTTGTGGCCTGGGATATGGAACTGAATCGGATTTTTTTTCGCATGTTGCAAAAGACCGGTGAATAAGGGGGTTTCATTCTGTTTCAATCAAGTTCACTCCTCAAAATGGTTCTCTTTTAGGATGGTAGTAGTAGTACCCTTCCCTCGGGATGATTGAAAATGCGGGGGCAGGGTAAGAAATAAAGAGAGTATATACTCAGTATCGTAAACAAATAATAATTTGTACAGAAATAGATACAGGCAGGTGACCGGATAAATGGAATATCAATATCCTCTTTCCTATGATTGGACAAAGGAAGAAATCGTAGATGCTGTCGCTTTTTTTCAGACTGTCGAAGCCGCTTACGAAAAAGGCGTCCAGAAGGAACAACTGATGAAAGCCTATAGAAGGTTCAAAGAAATCGTTCCGAGCAAATCTGAAGAAAAGCAGCTTTGCGGCGAGTTCGAAAAAGACAGCGGGTATTCGCCGTACAGAACGGTAAAGGCAGTAAAGGAGGCTGGAGAGGGAGAAATCATCAAAATGAAGGTCCCTTCCCGTTAAGCCTAAATAATTTATAAAATCATAAATGGGCAAGGAAGTCAAGTTTATCGAACTTATAATCCGGGTATCAAAGTAGCAACAAGGAAAACAATGGAGAGCTGGTAAATCAACGAACGATCCGATGGAATGTAGGTTTATACACAATTTTGTTGCCGGCTGTCCTTGGCCCACATATAATACCATAAGCAATCCTGAATCGAGACCATAGCGATTAAATTTTCGGAAGGGGTGTTTCATCATGAAACAGGTAGTGAACGCTTATCGAAAAAAGAGCTTGGATAAACAGAAATTGGCGGTGCTCAAATTAGAGCTGAACTATGAATTGGCGGTACTGTTCGAGGCGCTGCAGGAAAACAATGAAGACATGAAAATCAAGACAAAACGGAAGCTGGAAAGAATTCGCGAAGAACTTGTCAAGCTTGAAGCGCTGTGAGAAGTGATAATGAGGGCTTCCGTATATAAGATCCATAAGCAATTCCATTGAACGGACTCTTCCCTGATCCAAGGAAAGGGTTCGTTTTTATCTTATTTGCTTGATAAATGAGCAGCAGTTCAATAAGCTGAATGAAACGCAGTGTTATACGGAGGAATGATGATGACGAATTGGAATGAGATAGACCAGATTGCAAAGGAATGGATAGTGGAAGCGGCGGAACGGATCAGATCCTCTTTCCCCGACACGTTGGATATTCAGACAAAGTCCAATCCGAATGATCTTGTCACGAATATCGACAGAGAAACGGAGGAGTTTTTCGCTTCTCGCATAAGGGACCGCTTTCCCGGGCAAAAAATACTTGGTGAGGAAGGGCTGGGCGATGAGTTGGACAGTCTCGACGGAATCGTCTGGATTTTGGATCCGATAGACGGAACGATGAATTTTATCCACCAACAAAGGAACTTCATGATCTCGCTCGGGATCTTCGAAAATGGGGAGAACCGGCTTGGATACATTTATGATGTCGTCCATAAAGAGCTGTATTCCGCCCATGCAGGCCACGGGGCATATTTTGACGGGGAAAGGCTGCCGGAACTGGAACCTGTCAAGTTGGAAGAAGCGATAGCAGGTATGAACCCGACATGGCTGATTGGCGATAAAGCTCCGAAGCATCTGCTCCCGCTTGTGAAAAAAATGAGAGGGGTGCGCAATTATGGCTCTGCAGCGATGGAATTGGCGTACGTTGCGACGGGAAGACTTGATGCGTACATTTCTCTCAACTTGGCGCCTTGGGATTTTGCCGGCGGAAAAGTGATTGTTGAGGAACTCGGAGGCAAGATGACCAAGCTTGACGGAAAGCCGCTCAACCTTCTTGAAAAAGGCGAAGTGTTTGCCGCAAAACCGGGTCTTTTTGAAATCATTTTGAATGGATATAATAAAGAGTAATAGCGAAGACAGTGCCGGATGCCGTGTGGCGGCATCCGGCACTGTCTACTTGTATTGCTTCACTGTCCACTCTGTTCCCTGAACTTACGCTTTAATTTAAAGCCATATACCATCGAAAACGACAGGAGTGCAAACGAGGCGACCATGCCGATAAAACTCCTCATGCCTAGAAATACGCCAATGCCGACAATCGAGGCAGCGGCAATGACTGAAAGCAGCAAAAATATCCCGTTCCTGTTTTGCATAATCTTCTCCTTCAGAATGTAATATTCAATTCATTGCATGCAACAATTCGGCGGGATTCGATCCTGCCTATTTTTATTCTACAAAAAAATATATGTTTTTTCCACTGAATATGATATAATAGCTCAGTTAAAGATAATAACAAAATGCGATTGACTTTAGATGCTTTATATTAGGCAGGAGGAAATATTTTGAAACAAAGAGAAGATATACGCAACATCGCAATCATTGCCCACGTTGACCATGGTAAAACGACACTGGTTGACCAGCTGCTGAAACAGTCAGGAACTTTCCGAGTAAATGAGCATGTGGAAGAACGAGCAATGGATTCCAATGATATTGAGCGGGAGCGTGGAATTACCATTCTTGCTAAGAACACTGCCATTCAATATAAAGATATTAAAATAAATATTATGGACACACCGGGGCACGCCGATTTCGGCGGCGAGGTGGAACGGATCCTGAAGATGGTTGACGGCGTTCTGCTCGTCGTTGACGCATACGAAGGCTGCATGCCGCAGACCCGGTTCGTTTTGAAGAAAGCTTTGGAGCAAAATCTCACACCGATTGTCGTCGTGAACAAAATCGACCGTGACTTTGCAAGACCTGAGGAGGTCGTTGATGAAGTCCTTGAGCTGTTCATCGAATTGGATGCCAATGACGAGCAATTGGAATTCCCGGTCATTTACGCCTCGGGGATCAATGGTACAGCAAGCAAAGTACCGGAAAAACAGGATGAGAACATGGAATGCCTGTATGAAACAATTGTTGAGCATATCCCTGCGCCAGTCGACAATCGCGAAGATCCACTTCAGTTCCAGGTTTCTTTACTTGACTACAACGACTATGTAGGCAGAATCGGCATCGGCCGGATTTTCCGCGGTTCGATGAAGGTCGGCCAGCAGGTTGCCGTCCTGAAATCAGGCGGCGTGGTCAAGAACTTCCGTGTAACGAAGCTGTTTGGCTTTTTTGGCTTGAAGCGGATTGAAATTCAAGAAGCATTTGCCGGTGACTTGATCGCTGTATCCGGGATGGAAGATTTGGATGTAGGTGATACAATCTGTCCGATTGACCACCAGGAGGCATTGCCGGAACTCAGGATTGACGAACCGACATTGCAAATGACCTTCCTCGTCAATAACAGTCCATTTGCCGGCCGTGAAGGAAAATGGATCACATCCCGGAAAATAGAAGAGCGTCTCAAAAGCCAGCTCGAGACAGATGTGAGCTTGCGCGTTGAAAACACAGCTTCTCCAGACGCGTGGATCGTATCCGGGCGTGGGGAATTGCATCTGTCCATCTTGATCGAAAACATGCGGAGAGAAGGGTATGAGCTTCAAGTATCCAAGCCTTCAGTTATTGTCAAAAATATCGATGGCGTTCGCTCCGAGCCAATAGAACGTGTGCAGATCGATGTTCCGGAAGAGCACACTGGCAGCATCATTGAATCGCTCGGCATGAGAAAAGGCGAAATGCTCGATATGATTAATAACGGAAACGGTCAAGTCCGACTCATTTTCAATGTTCCAGCGCGCGGATTGATCGGTTATACGACTGAATTCATGACATTAACTCGTGGATACGGTATTTTGAACCATACATTCGACAGCTACCAGCCGATGCAGCAAGGTAAGGTCGGCGGCAGAAGACAAGGGGTTCTCGTCTCGATGGAGACAGGTAAATCGACTACGTACGGCATCATGCAAGTCGAGGACAGAGGAACAATTTTTGTCGAACCAGGAACTGAAATTTATGAAGGGATGGTCGTTGGCGAGCATACCCGTGAGAACGACATTACGGTCAACATCACGAAAACGAAACATGCGACCAATGTCCGCTCCGCTACGAAAGACCAGACATCCGTCATCAAAAAACCGCGAATCATGTCTTTGGAAGAGGCGCTTGAGTATCTTGATGATGACGAGTATTGTGAAGTAACTCCTGTTTCCATTCGCCTGCGCAAGCAGATTTTAGACAAAAATGAACGGGAAAAGGCAGCAAAAAAGAAAAAGAATGCGGTGAATGAGTAATTTATTGCTCAGACCCTGCTAAAATATGCTATGCTTAACTCGGCCGGACAAGATCGGCCGAGTTTTATTTTTCTTATAAAGCGATGAAAGAGGGAGTACCGAATGCTTTTCAATTTATTTGCCCTTGCATTGACGAAATCCGATCTGAGGGCGATCGATCAGTTTTCACCTACGCTTAAATTTTTCTATCAAATCACTGGAAATGCGAATACAGCACCATCACTGCTTTGGTTGACCATCACAGCACTTGCTGTTCTTGTTTATAAGTTGGGCTTTGCCAAAAAGCTGCCTTTGCTGAAAAATATCGTCATATATTTATTTCTTATTGTCGGCTGCTTGTTCCTCACGTTCCTCGCTATCTTCCTTCCGATTGCTGAAGGCTTGATGGTAGCCGCGCTGATTCTTATTATTTACAAAATCCGCTTGAACCGTGAGCGAAAATCGGGAACAGTATAAACAGAAAAAGGGGCTGTCCAATAAGCCCTTTAAAAAGTAAAAAACCGAGAATGGGGGGTCTCTCCTCATTCTCGGTTTTTCGCATTGAATCCGTGGAAGGTGTGACCCGGAACGGAAAGCAACCGGGAGCGCACACCGATTTCTACATACACAAAAGAAGGACTGCCACAGAAAAGCTCAGTTTCCACTGACTTTCTGGACAGCCCTTTTTGCTGTCAAAATTCCTTATGCTTTTTATTGTACTTATATAATTGAAACGTATCCTTGGACAGACGGCTTTCTGTATTTAATTTGATCCGGTCATAGCAGTCCGGACACATATACGTATGGATCGGACGATTCCTCAGCCTCTTGGCAAGCGGGGAATCGCTATCCAACTCGAATTGCTGATCGCAAATAACACATTGTACATTCATTTTGAACACCTCAAATTGGAAAAATCGGTTTTATCCTATTGTACCACAAAGCGATGCGATACTTCCGGCGTCTATCCTGCATTTCAAGACATACTATTTAGTAAAGGAGGTGTACAGGCCTTACTGCGCGGCACCCGCACTTTTCAAGGCACAGGCAGAAAAACGAAAACATAGACTATTAAAAAGGAGCAGGAGGCATCAATTTGACAAAAATATATGTGCTTGACACGAATGTCTTATTGCAAGATCCGAACTCCATTTTATCCTTTGAGGACAATGAAGTCGTCATTCCTGCGGTAGTGCTGGAAGAAGTGGACTCGAAAAAGCGCTATATGAATGAAGTCGGCCGGAACGCACGGTACATTTCTAAAATGATGGATGGGTTCAGGCAGGCGGGCAGGCTTCATGAGAAAATACCCATGGAGAATGGGGGCAGTTTGAGAATAGAGTTGAACCACCGCTCCTTTATACAATTACAAGAAATCTTCGTTGAAAAGACAAATGATAATCGGATTCTTGCTGTCGCCAAAAATATTCTGCTTGAGGAGCAGGCAAAACCGGATGGAAGGCCAGTTATCCTCGTTTCGAAAGATGCGCTTCTGCGTGTGAAAGCAGATGCAATCGGGCTGGAGGCAGAGGATTTCCTCAGCGATAGAGTTGTTGAGCCTGATGACCTGTATACAGGCTTCACTGAATTGCATGTTGATATTGACATAATACGGGAATTTTATGAACAAGGCGAAGTACAGGCAGAGAAGCTTGAACAGAGGATGTATGCGAACCAGTTTGTCATTTTGAAAGATGAGCTGGGGACCTCCGCCTCAGCTATGGGAATCTATGACCATGCAAAAAATATCGTAAGGAAATTTGGAAACTCTCCGGAATCTGTCTGGGGCATCAAGCCGAGGAATGCCCAGCAGAATATGGCGATCGAGCTGCTGCTGAGGAAAGAGATTCAGCTTGTGACGCTCGTCGGAAAAGCCGGAACCGGGAAGACCTTGCTTGCACTCGCGGCCGGTTTGCTCCAGACCGAGGACCTGCGGTACTATAAAAAGCTGCTCGTCGCAAGGCCTGTAGTCCCTGTAGGCAAAGACTTGGGCTATTTGCCAGGGGAAAAGCAGGAGAAATTAAGGCCATGGATGCAGCCGATATATGATAATTTGGAGCATTTATTTAATACAAAAAAGCCAGGGGAAATAGACGCGATCTTGGCGGGAATGAGCTCAATTGAAGTTGAAGCGCTGACGTATATACGGGGAAGGAGCATCCCTGACCAATTCATCATTATTGATGAGGCCCAAAACTTGACGAAACATGAAGCGAAAACGATATTGACCCGTGTGGGCGAAAATAGCAAAATCGTTTTCATGGGCGATCCAGAGCAGATTGATCATCCTTATTTAGATGCGCATAATAATGGGCTTGTTTATATACTTGAACGATTTAAAGAAGAGCGAGTGGCGGGCCATATAAAATTGGTCAAAGGCGAACGGTCGGGGCTGGCGCAGCTTGCGGCAGATTTATTGTAAAGCTGCATTGAAAAAGGGCCACTCCGCATCTGGAAACACGGGGTGGCCCTGGCATAGCAAGGAATCATTCCACTCGGAAAGCCCTCACATTTTTAATCGGATCTTGGCGGTTTGAGCCGTCCGGCAGTAAAATATGAACCGGCCCGTCCTCACGAAGCGGCTTACCGTCTTTGGAAAACGCCAAAATTAATTGATAAGCTTCCTCAAGTGGGAATGTAACATCTCCATCGGCAGTCTCCGCAATAAGGAAAGATGCATCCCCGGCTGGTTCAGCGTTTTTAAGGAAAGGCTGGAATGAAATTCCGAAAGAGCCTGTCAATACCTTCACTTTCTCAAACTGGCGCTCCGACTTCAAGGTTGGAGGCAATGTATTCCCCTCTTTTATCACTCTGTCCCAATGTTTGGAAACAACAGTAAACTCCTCTTCAACCTCGTCTTCTTTTTCTTTTGTAAAATATGTATTCAAATCAATACGG
Source organism: Lederbergia sp. B243.17 (assembly GCF_057657925.1). Lineage (NCBI taxonomy): Bacteria > Bacillati > Bacillota > Bacilli > Caryophanales > Bacillaceae > Lederbergia > Lederbergia sp. B243.17. The sequence continues at coordinate 30,948 of NZ_JBWBKF010000025.1, forward strand.
CGATCATCAAAAATCCATACGCCCGCATCCAGCGTAATCGGAAATTTAACTTTTCCCTTAATCGGCAAGATTGTGCTCATCGACCCATTCCTCCTTCTCCACGCTATAAAGTATAGCGTGAAATAATAAAAATGAAAAGAGGAGCAACCCTTATCATGCTCTCGCTTAACGAAGTATAGGCCCTAGAACAGTGGATTTCCACTGTCCGTCTTCATCTTGTAACTTGCAATTTTGGCTTATTAACGGTAATATTTACAGATAGTATTGTCTATTTGTTTCGGAGACAAGGGGGATCAATGTGGTGTCTGATATGAAAATAGATCATCGGGAAAAAGCATATTCGCTCCTAAAGACAGATGCTGAAAAGATTTTGCGTCTCATTCAGGTGCAAATGGATAACTTGACTATGCCGCAATGTCCTTTATACGAAGAAGTGCTTGATACGCAAATGTTCGGCTTATCCCGTGAAATAGATTTTGCAGTCCGCCTTGGTCTCGTGGATGCAAAGGATGGAAAAGAGCTGATGGGCTCACTGGAACGCCAGTTGTCCGCATTGCACGAAGCCTCAATGAGGAAATAGGCACCGGTCGCTATTCAGATGGCCGGCAATCATCTAAGCAGAAACTCAAACAGTTCAATGTAATTGTTTGGGTTTTTTTGTAACAAACAACCATTCCTTGCCCAAAGCCTTATATACCGAAAGAGATTGGAAGAGTCATATGCTAAAAAAAATTCTCAAATCCTATGATTACCCGCTTATCACAGTATATATCATCTTGAGCCTTTTTGGTCTCGTCATGGTTTATAGTGCCAGCATGGTCATGGCCGTTCAATATTATGGCTATCCGCCTGACTTTTTTTACAAAAAGCAGCTGGTGAATCTTATATTTGCTTTCGTTGCATTTTTGTTCTTTGCGATTTTTCCTTACAAGGCGCTTAAAAATAAGAAGTTTTTGATGTTGCTAGTGTTCGCTGCTCTTGGCGGTTTGCTTGCAGTTTCCGTTTTCGGCCATGTGACGAACAATGCACAGAGCTGGATTGCCGTCGGTGCCCGTAAAGTGCAGCCGTCTGAGTTTGTCAAAGTAAGTGTCATCATTTACCTGTCAGCAGTATATTCCAACAAGCAGGCATACATAGACCAGATCAATAAAGGTGTCCTGCCGCCATTAATCTACCTCATTATCGTCTGCTTTTTAATCAAAATCGAGCCTGATAACGGAACGGCAGCGATCACTTTTTTGATCGGCATGACAATCATTATCTGCTCAGGAATGAGGCTGAAGACGATTATGAAACTGATTGGCGGTGCCATAGCTGGTGTAGTTCTCCTGTCGCCCTTTTTCATCTTCAAGCTGAGCAGCCTTTTTACCCCCGGCAATATGAAGAGGATCACCGGCTACCTGGATCCGTTCGGTACAGCTGACAAAGAAGGGTTTCAGCTTGTGAACTCTTACTTGGCAATCGGATCAGGCGGCATAAAAGGACTGGGTTTGGGCCAGAGCGTACAGAAGCTCGGTTATCTCCCGGAAGCCCATACCGACTTCATTATGTCCGTAATTGCAGAGGAATTGGGTGTGTTGGGCGTAATCCTCGTAGTCGGCGGAATTGCATTCATTGTCCTGAGAGGCTTTTATATCGGCATTAAATCACGTGATCCATTCGGCAGCATGCTGGCGATTGGCATTTCTTCAATGATCGGTATCCAGTCATTTATCAACCTTGGCGGCATGTCTGGATTAATCCCGATTACAGGCGTCACACTTCCGTTTATCAGTTATGGCGGATCTTCAATTTTGGTTCTGTCTATTTCTATGGGGATCCTGACCAATGTTGCGATGTTCAAAAACTACGAAGAAAAGTACAAATTCGCTGGTGAGCTTCCAAACAAGGAGCCAAAGAGGCTGTCGGCACGTGTTTCTACTCCATATAGCCAACGATCTTAAAAGGGGATTATACGTAAAAAAGACAGCAGATTATGCCCCTTGAGATTTTGCTGAGAACCATGATCGGTATTATCAGGGCCAGCCGCTGCCAAGCTGTTCGATTCTGCTGGCGAAATGAAAAATACACAAAAAAACATGCACAGCATAAAGCTTGTGCATGTTTTTTATTGGATAATAATGTCCGTTTCTTTCGGTTCCTTGTCTTTTTCCATGGAGACAGCGGCTCGAGAGACCGCGACGCCTGGCCTTGTCAACAACATGATGAAATAACTCAACAGACCGAAGAGGCAGGCGATGAATAAAGCGTGAAGCAGAGCCACATAAATGTTTAGACTAGTAAAGACGACGACAGCTCCTGCCGTTACTTGCAGCAATACGAGGATAAAAGCGATGATCCATCCCCAATAAAGCACATTCTGGTCACGGTAATGGCGCACTGCCAAGTAGGCGGCGTAGGCAATCCAGAGAAAGATCAAGCCTGCTGCCAACCGGTGGCCCATTTGAATCCACTGGTACAAGTTCGTTGGAAGAGCAAAAGCACTGTTGTCGCATAATGGCCAATCCCGGCAGACGAGACTGGATTCCGTATGTCTGACGAGCGCCCCCGTATAAACGACAAAGTAGCTGTACAGCGTTATCCCGATAATATGAAATTTCATCCTCTTGTCAATTCGCAGCTTCTCTGTGTCAAACTTCTGGTCGACCTCGAAAATAAGGAGTGTAAGAAGAAGTACGGCAGCAAACGAGATGAGGGATATTCCAAAGTGGAGCGCCAGCACAAAATCAGACTGTGGCCATAGAACCGCTGCCGCTCCGATCAGTGCCTGCAAAATAAGGAAAGACACAGAGAGAATGGCGAGCGGCTTCGTTTCCCGCTTATGGCCGATTACCTTCCAAGACCAGAATGCCAATACAGAGACAAGAATGGCTGCGCTGCCGGATACAAGTCTATGAGCCAGCTCGATCACCAATTCAACAGTAATTTCACTTGGAAGGAATTCTCCATTGCAAAGCGGCCATGAACGTCCGCATCCCATTTCGGAACCCGTTTTCGTTACGAGCGCCCCTCCAATCAGGACGCCGAGCATGACGAATGATGTAAGTACAGCAAACCATTTAAGCTTACGGTGCAAATTTTCACCTTCTATCAAGTTCATTATTTATTTTTTTGTCAAAAGATCATTCATTTCGATACTACATAAATGGGGAATAAATTACAACCGACAAAATTGTTACAGCTTCATAATGAAGGAAACTTGAAATGAATGTAGAAATTTGCTAAAAATAATAACTGGACGGCTTGCTCGAATGATCATAAATTCACCTTCTCGACACAAAACTGCCATACTAGCGCAGGTTTGCCATCACTAAGCCTCCTGTAAATATGGTTTAATTATTAATTGCGGCAGTGTCTTTCTCCCAGTTTGTCAACTTCTGCCGTCTGTGCAGGCCTGACCGCTCTTATTTTTGGCGGCGATATGGTACAATAGATGGGCAGCTTGTGGGCATACATACTTCAGTTCGGAATTGTGACAATTAGTGAACAAATACTGAATTCTTTCCGAAAAAAATGAAAACCTGCTGTTAATGCATTATAGTAATGTTATACGTCAGATCTCTGTTTGCAGAAAGGAGGAAAACAATGAGTAACAGCCGCAGTGCTGCAGTGGTGAATGAAACGGCGGATCACGGAGCGATGACATGGAAAGACTTCATGTCCCTCATTAAAATCGGGATTGTTAATTCCAATTTGATCACGACCTTCACCGGATTATGGCTGGCTTTCATCTTTACCAATCAGCACTTTTTACAATCTCTTGATATTGTAATTTATACACTGCTCGGATCCTCTCTGATCATTGCAGGCTCATGCGCGCTCAATAACTTTATCGACCGCGATATTGACCCGATTATGCAGCGTACAAAGGGAAGGCCTACTGTCACAGGAAAAATTGGCGGAGCGAAAGTGCTTGGCATCGGCTTTACGTTCCTCGGCCTTGGTCTGATTCTGTTGTTTTTGACCAATATGACTGCCGGCTTCATCGGAATCATCGGCGTATTCAGTTATGTTGTCCTTTACAGCATGTGGTCAAAGCGCCTTTACGTCAGCAATACTGTGATTGGCAGCCTCTCAGGTGCAGTTCCGCCGCTCATTGGCTGGGCCGCAGTTGATCCGTCATTGCCGTTGACCGCGTGGATGCTGTTCCTTTTGATGTTCATTTGGCAGCCTCCGCATTTTTATGCGCTCGCTATGAGAAGAGTCGATGAGTATCGAGCAGCTGGAATTCCAATGCTGCCTGTTGTCAAAGGGTTTGCTGCAACGAAAAGGCATATTATCATTTGGGTGGCACTTTTGTTGCCGATTCCATTTGTTATGAGTTCTCTCGGACTCCCTTTCATTATTTTAGCCACCTTGCTGAATATCGGCTGGCTGGCGCTTGGAATCGCGGGCTATAAACAAAAGGATGACAAGAAATGGGCTACAAGAATGTTTGTATATTCATTAAACTACTTGACAATCCTGTTTACAGCCATGGTGATCTTTACAGTGATTTAACCTGGGAATTCTTTCTTTTATAGAGAAATCCACATATAGATTTACGGTCCTTGTTACCACCAAGACACTTAACGAAAGAGGGGTTTGATTAAACTATGAAACAATGGCTGCAAAAATGGCGTCTGTTATCAGTTTTTGCGATTCTGGCGCTAGTCCTGTCTGGATGCGGCGAGCCATTCCTTTCCGCCTTGAAACCGGCGGGTGAAGTCGCTCAGCAGCAGTATGATCTCATACTTCTCAGCTTGGGCATCATGGTATTGGTTATCGTGGTAGTAGTGGCAATTTTCACTGTTATTATGTTCCGCTTCCGACGCAAAAAAGGAGAAGAAAACAAAATACCTAAGCAAGTGGAAGGAAGCCATGTCCTGGAGTTGGTTTGGACAATCATCCCAATCATTCTCCTTCTCATCCTGGCCGTTCCAACGGTTGCCGCTACATTCTCGCAAGGCGATGTAGGCGCAATCAATAAAAAAGATGCTGAGGGCAATCCAAAATCGCTTGTAGTGAATGTTCGCGCTCATCTTTACTGGTGGGAGTTTGAATATCCGAATTTAGGTATTGTCACAAGTCAGGACCTTGTCATTCCTACTGATGAAAAAGTGTATTTCCAACTTACATCAGCTGATATTAAGCACTCATTCTGGATTCCGCCATTGGGTGGAAAGCTGGATACGAATCCAGACAACATCAATAAATTCTGGTTGAAGGTTGACCAGGAGAAGGCATCTGATGTCAATGAATTGTTCTATGGGAAATGTGCTGAGCTTTGTGGACCTTCCCATGCTTTCATGGACTTCAAAGTTAAAGCTTTGCCAAAATCAGACTTTGACAGCTGGGTAGCTGATATGCAGGGAGCGAAAGAAAAGAAAGTCGAGCCATCAACTGACTTGGCTAGACAAGGGGAAGAAGTCTTCTCGCAAAACTGTATCACTTGTCACGCAATCAGCCCGGACAGCAGCACACCACCTCAGGCACGGACTGCTCCGAACCTGTCCAATTTCGGTGAACGGACTACAGTTGCAGGCATCCTGCCTCATGATGAAGAAAACATCAAGAAATGGCTGAAAGACCCTGAAGCCATCAAGCCGGGCAATAAAATGTCCAATACGTATCCTGAATTGTCTGAGGACCAAATGGATGCGTTGGCTGCTTACCTGATGGAATTGAAAGTGCAGAATAAATAACGGCCCCGAAAAAAGGAGGTTAAAACGTGAGTAGTATTGCTCAAAAGAGAGGCTTCGGTGCCACAGTTTGGGATTACCTGACAACGGTTGACCATAAGAAGATCGCGGTACTTTATATTGCTGCCGGCGGATTCTTCTTTCTCTTAGGCGGTCTCGAAGCAATGATCATCCGTATTCAACTGGCTATTCCAAACAATGATTTTGTAACAGCCGGTGTCTTTAATGAAATGCTGACTATGCATGGAACGACAATGATATTTTTTGCCGCCATGCCGATATTGATCGGGTTTATGAACCTGATAATGCCGCTGCAGATCGGGGCTCGGGACGTTGCGTTCCCGTTTTTGAACTCACTCGGCTTCTGGCTCTTCTTTTTTGGAGGAGTATTGCTGAACTGTTCTTGGTTCCTAGGCGGAGCTCCTGATGCAGGATGGACTTCCTATGCATCATTGGCGCTCAATTCTGCTACACACGGAATAGATTTCTATGCACTCGGCGTACAGATTTCCGGTTTCGGAACGCTCATGGGGGGAATTAACTTCCTCGTTACCATCATTAACATGCGTGCGCCAGGCATGACCTATATGCGTATGCCAATGTTCAGCTGGACAACATTTGTTACATCAGCGCTGATTTTGTTTGCATTCCCGCCGCTGACTGTATCTTTGTTCATGCTGACGTTTGACAGAATGTTTGGTTCTAACTTCTTCGTCGTTTCACAGGGCGGAAATACGATTATCTGGGAGCACTTCTTCTGGATCTTCGGTCACCCGGAAGTTTACATTCTGATTTTGCCGGCTTTCGGTATTTTCTCTGAGATTTTTGCTACATTTTCAAGAAAACGTCTCTTTGGATATTCATCCATGGTTTTTGCAACCGTCCTAATCGGTTTCCTTGGATTTATGGTTTGGGCTCACCATATGTTTACGGTCGGCCTCGGTAATATTGCGAATGCGATCTTTGCGGTTGCGACAATGGCAATTGCCGTTCCGACAGGGATCAAAATCTTTAACTGGCTGTTTACGATGTGGGGAGGCAGCATCAAGTTCACTACGCCGATGCTGTACGCAGCTGCGTTCATCCCATCCTTCGTAATGGGTGGGGTTACAGGTATCATGCAAGCCGCTGCACCTGCGGATTATCAGTTCCATGATACGTACTTTATTGTTGCTCACTTCCATTATGTCATCGTCGGCGGTGTTGTACTCGCGATTTTGGCAGCTACTCATTTCTATTGGCCAAAACTTTTCGGTACAATGTTGAATGAAACACTTGGTAAAATTACATTTGTTCTGTTCTTGCTCGGTTTCCATTTGACTTTCTTTATCCAGCATTTCCTCGGTTTGATGGGAATGCCGCGAAGAGTGGCATCTTTCCTTGATAATCAAGGATTGAACTCTGGAAACTTAATCAGTACGATTGGCGCTTTGACAATGGCGGTAGCGATCATCATCATGTTGATCAACATTGTCATCACTTCGGTCAAAAACGTCAAAGTTGGCAATGACCCTTGGGAAGACGGAAGAACGTTGGAATGGGCTCTCCCATCTCCACCGCCGTTCTATAACTTTACACAGCTTCCACTGGTACGCGGAATTGACGCTTACTGGCTTGAAAAGATGGAAGGCAAGACTGAGATGACACCGGCTGAGCCTGTTGGTGATATCCATATGCCAAACGGTTCCATCCTGCCGATTTTTATCTCTTTGGGCTTCTTCATCGCCTCTTTTGGATGTATCTATCACCAAGAACACTCTTGGGGAATACCGGTTATTATCATCGGTCTCATAGTTGCTTTTGGTTCCATGCTTCTTCGTTCTCTGAAAGATGACCATGGTTTCCACATCTCAAAGGAAGAATTGGTTAATGATAATAAGAAGGGGGTAAGGGCATAATGCATGTTGAAGAACAGTTTACACAAAAAACATGGCCTGAGGCTCCTGAAAGGGCAACACTTGAAGGCAAGAATAAATTCTTGGGTTTCTGGTTCTTTCTCGGAGGCGAGACAGTTCTCTTCGCCTCTCTCTTTGCAACATACCTGGCATTAAAGGATAAAGTGCCAACGAAGGACTCTGTTATTTCTACAGATCTCTTCGAATTGCCGCTTGCCTTTATTATGACGATGGTTCTTTTGACGAGCTCCATCACAAGCGTTTATGCGATCTACCATATGAAGAACTTCCATTTCAAGAAAATGCAGGCTTGGCTTCTTGTCACTGTCCTGCTTGGATTGACTTTCCTTGGTTTGGAGATCTACGAGTTCAGACATTATGTACATGAATTCAAATTCGGCTTCAAGTCAAGTGCGTTCAGCTCAGCATTTTATACACTGGTCGGCTTCCACGGCGGACACGTTGTGTTTGGTCTAGGCTGGATAATCGCTTTGATGGTGAGAAATGCAAAACGTGGACTCAGCCTTTACAACGCGCCGAAGTTTTATGTAGCAAGCCTTTACTGGCACTTCATCGACGTTGTCTGGGTATTCATTTTCACAGTCGTATATCTTATGGGGATGGTGGGATAATAGATGGATAACCAACATTTAGGTTCTGGCAACCCAAGGGTTGACTACGAATATCGTCGTAAGAGAAACGCTGAGGAAATGAGGCATCAAATAATTTCCTTTGCACTCTCAATCTTTTTGACACTCGTTGCCTTTGGCTCCGTGTATGCAGGATTCGACAAATGGTTCGTGATTCCATTCATTCTCCTGCTCGCGATTGTGCAAGTCATTTTCCAGTTGTACTACTTTATGCACATGAGCCATAAAGGCCATGAAGCTCCGCAGTTATTTATTTACGGCGGTATCATCATAGGATTTGTCACAATCCTTTGCTTCATGACGATTGTTTGGATCTAATCAAAAAACCTGCCTTTGCAGCAGGTCCAGGCTGTAGTCAAACTCCAGAAACATTGGAGTTTGACTACAGCCTTTTTTCTTTTACTATGGATGCAGGTATTTTAACCATAGGCGGTTTCAATGTAAATCTCGAGGTGGTTCATTGCCGCCGGTCCCATAGGAGGCTTCAATGCGCCCCTCGGAAGGTTACCGGTTCTCAGTCGATACATTGGAAAGGTCAAAATGACCCTCAGGAGGTTTCAAAATTGTCGACGTGGTCTCCATAGTGACCGTTTTGTAGTTTTGCGGCCTCATTCGTTCTCTGTCAACACCGGAGAGTGGTTGCTTCTTCAACGTTAAGTCTAGTATTATCGCCAGTAGGAAAACCCCTATAAAGTCCTTCCTTTACAATGTGAGGATGCTGTCTCTTTCCCGATAATTTCACAACAAGTTGTAGGCAGCCGCCTATGCCTTGTGGTGTGACAGCAGGTATAAAGGCAAGGACGTTCATCAACTTGTCATTTGCCGCCGTTGAAGTAGAACGAGGATAAACGGTATAATAGAATATAGGATTTATCCCGCATTTACTGGCTGTTTGAATCCAATATAATTCTGTAATCATTTTGAGGATCGCAGACAGTAAAAGTCAGTTTCGTTTAACGATCTATTGGTGGGGAATGAAGGCCCTCACTGATTGAAGCTTCACTTTATCCAGCAAAGAGGTGAAAAGATGTGCCTTTAAGTATTTTCGGTTTCCGGGCTTTGTGGAGCCCTTATTTTCTCGTCTTCGTTCTTTTGTTAATCGCCGGCTATTTTTTCTTAATGGTGAAAAAGAGGGATCGTTTCAAAAATAGTGAGCCGTTAAAACCAAAGCAGGCTGTTGCTTTTGTGATCGCGATGGTTTTATTGTATGCGATTAAAGGTTCGCCTGTAGATTTGATGGCTCATATTATGTTTACGTTCCACATGGTGCAAATGGCATTTCTTTACCTTGTCATTCCGCCAATTCTAATTGCAGGAATTCCGGACTGGTTCTGGCTTGCCATTATCGATCATCCGAAGGTGAAGCCTGTCTTCAAATTTTTTACAAAGCCGCTAATTGCCCTTGTACTTTTTAACGGGCTGTTTTCGATCTATCATATTCCAATGGTAATGGATTATGTGAAGGTTCGCCTGCTGCTTCATGCTGTATATACAGTCGTCTTATTTATTTTCGCGATGTTCCTCTGGTGGCCTCTGATCAATACTCTTCCAGGACATCATCAGCTTCACGGCTTGAAAAAAATCGGCTATATTCTTGCAGATGGCGTCTTGCTTACGCCTTCATGCGGTATGATTATATTTGCCCAGACGGCCATGTATGCGACATATACCGATGGGGAGATGTGGATGAAGGCGATGGCTCTCTGTGTTCCGGGTAATACGCTTTCTGGCCTGACCATCAGCGGTCCGGAGCTGTTCACAAACATGCCTGCCCAGGAGGATCAGCAGCTTGGCGGCGTTTTAATGAAAATTATTCAGGAAATTGTGCTCGGCATTATGCTGGCTAAAATTTTCTTTGACTGGTATAGGCGGGAACAACTGGAGGGAGACAGCATCAATGAAGCTGCCAGGCTCCAGAATCAGCCCAGACCGGCAGAATAATAGGCAAGCTAAAGATCATAAACAGTTTGGGGGATTGGAAAAAGTATGATGAGTGTACCTTTGCTGCCGACAATCAGCACCGCATGTATCGTCATCAGTGCGATACTCGTTGCTTTCGGCTGGGGGAAAATCAGAAAAAGGGATATCGACGGCCATAAAAAAATCATGACGGCCGCAGGCATTTTTGCAGTGATATTCTTTATCATTTATGCAAGCAGGACAGTGTTCGTCGGCAATACCTCATTCGGCGGGCCGGCTTCACTTAAAACATTTTACACAGTGTTTCTGATTTTCCATGTTACGTTGGCAACTATTGGAGCTGTACTCGGGATTATTTCTTTATGGACAGGCTATAAAAATAGGCTTGTCAGGCACAAAAAATTTGGTCCGTATACGAGTGTAGTGTGGTTTGCTACAGGAATAACCGGTGTTATTGTTTACTTGCTCCTTTATGTTATTTATAGAGGCGGAGATACGACATCATTGATTAAAGCAATACTCGGAACATAAGAAATCGGCCAGGAATGCATCCATTCCTGGCCGATTTTCTATATTTTAAAATTCAATTTGATCAGGCCGGCTTCTTTTGATGTCTTAAACAGAATGAGAACAAGTGGTCCGATGATGAATCCCATGATGCCGAATAACTTCAGGCCGAGGTACATGGCAATGAGCGTTGCCAGTGGGGAAAGCCCCATATGGTTGCCCATCACTTTCGGTTCGACCACCCGTCTAATGATCAGCAGAATGGCCGCCAGTACGGCCAGTTGGGCGCCGAGAGATGTATTTCCTGCTAGCAGATGGTAAATCGACCAAGGAGCAAGAATGACAATTGAGCCAATGATCGGAATCAAGTCAATGATCCAGATGATGAGCGACATAATGATCGCGACCTTCGGCTGGATAATCAGCAATCCGATGAGAGAAGCGGCTAAAATAATCAGGCTCACCAGGAACTGCGCTTTGAAAAATCCAAAGATAACCGAAGAAACTCTTTCCATCATAAAGGCAACTTTTGACCTTGTTGCTTCCGTCATATAACTGTAGAAGGTTATGCGCAATCGCGGCAGATCGATCATGAAAAGAAACAAGGCGATCAGGTAAACGAGAAAGCTGACAAGGAAATTAGGGATATAGGTTAAAATTGAGCTGATGTTTTCAATATTGATGTATACTTTCAGACTGGCAAGAATTGAATCAAAAATATTGGAGAATTCACCCGTCACCGCATTCACCATTTCCATAGGCAAGCCTTCTGCAGCATCCGTGAACTTTGCCTCGACCGTCGTCCACATCTTCGTGGCATTATTAACGTAATTTGGGAATTCTTCAATCAATTTGACGCCTTGGGCGACTACTTTCGTAGTTGTAAAATACGTTCCGACAGCGAGAAGCAGAGTAAAGGCGCAAAAAACAAGCAGTACGGACAATTTTCGCTTTATTTTCATTCTGGTATGCAGCATTTCAACCAACGGATCGAGCAGCGCCGCCGTGAGAATGGCTAAAATGAGAGGAATGGAAACAGGCAGGATGAAAAAGGCCAGCAAGGCGATTGAAAGGACAATGATAAGGATCATCAATCTTTTTTTATTGATCACTCTGGACAAGAGGGCACCTCTTTTTACTTATATAGTATTGATATGAAAAAGGCACGGTACAGACCGTGCCTGCCTAGCATCATTCAGCAAATACTTCCGCATCTTTTTTGATACCTTCAATCATTTGCATGCATTGTTTAACCAGATGATCTGGATAGAACTCGTCTTCTCCATACTCAATGCCATGCGGGTAATAATGCTTGCCCAAGATTGGTTTCAGCAGACGGATAACAGCGTCATCTGCACCTACATCCCCTTCGACCGCAAAGCCTTGAATCCGCAAGTAATATGTACCTTCCCTGATTTGGAACTTATGGTCATATGTAACCCGCTCATAGTCCCATTGACCGGCACGGATCATATTGTGGTTTTGCATGATCTGGTCAAGGCGATCCAATTCAACCTTCAAGTTTTCAAGACCGCTATTTTCAAAATTCATTTGTATTTCCCTCCTCGATAATCCAAACAAAAAAACGTAAATACTCGCTTTCCTACATATTTATCATAGACGAAATTAAAAAATGTTGCAACGAATTGAAGAGCTTATCAGCAAAATTGCCATATTCGACAAAGTGGAGAAAAAAAGCTCGAAACAGATGAAGTGCCTGCGACTTTTGTCTTGGGAAAAGTAGGGAAAATAAGGATTACAGCAGCTCGCTACAGCCTAATTTCCTAAACAACTATGGTGGAACTGCAGTATGAACATGTTATAATAAAAAAAACAGACAATAAAGAGGTGACAGAAAACTGCGAACTTTGTTCCGGGTCCTTTTCATTGCATTCATATTACTGCTTATCAGTTTTTATTATAATGGGGAAAGGGGTAAAATTGAACCTCTTACGAACCAGAATTCAACAACCCCGCCGAAGAAAGACAACCAGAATCATATTGGCCAATTACAGGGAAGCGAAGGCTCTTCACGGCCGGTGAAGGGGCTATCTACTTATATTGGCAGAGAGGACGAGGCGTTGATCGAGTCTTTTGGCACTCCTGACCGGAAAGATCCGTCGGCCTATGGCTTCGAATGGTGGGTGTATAACAGCAAGCCGGACACTTATATGCAGGCGGGCGTCAAAAACGGAGTGGTCGTGACCGTATATGCGCTTGGGGGCGATTTGAATTTGCATCCTTATAAAATCGGGCAGACAATCGAGGAAATTTACAGGACAACGCTCTTGGAGACAGAAATGGTCGTCACAACCGGTACAGGAAGCTACCGCTTCGAATTGTCGGAGGAAGATTTGAACATACGGCCGCTTGTCCAACTCGATGACATATACGCACAGCTTTCCCTTGATAAATCTACAGGAACGCTGTTGAGTGTCCGATTCCTCGAACCAGATATTCTTATCAGCCAGCATCCATATGAAATGGAATATCAAGGTGACCTTGTCACGCTTGAAGAGCCGGACGAAGAACAATGGGCCTCTATCGAAAGAGGCAGTGAGCAGCAAATATTCGATATTACCAATATTATGCGGAACAAGCACAAGGTAGCTTCATTAGAGTGGGACAGCCAGCTTGCGGAAATGGCGTATGAACATAGCAAGGACATGGCGGAGAATAGTTATTTTGCCCATGAATCTCCTATTCACGGAGATCTTGCATCAAGGCTGAAGTCGGAAGAAATCAATTACCAGAAAGCAGAAGAGAACATTGCAGCAGAATACGCCGATGGTCCCGCAGCCGTTGAAGGCTGGATGAATTCTGAAGGCCATCGGAAAATTTTGCTTGATAAAGATGTAACACGGCTTGGGGTGGGAGTATATAAAAAGTACTATACACAAAACTTCATTAAAACGGACTAGAGAGCCTACCGTTGCGGCAACAACCGGCATGCGGCGGGCTTTTCCCATTTTTAGGCAGCACATTCCAGACACTATTTCATAAGATGGGTGTAGGATTATATACAAAGAGGGGAAGCGTACATGGAGAATAAGCAACTGCATCCTTCTGTCAGGCAGTTTAAAGAGTTCGTTCAAAACAAACCCGCTTTGACGGCTGCAGTGCGGCGGGGAGAACATACCTTGCAAGAGCTGTATGAGGATTGGTATCTGCTGGGAGAGGACGACCCCAGATGGGACACATTCGGCAAGGAGAAAAAATCAAATGGCGTAAACACCAAAACTGAAAAAACGGAATCCGAAGCGAACTCCTCACCGAAGGGTTGGATTGACACTATCATCAAAAAGGTAAAAATGATGGACGCTGCCCAGCTGGAAAAGATGGCTGGAAATTTGAATGGAACACTCCAGACCATCCAATCGTTGCTGGGCCAATTCAACACTGGAACTGCAGAACAAGCACCGGTGCCGGCTGAACACTCGGAAAGCCACCACCCATTTGCCTTCCGGAAAGATTGAGAGGGAAGCGATAATGAGAAAAGACCTTCAGCAATATATATTTTCAGACCGTGAACTTCAGCGTTTCTTGCGGGAGCAGCCACATTGGCATCGAAAATTATCTAGGGATCCTTTTGCCCTTGAACAATTTAAGATTGCGTCGCTGCACTATTTTAAGAAGACTGTCCCCGATCATGTCAATCGTTTTACTGGCGGGATCCAAATGGCACAAATGATGCTAGGTGTGTTCCAGGCGATGAAATCTTCCCAATAACTGGCCGCTTTTTGCATGAACACACTCTTTTAGCAAATGCTATATACCAATAGTGAGGAGTGATGATCATGAAAATAGCGGCCGGTTTTATTTTTGCTGCGGCCATCGTAATGGGACATGCCTATGGAAACACGGAAGGAATAAGCTCTCACGGATTGCTCTCTGACCAAGTGGGAAATGTGGATAGCGCTAGTTTATTCAAGCATACAGTCGATGGAAATCAGCTGTTTATCGAATCAATCGTCCCTCGCGCTGATTTCTCTCTTCCTGCTGGCAAAGGGGCAAAGGTACTGCTTTTTGTGGACGGAAAGCTCCATAGCTCTTATCAGTCCCCGGCCTTCGTCGTTAAAGGATTGGACGTCGGCGAGCGCGACATTTATGTAAAAGTAATCGATGGAGAAAAGAACGTGCTTGCTGAAGAGAGATTCTCTGCGCGCATTCTGTAATGACTGTCGCATCATTGGATAAAATATGATACGATAACGTTGGAGGTGAGCACTATGCTTGCAACACTTGAAAGCATTCAAATCCTCGAGAAAGCTGAATTGCTTGGCAATATGATTGCCGATTCATATATAGCAGAAGAATACAGGGAAAGGCGGCAAGCCTTACAAACTCACCCTGAAACGCGGAGGAAGATAGAGGCGTTCGCAAAGATGAAGGATCTTTACGAAGATGTTCAGCGGTTTGGACGATACCATCCGGATTATAAGGAAATATCGACGAAAACGCGCCTGCTGAAAAGGGAAATGGACATGGATGAAAATGTCGCTAGTTTCAGGGTTGCTGAAAACGAGCTGCAGAATCTGCTTGATACGATCAGCGTGCTCATTGCTGGATCTGTTTCCCCGAATGTCAAGGTGCCGACGGGGAATCCATTTTTCGATTCAGGTTCTTCATGCGGAGGAAGCTGCGGAACCGGTGGAGGCTGTGGCTGTTCTGCCTGATGATCAATGGTGGTTAAAGGGGGAAAGATATGTTCAAAGAGAGACAGGGACTGGTTGTTTGGCTGTTCAGCCTTAAAAATGCAAAGGCGCTGCGCAGATTTGGGAATGTGCATTATGTATCGAAGAAAATGAAATACGCCGTTCTTTATTGTGACCAGGAAGAAGCAGAGCAGCTTGCAGACAAGCTTGCCGCTATGCCGTTTGTAAAAAAGGTCGATTTATCCTATAAGCCTTTTTTGAAAACCGAATATGAGAATTCCAAACCCGATAAAGCTAAGGAATATGACTACCGGGTCGGACTGTAAGCGTTGAAAGGGCACCATGTAAATAGGGTGCCTTTTTCCATGCCGATAGTGGAAATTAAACAGTTGGAGCCGATATAAAGAATAGAGTGGAGAATGAGTATACAAGGGGTCAGATGAATGAAGAAATTTTCCGTTGTGATCATTGCCGTTTTGCTGGGTATAACAGGCAGTTTATTGTTTTACCAGTGGAAAGGGTATTCTGAACAGCGAGAAGAACAAATTGGGATAGAAGTGAAACAGGAAGTAAGTTTGGTTCATAAGAATGGAAGATTCTACGTTGATCAGTGGTTCAAAAATATGCAGGCAGGCACATATAAAATTGGATTCCCGTCAGGTGCCACAGGCAATGAATGCCGGAGGGATGAAGACAAGGAATGCGAATGGACGATAAAGGGCAGGACACTAACGGTCAAGAATCCGTCTGATATTCAATTCAGCTATCAAATCCCCTCGCCTTCCGAAGCAGGCAATAGTTTTTTACTGGATCGTTGGCTGATCACACTTGATCAAATTCGCATCCAAGAGACGAAAATACAGCTGACGGAGAAGGAGTGGAGAGGCGGAACTTGGGCAGGTGCTGTGGATGTGGTCGGCAAAAGCCATAAGGATTTACTTGACTATTATGTGTTCATCTCGGATTATGCTGTTCCAACTCTATACTGGGACCAGGCAAAACTCGATTTTTCTACGCTGGAAAGCGGTGTGACGGTCTACTCTGAAAATCAAGCTGTTAGAGAAAACCTCAGCTTCAAAACCTTTGCTGGTTCTAGGGAAAAGACAATCTATTGGATTATCTCAAAAGGGCATGCGCCGTTTGAGACAGAGTCGCTGCTTGTAACCGGAAGCGCTGAAGAGGGAAAATCGGCTTTGCAGCGGAAACTGATTATGAATGAACTGAGAGACACCTATCTTAGCCCGGAAAATGAACAATGGCAGCTTGACATCGTTGCATCGGCAGCTCTTAAAACCCCTGTCGGTTCTGCTAAGGCCAAAAGTATGTATGGCATCTTAAGCAAAGAGATAGACGAAGAACAGCTAGGAGCCTGGCTGAAGGAATTGAAAGATAAAGAGGGGAAGAAAGTAGGCAGTAAGGAGCTAGACAATCTATTAAACAAGGCAAGCGGATATAAAACTGACTTTTTCACTGTCAACAAGGATAAAGACGGTCCTGTCCTGCCGCTGGTTTTTTATGATAACAGGGACATTTATCTAAATGAAGTGAAAGTCCAGGATATATCAATTGTATATATGGAGGAAAAGCCGTTTGTCACGCTCGCTCCGCTCTTGAAGCACCTCGGTTACACGACAGCTTACAAGGATGGAGCAATCGATGCGGTGAAAAATGCGATCCACTATCAATTTTTCCCTGGCAAGCAGCTTTTCGTGCTGAATCAGACGAAATATGGTTTGCAAACTGTCCCTGTCACAATTATGAATGGGCGTGCGTTTATCGACCTGTCACTCGTTAATACGTTTTTTAACGTGCCGGCGGTCGAAACGGAAGAGGCTGTGACGATCATATCCCCGGTTTCAGAAAAGCAGTAAAAAAACCTGCATCCAGTACAGGATGCAGGTTCCCTTCAATCCCAAGAGAAAAGGATGAAGGAAAAGGGAGAGGAGAAACCGGAGGAAGAACTTATGGGGAAAAGTAAGTCTTCTCCGCGGTTGGCAACAGCATAATCATGCTGTTGGAAGTAGTATCGCCCACTCCCAGACTTTTCATACATTGGCCAATCCCCCCGCATGTTCTTGTCTTCTTGGAAAAGAGTGTGTTAGGATGTATAGGAAAATAAACATAATTTGGTGAGGCTGATGAGAATAATATCTGGTGCCTGCAAGGGCAGGCCGCTTAAAGCGGTGCCCGGCATGAAGACGAGACCTACAACGGACAAGATGAAAGAAACGATTTTCAACATGATTGGCCCCTATTTTGATGGTGGACATGGCCTCGACTTATTTGCCGGAAGCGGTGGGCTCGGACTTGAAGCGATGAGC
Organism: Lederbergia sp. B243.17; assembly: GCF_057657925.1. Taxonomy (NCBI): domain Bacteria; kingdom Bacillati; phylum Bacillota; class Bacilli; order Caryophanales; family Bacillaceae; genus Lederbergia; species Lederbergia sp. B243.17. Next base: position 48,577 of record NZ_JBWBKF010000025.1, read on the forward strand.
AGAGGATTCGATTCATTCATTTTTGTCGATAAGGATCACCAAGCGATCCAGACTGTCAAGACGAATCTGGCTTCATGCGGATATGAGAAGCAGGCAGAAGTATATAGGAATGAAGCGGGACGTGCGCTGAATGCATTAGAAAAAAGAGGCATGCGCTTTGACTTGATCTTCCTTGACCCCCCGTACAAGAAACAGAAATTGGAGTTGCTCCTTGAGGAAATTGGCCGCCGCGGCCTTTTGTCTCCATTTGGGAAAATTGTTTGTGAGCATAGCAATGATGTTCATCTCCCGCCGCAACTCGGTAATTTGAGGATGATGAAAGCCGGGGAGTACGGCCTGACTGGCATTACGATCTATAAGCAGGATGAGAGCTGCGACGAGGAGGAGTAAGAATGGCAAATATCGCTGTTTGCCCCGGAAGTTTTGATCCGGTTACATATGGCCACCTTGATATTATCAGGAGAGGTGCCAAAGTATTTAAAGAAGTTAACGTTGTTGTCCTGAGCAACTCGTCAAAACAGCCGCTTTTTTCAGTGGAAGAAAGGGTCGCATTGCTGAAGGAAGTGACAAAGGACATCCCGAATGTGAAAGTTGATACCTTCAACGGCTTGCTTGTCGACTATGCGGAAGGCGTGCAGGCGAATGCGATCATTCGCGGGTTGCGTGCAGTCTCCGACTTTGAATATGAGATGCAGATTACATCGATGAACAGGGTCCTTAATGAAAAAATCGAGACGTTCTTCATCATGACAAACAACCAATATTCATTTCTAAGCTCAAGCATTGTCAAGGAAGTCGCCAAGTACAGCGGCCAGATTAGCGAACTTGTGCCGCCGGCTGTAGAAGCAGCACTCAAAAAGAAATTCAGTTGAAAAAGGATTGAACGGGAAGGCAGTGAAAGCTGGGCTTCCCGTCAGTCCTTTTTTCTTTTTCTAGATGCACTGGTAAATCTGTATTGTGGATGAAACCGGATGGCTGCCTTGTTAAAGAAGAAGAACCGGAAAAAAAGCGGCCGGCTCTGCGATGCGTACGGATTATTGAGCATTTATTCTTTTTGCTACTATCACTGTATAGACAATGAGCGAACCGATAGTAAGGAGCGGACCGCCAGATTGCAAAAATTGAAGAGCTATTTCCCACCACTCCTGCTGTTCGGGATAAAAGACAGGGATCGTGGAAGGCCGATCTGCCAGGAGAAGCTTTTTTTCAAAAAGAGGCCAAACAAAAAAAGTGATGACTCCCGCGAACAATCCATGGAGGATCCTTGCCGCAAAGAACGGGGCGAAACGTATATCGGTCTGGGCCATGATGCTTGCTGCTTGAGCCTGGACGCTGAAACCGCTGAAACCAAGGATGAAGCTTGTCAGAATAATTTGCTGCATGAGGCTTGCTTCTGTTGTTTGGCTTGTCATTTGGCTGCCAAGTGTAAGTTCAAAAATACCGGCAATGAGGGGCACACCCAATTCAATCGGCATATCGAGCAGATGCAAGGCTGCTTCCATCCCTTTGCCGAGCACTGCGGTTATGTTGATGTGGTAGAGGAGTTTATTGACAACAGAAAACAAGATGATAAAGCCGCCAATCATTAAAAGTGTGTTAATTGAGGAAATGACCGCATCTCCCATTAGCTTGCCGAGCGGTTTATTGTTCTCCTTCCTCGTCCTGTGCATGGCAGCCAAGGCTTGTCTGACTGAAGGGGGCCCCTGTTTTGCTGCGGGCTTCGTTTTTTCGCCATAAAATCTCATAGTAAGGCCAACAAGGAAATTGCCGGCATAATGGGCGAAGGCAAGAATGAATCCAAGCCTGGAATCGTGAAAAAAACCTACGGCGACCGCTCCGAAAATAAATAGCGGGCTCGAGGAGTTGGTGAACGATGCAAGTCTTTCCGCTTCTGTCCTTGTCAATTGGCCTTCTTTCCGCAAGCGGGCGGATAACTTTGCACCAGCGGGAAAGCCCGTCGCCATGCCCATAGCCCAAGCAAAGCCTCCAGCACCCGGCACATTGAATAAGGGACGCATGAATGGTTCAAGCAATACGCCCATAAACATAACTACACCAAACCCGATGAGCAGCTCGGAAATCACAAAGAATGGGAAAAGCGATGGAAAGACAATTTCCCACCACATATTCAGCCCTCTTTGAGCGGCCTCAAAAGACTCTTCAGGGAGTAGGATCATACAAATGGCCAGCGCGGCTGCTCCTGCGGCAAGCATGAGAGTTTTCGATTTCGATAGATTCAAAGCATTGCCTCCCTGTTCGTTCTGCACATAATTAAATATACTCCAGGGCTTGGCTTTTAGACCATTTGAAGGGAAAGGCAGGAAGAATAATGGACGGACTGAAAATCGGCCTCGCTCTAGGTTCTGGAGGAGCAAGAGGCTTTGCGCATCTGGGCGTGCTGAAAGCTTTAACGGAAAATGGCATACCGGTTCACATGCTGGCAGGCAGCAGTATGGGTGCGCTTGTCGGCTGTTTCTATGCTTTCGGTCATAATCTCGAACGCCTGATCAAGCTTTCCTCGGCTTTCCGGAGGAAATATTATTTAGACTTTACGGTTCCAAAGATGGGCTTTATAGCAGGGAATCGGGTGAGAGACCTTGTCCATCTGTTTACGCATGGCAAACACTTAGAAGACTTGCCGATTCCAGTAGCTGTCATTGCAACCGACCTGCAAACGGGTGAAAAAGTTGAATTTCGCACAGGCTTAATTGCAGATGCCGTAAGGGCAAGCATCGCCATTCCTGGAATTTTCACTCCAGGAAAAGTGAATGGCAGACTAATGGTGGATGGCGGAGTGGCAGACCGGATCCCTGTATCGACCGTCAAGAAGATGGGAGCGGACGTGGTGATCGGTGTTGAAGTGGCTACACTTAACAGGACTGCAGAAATTGCAAATGTCTATGATGTAATCATGCAAAGCATAGATATTTTACAGATGGAGCTGATGAAAACAAGAGAGTTGGATGCGGATATCATGATCCGGCCGAGGGTTGAATCCTACAATGGAAGGACATTCACAGATATTGACGAAATTATCCGTCTAGGGGAGGAGGAAACCGTGCGGATGCTTGGAGCTATAAAAGCGAAAATCGCTGCGGCCGAAAGAGAGCAAAGAGAGCCATAAAGCTCCCTTATTCCGACAGCAAGATAGGCGGCTGTGTGTAATCCATCCGGGCGATCTTTGAGCGGGATGGCTCGGGCAATCCCTGTGCATACACCGCGGTTGCTTTTAGATCGAGCGCAAGCAAACCATCCGCAGCGGCTGAAGCTTTCGCTATGATCGGCAGTTTTGTCCTTTTTTTGACGAAGTTCAAGTATTTTCTGCCCTTTTTCGTCATCCCCAGCAGCCGTATGTACCGAGGGATTGTACCGGCTGTTTTCATCTCCTCCCTTTTTGCATGCAGCAAAACATATACACATAAGCGCTGAATACGTGTCCATGTGTATCTTTTTGTTTTGACGGCATGCATGAAAGAGTGGAAACTGTTGGATGCAGAAGCAGCTTTTTTTAGTCTGTATTCCAGGCCTTCTTCCATTTCATATATGCCTGCCAAATCGCTTGGTTCCATTGTGGCAAAACGATATTGCAAATACGGCCAATACATTTCCCAATGATGGAAGTGGCCATAGTCACCTCTGTACTTTTGCAGTTCCTCAGCTGAACTCCCCGGCATATAACGGAGTACGGAATTGAGGTCCGCACCCTCCTCGATCGCTTTCCGGATCGAGGTGGCGCTTGCAATCGTGGCGTCTGAGAAAGCTTCATCATGGTAACCTGCCGCTTCCCTTTTAATCGTAAATACCTCCATAGGTGATTCCTGCTTGACTGCAGCGGCTAAGTACTGAAAACCGAGGATATTATTGGGCTGGGTAAGATCGGCGAGCTCCTCTCCGGCACCAAGTTTCGCAAAGGCTTTTGCGGTTGCGGTCGGGTAATTTTCCCCTTCCTTCATATACAAGCGAAGATATGTATCAAATTCGTCTTTTCTATTTTCCAACAGTTGCTGGGCTGCCTGAAATGGTTCGATTTTCCCCTGCTCACTGCCGAAACATAGACTGGAACAGCCGAGATCATCCAAAATGGCAACGGCTCCATAGGCGAAGATGTCTGCTGGCTGCACTGCAAAATCAAAGGGAAGCTCGGCGACAATATCGATCCCCGCATTCAGGGCCATTCGTGTACGTGACCATTTTGAAACAATTGCAGGTTCGCCCCGCTGCAAAAACTGCCCGCTCATCACGGCAATGGCAACATCCGCACCGGACTCTTTCTTGGCCAACTGCAGGTGGAGCAGATGTCCATTATGCATTGGGTTGTATTCCACTACAAGTCCTACACTTCTCATCCAGATCCCTCCGAAAAAACATTTTTTATTCTTATCTGCTTTTAACTGGTATTAAAGCTTAAGACGTTAGAAATTAATAGAAGAAACTTAGAATTGCGAGCAGGGATAACCTAGAAATATTTGTAGAGTCCATTCAATCAACTCAGCGGGAGATACAGTCTCCTGCTGTTTGAGGGGAGCCACTTTATCATACCGGAATCGGACGATTTTGCGAAATAGAAAGCAGCAGCCCCAAATCGGCTGCTGCATATTTTGACTTATGATTCACGATAGCCATAGTGACCCGGGTTCCCATGGTAATGCTGGTGCCCGTAATGATGGTGATGATGACCGTAGTGTCCGCCGCCATGATATCCGGTATGGTGATAATGAGGGTGATGCCCATAGCCATGATGGTATCCCATTCCAGTTCCGTGGTAAGGATATCCTCCTTGCATTGGAAAGCCTCCCTGCATCGGGAATCCTCCTTGCATCGGAAAACCTCCTTGATAAGGATAGTTTCTTGATTGGCTCAAATGATTCACTTCCTTTCTATGATAGGGTAGTATATGCATCTTTTCCGTGGACGAATGGTACAACTGCCCGCTGTCAGAGACTTAACCATTTGTTTTTGAAAGTGAATAGGGGTACACTAAAGAAAGAACGTAAAAACGGTTAAAATCTTTTTAAAGTGTCAAGATCTTATATTGACAAACTATAGCCCGAAAGCTATAATTACCTTTGTTGCCTTGAGGTGATCACAATGAAATGGACTGTAAATCAACTGCAAAAGCAAAAAGATCAGGTGATGAAATTCGACGAGACAGTCGATGTGGAAAAGGAATTGATTGTGTTAAACCCTGAAATCAGAAAGGTGTCGCCTGTTCACATAATGGGCACAGCTGATATAGATTCCAGAAAGGTCACATTCCATCTGCATGTAACCGGCGAATTCATTCTGCCTTGTTCACGTACGCTCGCAGATGTAAAATATCCGTTCGACATCCGTTCGCAGGAAACCTTCCTGCTTAATCCATCGGACTATGAACGCGGTGACTTGGAAGAGATTCACGAAGTCCAGGGCGGTATGATAGACTTGACGCCTATCATCCACGAATTGCTCCTTCTCGAAATTCCAATGCAGGTTTTCTGTGATACCCCGGAAAAACAGTCTGCTCCTTTTGCCGGAAATGGCTGGGAGGTTAAGACTGAAGAAGAGCTTCAACGTGAACAGGAAAACAAAGTAGATCCGCGTTTAGCGGGACTTGCTCAATTTTTTGAAGGCAAGGACGAGCAATGAAAAGGTTTGGCCTTACATTTTTAAGGAGGTGGGAAGAATGGCAGTACCAGCTAGAAGAACTTCTAAAAAGGTAAAAAGACAACGCCGCACACATTTCAAATTGCAGGTGCCGGGAATGGTTGCATGCCCGAACTGCGGTGAAATGAAACTTGCACACCGTGTTTGCAAAGAGTGTGGAACATATAAAGGCAAAGAAGTCATCAACAACTAATAGTTTGCCAAAAAAAGCGCCAGGGAGTTTTTCCTGGCGCTTTTTTCAATTCTATCTATCCTTCTCCTGACATATAAATAGATAAAACTGAGGTTAATTAATGGGAGTGATGAGAATGACGGCTTCCAGGCAAGATGCTTGGACGGAGGAGGAAGATAGGCTGCTTACGAGGACGGTGCTCGAGTATATCAGCAGCGGAAGTACACAGCTGAAGGCTTTCGAGGCAGTGGGAATCCAGCTTAAAAGAACGGCGGCAGCTTGTGGTTTTAGATGGAATTCTGCAGTAAGGAAACAACATCCGGAAGAAATAGAGAAGGCTAAGCTTGAGAGAAAAGAGAGGATGCGGAAGAGGAAAAAGGCGGGGGAAAACACTCTTGACGAGAAAAACGAAGAAAACCGGAATATACCTGATTTCCAGGAAGCGCTTCGTCTAATCAAGAGGCTGGAGAGGATCGTCAGTCATGCCGACTTCCTGAAAATCGAGAGAGACAGACTTATAGAGGAAAATAAAAACCTTTCTGAAGATAGAGACAGGGTAAAACATGAACACTATTCGCTTTTGGCTATGCTCAATAAAGCGAGGAACCAAATAGACGGCCAATAAAAAACCAAGCCGGAACATTGCTGCCGGCCTGGTTTTTGCTTTTATTATAATACTTCCTGGGGATCGCTTTTCCTGACAAGCGCCATGATTCCGGCAATCAATAGCAGCAAGGCCGGCAGGAAGCCGAACCCGATCGACAGCAGTCCAAGCAAGATGGCTCCTATGATAAACATCCAGCCCGCCAATTTTGGCTTTTTATCACCTTTGATGTTCACAATGCCGATAATGCCGAATATGATTCCGAACAAAGCAGCGACGACAAAGAGCAAGCCGAACGAGCCGAGCAGGTTCATCGATTCCGTCATCAGCTCTGAATCAATGGTCGGGTCTGCTTCCATTTGCATCCTCACGCCATCCATCACTTCGTTTGAACCGCCCGCCCAGACGAAGAATAATCCGCCCAAAAGGGTAAAAGTACTGAGGATGACGCCGATTATTCCCAGTACGAATTCTGCTGTACGTTTCAATTGCATCCCTCCAATCTGTATAGACTAAACAGTCACAAGCCGATCAATGTTTCTGCTCTGTCACTCCCGCAGGATACCAGACGAGCGGATTTTCCCCTAAATCCCTCTCCATCTCATAGGTGACCGGCTGGAAGCCCATTTTTTCAAAAAAGTCTTTGGACTTCAAGCGCGGGTTTGTCTTGATCGGCATATTGTAGCTTTTGGCGTATTCGACCAGCTTGCTGCCATAGCCTTTCCCTTGATAATTCGGCAAAACTTCGAGCTTCCAGATCTCAAGATAATCCTGGGGCGGATTAAAATACTGATCGAATTTTGCCTTCCGCTTGTAAAGGCTCATCCTTGCCACCAGCTTTTCACCGAAGTAAATGCCGTAAAAAGGAGATTCAATGTCATCCTCCACCATATTTGCTTCAAGGTCTTCGAGCATGGAGAGTTCTTGGGCCCCATATTCCTTAAACTCTTTGAACTCCTCCAGCGATTTGAAATTTATTTTCAGTTTTTCCACCTTTACAGCCATGTTGACTCCTCCCAACTAGTGAACTGTCATAATCATACCCATTATAGCCTAAAGTAAAAAATAAGTCAGATATTTTCATTAGGTAAGCGTTTTCATTTTTATGGAGATTTGTAGTACAATAGAGTGAATAGTGGGAAGGAGGATGGGGTTGCAAAAAATTTTGATTGCTAATCGGGGAGAAATCGCTTCGCGGATCATTTTGACTTGTAAAAAGATGGGCATCAAGACAGTGGCTGTTTACTCTAAGGTTGATGAAGGTTTACCTTATGTCAGTGAAGCGGATCAGGCCTATTTCATCGGAGAAGCGCCGGTCCGACAATCTTACCTTAATGTTGATCGGCTGCTGACGATAGCAGAAGATGCCGAGGCGGAAGCAATCCATCCAGGGTACGGCCTGCTTTCCGAAGACAGCCGCTTTGCACAGGCATGCGAGAGGAAAGGAATTACTTTTATTGGTCCAAAACCTCATACAATCGAAATGATGGGGGATAAGATCCGGGCGCTGGAGACGATGATCAAGGCTGGTGTCCCTGTCCTTCCCGGCAGCCGAAGGGCACTTGGTACGGTTGAGGAGGCAATTACTGAAGCAGAGGAGATCGGTTATCCGGTCATGCTGAAAGCGAGTGGAGGCGGTGGCGGAATCGGCATGGGTCGCTGTGAAGGAAAGGAAGAATTGCAGAAACTCTATGATTCTGTGAAAGCAAGGGCCAAAGCCTATTTTGGCAATAGCGAGGTCTTCCTGGAAAAGTTTATTGAAAATGCGCGTCATATTGAAGTTCAAGTCTTTGGCGACAGATATGGGAATGTAATTCATCTCTATGAAAGAAACTGTTCGGTTCAGCGGCGGCATCAGAAAGTGATCGAAGAGACACCTTCGCCGAATTTATCGGCTCATGCAAAAGAAAGACTGTACGCAGCTGCCATTTTGGCGGCAAGGGCCGTACAGTATGAAAATGCAGGGACGGTTGAGTTTATCGTTGATAGCGAGGAGAACTGTTATTTTCTCGAGATGAATACGAGACTGCAAGTGGAGCATCCGGTAACTGAGGCAGTGACCGGCCTAGACCTTGTCGAGTGGCAGATCCGTGTTGCCCGCGGAGAACGACTGCCTCTTCAACAAGCACAAGTTCCTCACTCAGGCCATGCGATCGAATTCCGCATTTATGCAGAGGACCCGGCAACCTTCCTTCCTTCGCCAGGAAGAATCGAGGAAATGGAATGGTCACATATTAGCGCAAGGATTGACAGCGGCTATACGGCTGGCAGCAGTTTGACACCGTATTATGACCCCCTGATTGCTAAATGTGTCATCCTTGAGCAAGATCGCGAGGCATGTATGAGAAGAGCGGCAACCTTTCTGGAATCCTCAAGGATCAGCGGGATTAAAACGAATATCCCTTTGCTGCTGGAAGTGCTGCACAATGAACAGTTCATCAAAGGTCTCTATGATACGTCAATTATCAAAGGGCGGGAGGGCAAAAAATAGTGGAAATTTTATCAACGATGGCAGGCACAGTCCTTCAACTTCTTGTTAGTGAGGGGGATCAGGTGGAGCGAGGACAGACCGTTGCCATGCTGGAGTCTATGAAAATGGAAATTCCGATCGAAGCGGAATGCAGCGGGACGGTGCGTTCGATCAAGAAGGCGGCCGGTGACTTTGTGAACGAAGGCGATGTGATGATCGTACTGGATTGAATGCTGAAGGGAGGAAGGCTACAGGTGAAAAGAGAAATGGAAACCGATTTGCATGTAAAAAAGGAGGAGATTCGAAAAGGGGGCAAACAAAAATACCATGATGCACTCCATGCACAAAATAAATTGTTTGCCAGGGAAAGGCTGAGGATGCTATTCGATGACGGAAAATATGAAGAGGACGGCATATTTGCCAACGCCAAGGCGAGTGACTTGCCCTCTGACGGAGTTATAACCGCTATCGGCCAAGTGAACGGCAGAACGGTCTGTGTGATGGCAAATGATTCGACTGTAAAAGCGGGCTCCTGGGGGCCAAAAACAGTAGAGAAAATCATTCGCATTCAGGAAACGGCAGAGAAGTTGATGGTTCCTCTCCTGTATTTGGTCGATTCGGCGGGTGCGAGAATTACCGACCAACTGCAAATGTTTCCGAACCGGAGAGGGGCTGGCCGAATTTTTCATAATCAAGTGAAAATGTCCGGTATGGTTCCGCAAATCTGCCTCTTGTTTGGCCCTTCTGCAGCAGGGGGTGCCTATATCCCTGCGTTTTGCGATGTCGTAATTATGGTAGAGGGAAATGCCTCTATGTATCTCGGTTCTCCGCGAATGGCCGAGAAGGTGATTGGGGAGAAAGTGACCCTCGAAGAAATGGGCGGCGCACGGATGCACTGTACGGTCAGCGGCTGCGGAGATGTGCTTGCTGAAAATGAAGAAGAAGCAATCGAGTTGGCAAAGCAGTACATGGATTACTTTCCAAGCAACTGTCACAAGGCTCCAGCCGTACGGGACGCGAAGGAACCGAAGAAGGGCGGGAGACAGCTTGAAGAGATTGTGCCGAAGCATCAGAATGCTCCGTTTGATATGTACGAAGCGATTGATGCCCTAATAGACGGCGGCAGTTTTTTTGAAATCAAAAAACTGTTTGCCCCCGAGCTGATCACCGGACTCGCGAGAATCAGCGGGAAACCGGTCGGCATCATTGCCAATCAACCGAAGGCAAAAGGCGGTGTTCTTTTTATCGACTCTGCCGACAAAGGGGCCAAATTCATCCAGCTTTGTGATGCCTTTCATATTCCCTTGCTGTTCCTGGCAGATGTGCCGGGTTTTATGATCGGTACAAAAGTAGAGAGGGCGGGCATCATCAGGCATGGGGCGAAACTGATTGCCGCCATGAGCTCAGCATCTGTACCGAAGATTTCCGTTATCGTCCGGAAAGCATACGGAGCCGGACTGTATGCTATGGCCGGGCCCGCTTTCGAGCCGGATTGCTGCATCGCACTCCCGACAGCCCAAATTGCCGTTATGGGTCCCGAGGCTGCGGTGAACGCTGTGTACTCGAACAGGATCCAGGAAATCGAAGACCCGGAAAAACGAGCAGCTTTTGTGCAGCAAATGCAAAAGGAGTACAAAGAACATATCGACATTTACACGCTCGCATCAGAGATGATTGTCGATGAAATCGTCGCCGCAAATGATCTTAGAGAGGTTCTTATTCGACGCTACAGCATTTACGAAACAAAGGAGATCCCACTTCCTCAAAAAAAGCATTCTATTTTTCCTGTCTGACGCCTCCGCTTTCGGAGGTTTTTTCGTAAAAATTTTCCCTTTCTGTCTGGGTCTTTTGCTACAATGGGAATAATAACGAACAGCAAAAGGTGATTTACATGAAAATCGGCATTATTGGCGGAGGCGCCATCGGATTGCTTTTGGCCTCCTATTACAGCAGCAGGCATGAAGTTCTGTTGATCACGAGGAGGGCAGAGCAGGCTGAACGGATTGGACAAAAAGGGATCAAACTGCTGAGCGGGAATGCTGAATGGGAAAATGAAGTGCATGTGTCCAGTATGGAGAATGGTCTTCCGGATAATCTTGACGTGCTCTTCATTGCTGTCAAACAGTACGATCTTGAACCTGTCATCGCGAAACTGCATCATATTGCAAGTGACGCATTGCTTTGTTTCGTACAAAATGGGATGGGACATCTGAAGCAAGTGGAAACTCTACCACAGAAGACGATTGCAGTCGCTACAGTTGAACATGGTGCCGCCAGGACCGATGACCGGACGGTGAGGCACAATGGAATTGGAAAATTGAATGTCGCTTTACTTCGAGGCAAATCCGATTTACCCCTCATTTTTCCGAAAGCGGATTCTCCGGACTTCCCGGTTGATTTTCATTCGGATTATGAGGAAATGCTATTAAGGAAATTAGCAGCCAATGCGGTAATCAACCCGCTTACGGCAGCCATGAAGGTAAAGAACGGACAGCTGCTTTCTAACCCTCATTATCATTTTTTGTTCCATTCCTTATATGAAGAAGTGGCGAGCGTCTTTCCGAAACTCGGTCATCCCCGGTATTTACAAGAAATAGAAGCCATCTGCCAGAACACAAAAGAGAATACGTCTTCCATGCTGAAAGATCTGCTTGAAGGAAGGGAGACAGAGGTGGATGCCATTCTAGGGTTTATCATGGAAGAGGCAAAATTCAAGGGAATAGACGTCCCATCGATCCGATTCGTTTACAGGATGATCAAGGGGATGGAAGGGGAAGGGGGAAAAGATGTAGGATGAGTTCCGTTTTATCTGCGGCGGCAGCGGTTTTTATCATGCTGCCGATACTGATATACCTGCCCGTCTTTGTAATAACAAAACAAGTAACGGGAAAACACCGGAAAGCTGTTAATGCGGCTGTTAACACGACGACCTTTGTCTTGATCTTCTCGGTGCACTTTCTGATTTTGACAATCTGGCAGCAGTCCTTTCTCTGGGTAATGATCCTTTTAATGCTTGGAATTGCCGTGCTTTTCACATTCATTTATTGGAAGCTGAAAGAGGAAATTATTTTTAGCCATGTTTTTACGGGAGTTTGGAGAATCAACTTTTTGATTTTGACCGCATCCTACATCATTTTGCTGTTATACGGTGCTTTCTCGAGGGTAGCACATCTTGTAGCGGCCGTATGATACTTTGTGAATACAAGTTAATGTATTTTTACAACCGCTTTTGATATACTTTCCATAGATTAGGCAGTTGCAGAAAGGAAGTACAGCTTATGAAAATGGAAAGCATCGGCATTCCAGCCGCAAATCTTTTCACCTCCGGATACATACATAATCAAGAGCCTGTCAATGGCTTCTTTCACTATGATATAACAAATGAAAATGTTTTTAGAGACCGCTATCACGATGTAATGCAGCGTGAATTCCAACGGACAGAGCTTGCGCGCTGCATCGAGGAATATATGAGCTCATATCCGATGTCGCCGGCCATCCGTGCATCGATTGAAAAGCTGAGAGATCCATCGTCCGCCGTCGTCATCGGCGGACAGCAAGCAGGACTGCTTACAGGCCCCCTTTATACAATTCACAAGCTGATTTCGATCATTAAGCTTGCTGAACAGCAAGAAAAAGAGCTGGGCAAGCCGGTTATCCCCGTTTTTTGGATTGCTGGCGAAGACCACGATTTTCTTGAAATCAATCATGTGTATGCTCCAGGGACTCCTGAAATGAAAAAGTTCAGCTATCCTGAAATGCCATCCGGGAAAAAGATGACATCTGATATCCAGTTTGACAGGAAGCAGATGAAAAAATGGATTTCCGACTATTTCAGTTTGCTGAGCGAGAGAAAGTATACGAAAGAAGTTCTGCAACTGCTGGACCAGGCATGCGAGAACAGCGGGAACTTTACTGAACTGTTTACATACTTGATTCAAGCATTGTTTAAAGAATACGGCTTGCTGTTGATTGATTCTGCAAATAGCGGTCTCCGACAACTTGAAATCCCATATTTTATACAAATGATTGAAAATGCCGGCAAGACAACGCATTCTGTATTATCAATGCAGGACAACATTATGTCGCATGGTTATGGAAAAGCGATCGAGATAGAAGAAAATGCGGCCAATCTCTTCTATTATCATGAAGAAGAGCGGCTCCTTCTCGAATATTGTCCGGATGACAACACGTTTTCCGACCGGAACCGAACGGTTATGTTTTCAAAAGACGATCTATTGGGTGAACTGTACGCACACCCTGAGCGGTTCAGCAATAATGTCGTCACAAGGCCGCTTATGCAGGAATCTCTTTTCCCGACACTCGCTTTCATCGGTGGTCCCGGCGAAATTGCTTATTGGGGTGAACTGAAAAGGGCGTTTGAATTGTTCGGAATGAACATGCCGCCGATTGTTCCACGGCTGAACATTACCTTGCTTGAAAGAAAAGTTGAGAAAGACTTGGAAGAGATCGGTCTGACTGTGGCCGGCGTGCTTGCGGAAGGAACCGTGAAGGAAAGGGAACGTTTCCTCGCTGCGGTGACAGACCCTGGGATTAGCAGTCAGTTTCAGGAAATCCGTCAATACTTGGAGGGGAAATACGCCTCTCTTGCCCCGCTGCTCGAAGAAGCAGAACGCGGCTTGAAGCCTCTATCCGAGAAGAATCTCGCCTATCATTTACGTCAAATTGACTATTTGGAAGGAAAGACTGCCCAGGCGATTGAAAAGCGGCACCAGATCATGCTAAGAAAATATGATGAAGCAGGAAGAAGCCTGAGACCGAATGGCGGGCTCCAGGAACGGACGTGGAATGTGTTCTACTTCCTTAATTTTATCGGACTGTCGATGATCGATGACATGATGGAGCTTGATTATCTATTCGACGGCAAGCATAAATTGATCCGTTTATAAAGACTGACAAACAATCAAGGCCCGTTAATGATTTACGGGATAGACCAATAATGGCTCAAAATATGCCAGCAATCGCAAACCTCTTCAAAATTGAAGAGGTTTTTTGTTTGATTATACAGGAATAGCTGGAAAGATAACGAGCGGAAAAAGATAAAAGTGGTGGAGAAAGGTGGGAGGATGTGGTACAGTATAAATAGAAAGTGGGGGCATTCCATATGTTCATGGGTGAATACCAACATAACATGGATACGAAGGGCCGATTGATTATTCCGGCTAAGTTTCGAGATCACCTCGGTGAATCATTTGTCATCACACGGGGTCTTGATCAATGTTTATTTGGGTACCCGATGGACGAGTGGAGGCAGTTGGAAGAAAAGCTGAAAAGCCTTCCGATGACAAAAAAAGACGCACGTGCTTTCACAAGATTTTTCTTCTCTGGGGCAGTTGAGTGCGAAATAGACAAGCAAGGCAGGGTCAACTTGCCTTCATCATTGCTCGCTTATGGAAAAATGGCGAAGGAATGCGTAATTTTAGGGGTATCCAATCGTATCGAGATTTGGAGCAAGCCTTTATGGGAAGAATATCTTGCAGATTCAGAAGAGTCGTTCTCGGAGATAGCCGAGAATATGATCGATTTTGACATTTAAGCAGGATAGCTCCTTAACTCAATAAAGATTGGACAGGTGAAGGGTCATGTTTAACCATAAAACAGTATTGTTAAAAGAGACAGTAGACGGATTGAATGTCAAAAGTGACGGCGTGTATGTCGATTGCACGTTAGGGGGGGCAGGCCATACCGCCTACCTGCTTGAACAGTTGTCGGAAAAAGGGCGGGTGATCGCATTCGATCAGGATGAAACCGCGCTGAGAAATGCAGAAGTCAAGCTAGCAGGCAAAATGGGCCAAGTCACCCTTGTCAAAAGCAACTTTGCTCATTTAGAAGCTGAACTCGAAAAGCTCGGCATCGAAAAGGTGGACGGGATTCTTTATGATCTCGGGGTCTCTTCTCCCCAGCTCGATACACCGGAGCGCGGATTCAGCTATCATCATGATGCACCGCTCGATATGAGAATGGATCTGCAAGGATCGGTCTCCGCATACGAAGTTGTGAATGAATGGGCATATGAGGACTTGGTGAAAATTTTCTTCCGGTATGGCGAAGAAAAGTTTTCAAAACAAATTGCACGAAAAATCGAGTCAGCTCGGGAAAAAAAGCCTATACAATCGACAGGTGAGTTAGTAGAATTGATCAAGGAGGGAATCCCTGCTCCAGCAAGAAGGACAGGGGGACACCCTGCAAAAAGAGTTTTCCAGGCAATCCGGATAGCTGTGAACAATGAACTGGCCGTATTTGAAAGTTCATTGCGGCAAGCAATCGGAATGTTGTCCCCGATGGGCCGAATCAGCGTTATTACGTTTCATTCACTGGAAGACAGAATCTGTAAATCGGTTTTCAGGGAAGCGAGCCAAGGCCCTGAACTTCCTCCCGGTCTTCCTGTTATACCGGATGAGTATAAGCCAGTACTGAAATTGGTGAACCGGAAGCCGATTGTGCCTTCTGATGAAGAATTGGAAGAAAACAATCGTTCACGTTCGGCGAAACTGAGAATCGCAGAAAAGCTATAGATAAGAATAGGGGGAGAACAGTTTGAGCAATTTAGCTCGACAGCACCAGCAGAGTCAATCGCAGCAAATACAAACAGAGATACATATCAAGACGATTCGCCGCCGCGCAAAAATCACTCCTGGGGAGAAAGTGCTCGGACTGGCCCTCGTCATCTTCTGTATTCTCATGGCGGTCAAAATTGTGTCGGCGCAAGCGGCCATTTACGAGGTCAACAAGGAAATACAGGATATCCAGACTACAATCCAAGAACAGACCAAATACAATGATGATCTAGAAGTGCAGATCAGTGATTTGAGCAAGTATGAGAGAATTTGGGAGAAAGCTAATGAACTCGGCTTGGATTTGGATGAAAACAACGTCAAGGTAGTGGACAAGAAATGAACAAAAGAAATACAAACTTGGGAGCAGCAATCCTGTTTTTAGCATTCGGGCTGCTCTTTTTTGTCTTGCTGATCCGGTTTATTACAATCCAATATACCGGCGAAGCGGATGGACAGGTGCTTGCCGCGAAAGCCGCTAAGCTTTATTTGCGGCAGGATGTGATTAAAGCGAAGCGGGGCACCATCTACGACCAGAATGGTTCCGTCATTGCGGAGGATACGTCCTCGTACACGTTGGTTGCCATCCTTGATGAAAAAATGACAAGCGATCCGGAGCATCCCAGACATGTTGTCGATCCGCAATATACCGCCAGAGAACTTTCTAAGCTGATTGATATGGAAGAACAGGAAATCTATAAACGTTTAACCTTAGAAGGATTTCAAGTTGAATTTGGCAGAGCGGGAAGAGACCTGCCTCATAATGTAAAAAAGAAAATCGAAAACCTGAAACTGCCGGGAATCACCTTTGTCAAAGATACTAAACGCTTTTACCCTAACGGAATTTTCGCTTCCCACTTGATCGGTTACGCGAAAAAGGATACGGAATCACTGGAAATCAAAGGTGTTGCAGGTCTTGAGAAAAGTTACGAAAAAATCCTTAAGGGAAAAGACGGCACGCTGAAATACGAGGGCGATATTTGGAACTATATTTTGCCGAATGCGAATAAGCAGATTAAAGAACCGGAGAACGGACATGACCTTTATTTGACCATCGACAAAAAGATCCAGACATTCCTTGAGGATGCCATGAGCAAAGTGGACGAGCAATATAAGCCGAAGAAAATGATGGCGATTGTTGCCGACCCGAAAACCGGGAAAATATTGGCGATGGGGCAGCGCCCTACATACCACCCGGAAACGCGTGAAGGAATCGAGAAATCTTGGCATAATGAGAACATTGAAACAACGTTTGAGCCAGGATCGACAATGAAGGTCTTTTCGCTCGCAGCAGCGGTAGAGAGCGGTGTTTTCGATCCGAATGCTTACTTTGAATCCGGGAGATACTATGTTGACCAAAAGTCTCCGCCAATCAAAGACTCCAACTATGGTCGAGGATGGGGACCGATTACGTATCTTGAGGGGGTTCAACGGTCATCGAACGTAGGATTCGCTAAGCTCCTTGAACGGATGGGAACGGAAAAGTGGCGGGAATATATGGACCGTTTCAAACTTGGGCAGCCTACAGGCATTGACCTTCCGGGAGAAGCTTCCGGAAAAATTTTGTATGACTGGCCTGTTGAAAAGGTGACGAGCGTCTTCGGGCAGGGAACAACGGTGACGGCGATGCAAATGGTACAAGGCATGACAGCTATCGCGAATGATGGTGTCATGATGAAACCATATGTTGTTGACAAAATTGTCGACCCGAATGACGGTTCCGTTAAAGAGACGAAACCTGAAGTGGCCGGACAGCCGATCACAAAGGAAACGGCAAAAAAAGTAAGGGAAATCCTTGAAACCGTTATGCTGCCTCCTCATGGTACTGGGCAGATCTACCAGCTTGATGGGTACAAAGTTTCGGGTAAAACGGGCACAGCCCAGCTGCCGAATCCGAATGGCGGCGGCTACTTGACCGGCTGGAACAATTATCTGTTCTCCGTTCTTGGCATGGCGCCGGCTGATGACCCAAAGATCATCATGTATGTGGCGATCGAGCAGCCGAGCCTTGCCGAAGGTGAAAACGGATCTGTGCCTGTGTCAGAAATTTTCAAGCCAGTCATGCAAAACAGCTTGAAGTATATGAATATCCAGCCAGATGAAACACCTGAACCGAATATTACCAAGTTGCCGGATTTTAGCGGAAAAGGTGTGGAAGCAGCGAAAGTAAAGCTTGCAGGCAGCTCGCTTATACCTGTTGTGATTGGAAACGGAAGTAAAGTGACTGGCCAATTGCCAAATTCAGGAGTTTCCGTTATCGAAGGAGAAAAAGTTATCCTTAGGACTGACGGTGATCTGACAATACCCGATATGACGGGCTGGTCTAAGCGAGATGTACTGAAGGTAGCTGAGATCGCTGGGCTGAAATTGAACATGGTCGGAAATGGCTATGTGTACAAGCAGAACATCAAGCCGGGTTCAACTGTTTCAGAGGGAGGCCAGCTGGTCGTGAACTTTGAAACACCGGAGGAAAAGCAGGCTAGAGAAAAGCAGTCTTCTTCTGACGAGTCTAAAGAAGAGGCAGGGGAAGAACCGCCCCCGCTTGATTAATAGAACATTATACAGAGTTCCGGATTCGGCCCGTTCGCCGAGTATCCGGAGCTCTTTTTTTGTTTTCTTATACATCCAAACACTGTACATATTGGACAAGGATGCGCATATAGTGAAGTGAACTGCTAAAGGGGGAGTGTGCGTGAAACGGGTCTCTGCGGTGACAGTCAGAAAAAGGCTTTCCTTTATCTTGCTGGCAGGCTTAGTTGTCTTTTTAATCATTGACGTCAGACTAGGATATGTACAGTTTGTACTTGGGGATGTATTAACCGAGCGGGCAAGAGAATTGTGGAGCAGGAATATACCTTTTCAGCCGGAAAGAGGGCAGATCACAGACCGGAATGGAGTGCCAGTAGCAACAAATAAAAGTGCACCATCAGTCTATGTAATTCCCCGTCAGGTCGAGAATCCTGCGGAGGCTGCAGAAAAACTGGCCGCTGCTCTTGATGCCGGGCAGGAGGACATTTACAAGCAGCTCGTTAAGGTAACGTCGATTGAACGGATCAAAGAAGGCAGAAAAATCTCTTACGAAAAAGCGAGGGAAATCAGGGAACTCGATATCAAAGGGGTTTACATAGCGGAGGACTCCAAACGGCATTACCCATACGGAAGGTATCTGTCCCATGTCCTTGGGTTTACCGGTATCGACAATCAGGGGCTGATGGGTCTTGAGCTTTTCTACGACAAAGAGCTTCAGGGGAGTAAAGGGTCTGTGCAGTTTTTCTCTGATGCCAAAGGGCGGAGGATGCCTGACATGTCGGATGACTACGAAGCTCCTTTGGATGGGTATGATCTTAAATTGACGATTGATACAAAAGTGCAATCGATCATGGAGCGTGAGCTGGACAATGCGGAAGCCCAGTACAATCCCGACGGAATCATCGCAATAGCAATGGACCCGAAAAGCGGGGAAATCCTAGGCATGTCAAGCCGGCCTTCTTTTGATCCTGCAGATTTCCAAAAGGTTCCGCAGGAAATCTATAACCGAAATTTGCCGATCTGGAGCACATATGAGCCGGGATCCACTTTTAAAATCATCACACTCGCGGCGGCGCTGGAAGAAGGGAAAGTGAATCTTGAAGAAGAATATTTCCACGATCATGGTTCTGTAAAAGTCGGAGGGGCAAATCTCAAGTGCTGGAAGCGGGGCGGCCATGGAAGTCAGTCCTTTCTGGAAGTTGTTGAAAATTCCTGCAACCCCGGGTTTGTCGAACTCGGCCAGCGACTGGGGAAAGAAAAATTGTTTAAATATATAAAGGACTTTGGATTCGGACAGAAAACAGGGATCGATTTGGCGGGCGAAGGAACGGGGATCCTGTTTAAAATGGACCGGGTAGGGCCGGTTGAACTGGCAACCACTGCATTCGGGCAAGGGGTATCGGTTACGCCAATCCAGCAGGTTGCCGCGGTTGCCGCTGCTGTTAACGGGGGTACCCTGTACCAGCCTTATATTGCAAAAGAATTGATTGATCCTGCCACGGGCGAAGTGGTAATGCGAAAAACACCGACAGCAAAGCGGCAAGTAATATCAGAACAAACATCAAAGGAATTGCGGCATGCATTGGAAAGTGTAGTAGCACAGGGGACAGGCAGAAATGCTTTTATCGAATCGTACCGTGTCGGGGGGAAGACAGGAACCGCACAGAAGGCGAAAGACGGACGCTACCTTGAAAATAATCATGTAGTCTCTTTTATCGGCTTTGCGCCGGCAGATGACCCGCAGATTGTGGTTTACGGAGCGGTCGACAATCCGAAGGGAACGATTCAATTCGGCGGAACGGTTGCAGCGCCGATCGTTGGGAAAATAATGGAAGACTCGCTGCGGGCACTAGAGGTGAAGCCGAGAAAAGATCAGATCGAAAAGGAGACAAACTGGCTGGATCCGAAAATGGTAACCATTCCCGATTTAAAGGGTTTGTCAAAAAAAGAGCTTCAAGAGCAAATGTATGATTTGAGGCTCGATGCTACCGGTGAAGGAACAACGGTCTTTCAGCAAGTACCTGAGCCGGGCGTGAAAGTGGAGGCTGGATCGGTTGTCAGGGTATATTTCCGGTAGTAATATTATGTAAACATTTGATGTTCTACAGCATCCCCCGAGAACAGCGGCCCAGGCAGAATTTTGCCAGGCCGCTGTTCTCGGAGGAAAAAATAAATTAAATGATATTGGCTTCATCAACAATTATTTTGTAGAATAGATTAGTATATGTATAGCCGCCCGCGTCTTTTTCAGCGGACTTGGTTATGGGAAGGGATTGAAGCAATGAATTTACATACGTTATTAAAGGCGATTCCGTTTGCTGCTTTGCCTGAAGAGAATCCTGAAATCACAGGAATTACGAATAATAGCAAGAACGTTACTGAGGGAAGCCTCTTTGTCTGCATCTCCGGGCATGCTCTTGATGGCCATTCCTTTGCGGCTGAAGCGGCAAAACAAGGAGCAGCGGCTATTTTGGCAGAGAAAGATGTCGATGCGAATGTTCCCGTCGTCAAGGTTCGGGATACAAAAAAAACGCTCGCCATCTTGGCGGATGCGTTTTACGGCCATCCAACCCAGAAGCTTCATCTGATCGGCGTTACAGGAACAAATGGAAAAACAACGACCACTCATCTCCTTGAACATATTTTTCAGGAGGCGGGGCAGCGTACAGGCTTGATTGGTACGATGTATACTAAAATTGGCGACCAGACTCTTGAATCGAAAAATACGACACCCGACAGTGCGGGACTTCAAGCGATTTTTTCACAAATGGCGGAAAGCAAGGTTCAATCGGCATTTATGGAAGTCTCTTCACATGGTTTGGTGCAGGGACGAGTGGACGGCTGCGATTTTGATGTTGCAGTCTTTACGAATCTTTCTCAGGATCACCTGGACTACCATAAGACGATGGATGAATACAGACGTGCCAAAGGTCTCCTTTTCTCCAGGCTTGGCAATGCCTATCGGGAAGACAGCCCCAAATTCGCTGTCCTAAATGCGGATGATGAGGCTGCAAACGAGTATATGACAGACACGGCTGCCCATATCGTGACTTACGGTATCGAAAATGCCGCTGATTTCCGCGCGTCTGATATTTCCCTTGACGGTTCGGGAACTCATTTTACTTTGCATTCGCCAGAGGGTGAAAAACGTGTCTCATTGAAGCTGATTGGCAATTTCAATGTGTATAACGTCCTTGCTGCGATTGCAGCTGCTTACGTATCAGGGCTTGAGATGGAAGTGATTCTCCGTGCTGCTGAAAGTGCAAAAGGGGTAGGGGGCAGGTTCGAAGCGGTCCAGGAGGGCCAGGATTTCGCAGTAATTGTTGACTATGCCCATACACCGGATGGACTGGAGAATGTGCTTAAGACAGTCCGCCAATTTGCTGAAGGCAGAGTATTCACGGTTGTCGGCTGCGGTGGGGACAGAGACAGGTCAAAGCGCCCGCTTATGGCACAAATCGCCTGCCGATATTCCACCGATCCGGTGTTTACGTCTGATAATCCGAGAAGCGAGGATCCGGCTGCCATTCTGAAGGATATGGAAGCAGGGGTCGAAGGCAAGAACTATATTTCTATCCCGGACCGCAGGGAAGCAATCCGCCATGCCGTTGAAAAGGCATCATCAGGCGACGTCATCCTGATTGCCGGTAAGGGGCATGAAACCTATCAGATCGTCGGCAGTAAGATATTGGACTTTGATGACCGGATCGAAGCAAGAAGCGCAATCAAGGCCAGGGCAGAACACCGATGAGTCGAGTGGTGCCTGCCTGGCAGGCAAGCGTGCAACAGGACTTACAAAAAAGGATAATGGGGAAAAGATAAGAATATGATTAAAATTTATGCAAGCACACACAAAAAAAATAAAAAAGCATGTTCCAGTTTCGGACAGGACAGGAGAGGGAGACAATGATGGAGCGCGTCATTCTATTTTCCATAATCATGGCTTTTCTCATCTCTGTGCTGCTGTCACCACTGTTCATACCGTTTTTGAGACGGCTCAAATTCGGCCAGAGCATTCGGGTGGAAGGCCCGAAATCACATTATAAGAAAAGCGGCACACCGACGATGGGTGGAATCTTGATCATTTTATCCGTCATTGCGACAACATTGATCATGACCTGGAAATACTCTGAGCCCGGCCGTGATACATGGCTGCTCCTGCTCGTCCTGGCAGGCTACGGGCTTGTCGGTTTTTTGGATGATTTTATCAAGATTGTACTCAAGCGGAATCTTGGACTGACTTCAAAGCAAAAGTTGCTTGGCCAGGTTGTCATCGCACTGCTTTTCTACTTCTTATTACGTTCGACCGGCTTTGATACAACTATTACATTGCCATTTGGAAATCTGTCCTTTGATCTTGGATGGGGTTATATGATTTTCCTCATCTTCTGGCTCGTCGGTTTTTCCAATGCCGTCAATCTGACAGATGGCTTGGACGGTCTTGTCTCCGGTACAGCTGCCATTGCATTCGGTGCGTTCGGCATCCTCGCTTGGAGCCAGTCACAATATGACATCGCCCTTTTCTCAGTGGCAGTTGTTGGCGCCGTGCTTGGTTTCCTTGTTTTCAATGCCCACCCAGCGAAAGTATTCATGGGAGATACCGGCTCGCTCGCGTTAGGCGGAGTCATTGCGGCGATTGCCATCATGACCAAGTTTGAATTCATTTTGCTGCTGATCGGCGGTGTATTTGTCATCGAAACGCTTTCCGTCATTTTGCAGGTCATTTCTTTCAAAACGACAGGGAAGAGAATTTTCAAAATGAGCCCGCTGCATCATCACTATGAATTATCTGGCTGGTCCGAGTGGCGGGTTGTCGTGACGTTCTGGTCAGTCGGCCTGCTGTTTGCCGTACTGGGAATCTATATAGAGGTGTGGATGTAACATGAAAGCGATCGATAAATATAAGCATAAGAAAATATTGGTTCTCGGCCTGGCTAAAAGCGGCGTCGTGGCTGCTTCTCTGCTCCATAAGCTTGGGGCATTCGTCACGGTGAATGATTACAAACCGTTCAACGAAAATCCTGAAGCACAAGGCCTGTTGGAACAAGGGATTAAAGTTGTTTGCGGGAGCCATCCTGTCGAACTGCTGGATGAAGGTTTTGAACTCATCGTCAAAAATCCCGGCATCCCCTATACCAATCCACTCGTTGAAGGTGCTGTGAAGCTCGGTATTCCAATTATTACAGAAATCGAGTTGGCGTATGAAACGTCTGACGCAGAGATAATTGGGATTACGGGCACGAATGGAAAAACGACGACAACAACGCTTATATTCAAGATGCTCGAAGCGGACAAAAAGCAGCCGCTGATCGCAGGCAATATCGGCACTGTCGCTTCCGAAGTGTCGCAAATTGCCGCACCTGAAAATACGATGGTAGTTGAGTTGTCCTCTTTTCAGCTGATGGGAATCGAGCATTTCCGTCCGAAAATTGCAGTGATCCTAAATCTTTATGAAGCGCATCTTGACTACCATCACTCACTTGATGAGTACCATCAAGCAAAGTTGAACATCGCTAAAAATCAGACTGCCGAAGATTTTTTGATCATCAATGCGGACCAACCTCATCTAATGAATAAGATTTCAGCCGTTCGCTCGCAGATAGTACCGTTCTCGGTAAAAGGTTTTATCAATGACGGCTGCTCGATTAAGGATGGCATGGTCGTTTTCAAAGGGGAACCGGTAGTTGCTCTTAATGAGATTGTGCTGCCAGGGGCCCATAATCAGGAAAATATTTTAGCGGCTGTGGCAGCAGCAAAGCTTTCGGGAGTCTCGAATGAGGCAATTGTGCAAGTGCTGTCCACATTTGCAGGAGTGAAGCACCGGACTCAGTTTGTCACGGAGTTTTTGGGCAGGAAGTTTTATAATGACTCAAAAGCGACAAACAATCTCGCAGCAAAATGTGCACTAGATGCGTTCAGCCAGCCGACCATTTTGTTGGCGGGGGGCCTTGACCGCGGCGTTGGATTCGATGAACTTATCCCTGAACTGGAGAACAACGTGAAAGCAATGGTTGTTTTCGGAGAAACTGCCGAAAAACTTGCTGAGACCGGACGACGGGCAGGAATAGAAACGATCATCCATGTCGATAATGTGGCTGATGCTGTGCCTGCCGCATTTGAAGTATCCGCACCTGGAGACGTGATTCTCTTGTCGCCTGCGTGTGCGAGCTGGGATCAATACCGGACATTTGAAGTCCGCGGTGATATTTTCATGGAGGCCGTGCATAAGCTAAAAGAGAGCATGGACCACTGCTGAAGCATTACAGAAGAAGACAGGCATCATTTGCAGGCTTGGCAGCATGGCTCTAATAAAGGTGAGGCTGGTGTTGCTTGAATGCCTGTTAAAAAATCGTCGCCCGACTTTCTGTTGATCTTCGCCGCTTTGACGTTGCTGGCTCTTGGTCTGATCATGGTTTATAGCGCGAGTGCCATTTGGGCCGATTTTAAATCGAATGATTCCTTTTATTTCGCCAAGAGGCAATTATTATTTGCCGGCGTCGGATTTGCTGCCATGCTGTTTATCATGAACATCGACTACTGGACATGGCGAAAATGGGCAAAACCGCTTCTCATCATCTGCTTCGTGCTATTAATCGCGGTGCTCATTCCCGGAATCGGGATGGAGAGGAACGGATCGCGCAGCTGGATCGGCGTCGGTGCGTTTTCTATTCAGCCGTCCGAATTTATCAAAATGGCGATCATCATCTACCTGGCGAAGTTTTTGTCTGAGCACCAGCGCCACATCACGACCGTGAAAAAAGGGCTGCTGCCATCTTTTTCCCTTGTTTTTCTTGCCTTTGGCCTGATCATGCTCCAGCCCGATTTAGGGACAGGCACTGTGATGGTAGCAACATCGATAATCATGATCTTCATTGCCGGTGCCAGGATCATGCACTTCGCTTTTCTGGGGCTGATCGGTATTGCCGGTTTTGTTGCCCTGATTGCCTCCGCTCCTTACCGGATTGCTCGGATTACATCTTTTCTAGACCCGTGGCAAGACCCGCTTGGCAGCGGCTTTCAGATTATCCAGTCGCTGTATGCAATCGGGCCGGGGGGATTACTCGGATTGGGGCTTGGAATGAGCAGGCAAAAATTTTTCTATCTGCCTGAACCGCAGACAGATTTTATTTTCGCGATAGTGGCGGAAGAACTGGGGTTCATCGGCGGAAGTCTCGTTTTGTTGCTGTTTGCCCTGCTCTTATGGAGGGGGATCCGGATCGCTCTCGGGGCGCCGGATCTTTATGGCAGTTTCCTGGCTGTTGGCATTATTTCCATGATTGCTGTGCAAGTAATGATTAATATCGGAGTGGTGACTGGCCTGATGCCTGTAACAGGCATCACACTGCCTTTTCTGAGTTATGGCGGGTCTTCCTTGACCCTGATGCTGATGGCTGTCGGCGTCCTGCTGAACATTAGCCGTTATTCAAGGATTTGATTACCCCTATTTAAGATGCAGAAAAGAGAGCAGAGACGAACCGTATGAGGTTCGTCTCTGCTCTTTTGCCCTTAAGGAGTTTTTGTCAGAGAATAAGGTGATACAATGTAACAACATTGATAAAATATAGTAAGATAACTATAGTTATATCTTTGATAAAATAGAAGTTACTTTACCGAAGCAAACGCGGCGGACGATTACAATTGTTGATGAGGTGCTATATGAAAATTGCAATCAGCGGCGGCGGAACGGGCGGTCATATCTACCCTGCCCTTGCGTTGATCCGTACTATTCAGAAAGAGTATCCAGATACTGAATTTCTGTACATCGGTACAGAAGCCGGACTGGAATCGAAATTGGTAAAAAGAGAAGGCATTCCTTTTCGAACAATTGATATCACCGGTTTTAAGCGCTCAATCTCGTTTGAGAACATCAAGACAGTATACCGTTTTATGAAAGGTGTTTCCTTAAGCAAAAAAATGCTGAAAGAATTCAATCCGGACGTTGTGATCGGAACAGGAGGGTATGTTTGTGCGCCTGTCGTATATGCCGGTGCAAAAAGAAAAATACCAACGATTATACATGAGCAGAACAGTGTGCCTGGTTTAACCAACAAGTTCCTTAGCCGTTATGTTGACAAGGTTGCCATCTGCTTTGAATCGGTCAAAGAGTATTTCCCTGAGGAAAAAGTGGTAATGACAGGGAATCCACGTGCCTCGGAAGTAGCTGGAAAGCAGGGGACTGGTTCTTTAAAAGAAGTCGGCCTTCGGGATGATCTCCCTGCCGCACTGATTTTCGGCGGGAGCAGAGGTGCAAGGCCGATAAACGATGCGGTTCTTAAGTCGTTGACCGCTCTTGCGGGCAAGCCGTATCAAGTGCTTTATGTAACAGGGGATGTCCACTATAATGATGTCATGAAGGAAGCGTCGTTACTCGGCGAGGCATCTAACATATCCATTAAGCCGTTCATTCATAATATGCAAGATATTCTTGGCAGAATGGATGTTGTAGTCGGCCGGGCAGGCGCCACGTCGATTGCAGAAATAACAGCACTCGGGCTGCCATCTATCCTTATTCCGAGTCCTTATGTGACGAATAACCACCAAGAAAAAAACGCGCAGGCTCTCACAAGTTCGGGTGCTGCAACCATGATTAAGGAAACCGAACTGACCGGGCAGCGCCTCGTTGAAACACTCGATGCCATTCTCCTTGATGACAACAAGAGAAAGTTGATGGGTGAAGCATCCAGTGAGCTTGGCATTCCTGACGCAGCACAGCGTTTGTTCCAAATGATGCTTGAATTGGCAAAAAAGGACTCTTGATTCCTTTAGAGGAGCTTCATACAATAGACAAGTCGCTGGAATGCTTCCGGAGAGGAAGCGATTGTACATATAGCGGCGGACATCCGGCGAACGGGGCACCGCAATCATTAGTTGTCAGTGAACTGCAGGCAAAATCACCGGCCGGACAAATCAGATAAGG
This sequence comes from Lederbergia sp. B243.17, assembly GCF_057657925.1. Classification (NCBI taxonomy): domain Bacteria; kingdom Bacillati; phylum Bacillota; class Bacilli; order Caryophanales; family Bacillaceae; genus Lederbergia; species Lederbergia sp. B243.17. The sequence goes on from NZ_JBWBKF010000025.1 coordinate 75,484, forward strand.
CCGGTGCAAAAGGGGAAGTGTATATGGAAAAAGGGAAAGTTCTCTCCCTTGAGGACCGGATACCGAAGATAAAGCAGCATAGGAAAAGGAAGGCAAACAGGCGTCTGATTTTCCTGCTTTCCCTTTTCTTCTTTCTGATTGTGCTTGTCGTCTATTTTCAATCGCCTCTCAGCCACATAAAAAAGATCGATATCCAGGGAAATCGCACGTTGAGTGCCAAAGAAATCGAAGACAAGAGCGGATTAAAACCTGGCGAACATTTATGGAAAAGTGATTTTTCGGGCGCGGCGGAAAAACTAAAGGATTTTTCGCAAATAAAAGAAGCGGAAGTGCATTTCACGTTTCCCAATAAGGTCGAAATTGTTGTAGAAGAATTCAAAACAGTTGCCTACCTTTCGAATGGAAAAGGTTATCGGCCTTTGCTCGAGAATGGGAAGATACTGGGGGATGAAAGTGGACATACTCCTGAATCGGAGGCGCTATTGTTATTCAGCTTTAAAAGCGGCGACATCTTGACGGATCTTACAGAGCAATTGACCGCTCTTCCGACTGAGATTTTGACAGCCATATCCGAAATTCATTATCAACCAAAAAAAACAGACCGCTATGCCATTCATGCTTATATGAATGACGGCAATGAAATAACCGCAACCATCCCGACCTTTGCTGAAAAGATGGTACATTATCCATCCATCGTCAGTCAGCTTGATAAGGACGTCAAGGGAGTCATAGACCTTGAGGTAGGCTCTTATTTCAAAGCATTTGAACCGGAAGAAACAGAGGGTGAAGAGGAAGAGTGAACAGAAAAAGAAGAAACGTTGTATTTTCCATTGTATTCCTCGTCTTCGGTTTTATTCTCGCCTTTTCCTATAGCCAGCTTGGGCAGCGCAGTGAAAATAGTTTGCTTGACTTGCGCTATTCGAAAGAAAATGAGCTTCGGAAGCAGCTGATTGGTCAACAGGATGAAAACCGCCGACTTCAGCAAGAGTTATATGACAAGCAGGGGAAAGTGGTCGAGCTTGAAAAAGATTTATCCGATGAGAAGACCGGCATGGCAAAGCTGGCATCCGAAGCGGAGAAATACCGGATGTTCCTCGGGAAAGTGGGAGTCAAAGGACCTGGGGTTGAAGTGAAACTGGATGACGGAAAGAACCGGTCCAGCGAAAATGCAAACCTGTATATCGTGCATGAACATCATGTGTTCAATGTGATAAATGAGCTGCTGATTGCCGGGGCGGACGCCGTCGCAGTAAATGGACAGAGGATTTACCATCATTCCTATATCGTCTGCAATGGCCCGGTCATCACAGTCGATGGGAATCAGTATCCTGCTCCGTTCCGGATTACGGCAATCGGCAACCCGGATGTTCTCGCGGGAGCTTTATCCATCCAAGGCGGTGTCCGTGATCAGCTTGTGAATGATAATGTTGTTTTTACGCTGGAGAAGAAAAAACAAGTGACGATGGAGCCGGCACTGGGAGAGGCGCAGTAGAATGAAAAACCGGTCTAAACTTTATTTTACCATCATTGCATTTATTATCGGTGTCATGGTTGCCGTCCAGTTTCAGACAGTCAACGAACCGGCCGCGGAGGATCCTTCGGATACATGGGAATTGCGGCAGGAGCTGACAAAAGAGATGGATCTGCAGTCAAAGCTCATCAATGAAATACGAGCAAATGAACTGAAAATCCATGACTATGAATCAGAGATTTTTGGCAGCAAGGAAGAGGCGCTGAAGCAGACGATTCAAGTGTTGAAGGAAGAGGCTGGCCTGACGAAGGTGACGGGCCCGGGTATTAAGCTGACCATCGAGCCGGTAAACGAAGCACTATTGCTCGGGGAAGAGGTTGAAGGTGTATCGCCCGTCATCTTGAAGAGGCTGGTAAATGAATTAAACCGATACGGGGCGAGGCATATCTCAATCGATGGTGAAAGGCTGATCAACTCGACTGTCATCCGCGATATAAATGGAGAGACGGTCGTCGGCACCCATGCGCTCCGGGACCTGCCATTTGTAATTTATATTACGGCTGATAATATGGAACAGGCAGGCAAAATCTACAACCGGATGCAAATATCACCTTCGATCGAAGACTTTTTTATCGATAATCTTCGGGTAAAAGTGTCAGAGCCTCTTCAGCGGGTCTCCATACCTGCCTATTCGGAGCCAATAACGATTCACGGCATGGAACCTGTGAACGAAAAAGGAGAGAAGTGACGATGTGGCTCCCCATCCTCGGATTATTGATCGGTGTGCTTCTGGGACTGTTGACTGATATCAGAGTGCCTGATGAATACGCGAATTATTTATCAATTGCTGTACTGGCAGCCCTTGATACCCTTTTCGGTGGGATGCGCGCTTATTTGCAAAATCAATATGATCAGCGAGTATTTGTTTCCGGTTTTTTCTTTAATATTTTGCTGGCAGCAAGTTTAGCTTTTCTAGGTGTCCATCTTGGTGTAGACTTATATTTAGCTGCCATTTTCGCCTTTGGCGTCCGGCTCTTTCAAAATATCGCGGTGATTCGCAGAATTTTACTGAGCAGATGGTCGGCATTTAATGAAAAAAAGAAATAATATTAAAGAAGAGACAGGAAAACCACCACTTGTGACGAATTATTTTAATAAAGTATACTCAAGGATGATTACAAATGAAGCAAATGAATGTGAATAAAGAGATAAGGAAGGGAAAAGGGGGTGCCGCGGAATGAACAACAGTGAAGTATATGTCAGCTTAGACATCGGTACGTCCACGGTTAAAGTGATTATTGGAGAAATGGCCAATGATTCATTGAATATTATTGGCGTTGGCACATCAAAGGCAGAAGGCATCAGAAAAGGGTCCATTGTTGATATAGATGAAACGGTTCAGTCGATCAGAAAAGCGGTAGAACAAGCTGAGCGAATGATCGGGATGCAAATCAGGCAGGTCATCGTCGGCATAACAGGCAATCATGTGGGGCTTCAGCCTTGCCACGGAGTTGTTGCTGTTGCTAGTGAGAACAGGGAGATCACAGACGATGATGTCGCAAGAGTGCTTGACGCTGCCGAAGTTATTTCTATTCCCCCGGAAAGGGAAATTATCCATGTGATTCCGCGCCAATTCATCGTTGACGGACTTGACGAAATTACAGACCCACGAGGGATGATCGGTGTTCGCCTTGAACTTGAAGGGATCATGATTACAGGGTCGAAGACCATTTTACATAACACACTTCGCTGTGTGGAACGAGCAGGGCTTGAAATCGTTGACATCATCCTTCAGCCGGTTGCTGCTGCTTCGGCAGCATTGTCGAAAGATGAGCAAAATCTCGGTACAGCTCTGATTGATCTGGGCGGCGGTTCCACTACCGTTGCCGTCTTTGACCAAGGGTACATAAAAGGAGTCAGTGTCATTCCTGTCGGCGGGGAACATATCACGAAAGACCTGTCGATCGGTCTACGGACAGCCACCGAAGATGCAGAAAAGATCAAGTTGAAATATGGCCATGCCTTCTATGACCAGGCGTCAGAAGACGAGATTTTCAGCGTGCCTATCATTGGCAGTGACCAGCATCAGCAGTTTAACCAGCTGGAATTATCTGATATCATAGAAGCCAGGATGGAAGAAATCTATGATCTCATTCAAAACGAGTTTAAGAGAATGGGAGTTTCCGATTTGCCAGGCGGCCTCGTGCTGACCGGCGGCGGAGCCAATATGCCTGGTGTGATGGAACTTGCCCAGGTGATTTTCCAAAACCGGGTGAGAATCGCGATCCCTGACTATATCGGTGTCCGCGAACCTCAGTTTGCGACTGCTGTCGGGTTGATCAAATATGCTTATAAAAACGCACGACTGCAAGGAAGGAATGTTTCCTCCGCACCGGTGCATATCACGAATGAAGTGCCCGAAAAGCGTCCTGTAAAGGCAGGCGCACCTAAACAGAAAGCGGAAAAGAACCCGGACGATAAAATGTCTGTCAAAGTGAAAAAATTCTTCGGATATTTCTTTGAATAGGACAACCGGCTGATTAAACAATATAGGAGGACTGGCCATGTTGGATTTTGATACAAATTTAGATTCTCTAGCGACAATAAAAGTAATCGGTGTCGGCGGCGGCGGCAACAATGCGGTGAACCGAATGATCGAACATGACGTACAAGGCGTCGAGTTCATTGCAGTCAATACAGATGCACAGGCACTAAACCTGTCGAAAGCGGAAATCAAGATGCAGATCGGTGCAAAGCTTACCCGCGGACTTGGAGCCGGTGCCAATCCTGAAGTAGGCAAAAAAGCCGCCGAAGAAAGCAAGGAACAGATTGAAGAGGCGCTCAGAGGCGCAGATATGGTATTCGTAACGGCCGGAATGGGCGGCGGAACAGGCACAGGCGCTGCACCAGTCATCGCTAGGATTGCCCGCGATCTTGGAGCACTGACTGTTGGTGTTGTGACACGTCCATTCTCTTTCGAAGGCAGAAAACGTTCGAGCCAGGCAGGCGGCGGAATCGAATCTATGAAGGAAGCTGTCGATACATTAATCGTTATCCCGAACGACCGCCTTCTCGAAATTGTCGACAAAAGCACGCCGATGCTTGAAGCGTTCCGTGAAGCGGACAATGTTCTCCGTCAAGGTGTACAAGGCATTTCCGACCTGATCGCGGTGCCGGGACTGATCAACCTCGACTTTGCAGACGTGAAAACAATCATGACGAACAAAGGGTCCGCATTGATGGGTATTGGTGTCGCGACTGGCGAGAACCGTGCAGCCGAAGCGGCTAAAAAGGCGATCTCCTCGCCATTGCTTGAAACATCCATTGATGGGGCTCAAGGTGTGCTGATGAACATCACGGGTGGTACTAACCTGAGCCTTTACGAAGTACAGGAAGCGGCTGATATCGTTGCTTCTGCTTCTGATCAGGAAGTCAATATGATTTTCGGTTCAGTGATTAACGACGATTTGAAAGACGAAATCGTCGTAACTGTCATCGCAACAGGATTTTCGGATTCTGCGGCTCCACAACTTAAGCAGCAGCGTCCTTCATTTGGACATTCCCAGCCGCGCCCGGCACAGACACAGCAACAAGCGCCTGTCCGTGAACCGAGAAGGGAAGAGCCGCAGGAACAGCAGCAGCAGCCAAGATCAAATCAGACGGTCGAGGATACGTTGGACATCCCGACATTCCTGCGCAACCGCAATAGAAGACGATAATTTGGAAACCGAAGGACCGGGCATGGATATGCCCGGTCTTTTTTTGTTTGTTGAAAATAGCAGGACGCCCTTTTTGTAAGCGTTAGACTTAATTCGGGAAAACTTCCAATGATTCAGCCCGAGGAACTGACAGAAACCTCTGTTGGCTTGTACTATACTTTTTTTAGGACATCGGCATTCTCATTTAGAGAGGAGGGGGTGTGGTGACGCTATATCTCGATCTGATCTGGCTGCTTAATTTTCTGGTGGATAGCTTGCTGCTATGGATGACATCCATTTTCTTAAAGCGTTTCGTTTCAATATGGAGGATTTTCGCCGGAGGTCTGATCGGGTCTCTCGTCGTGTTTGCGAGTCTTAGTCCGCAGGCTGGATACTTCAGCCACCCGCTCGCAAAACTGGCAGTGTCAGTTTGTATGATACTTGCCGCTTTCGGATGGAAGAGGGCGAAGCATTTTTGGGCCGGCTTACTCACCTTATATTTCGCCACTTTTCTGATGGGTGGGATTTTGCTCGGCACTCATTATTTTCTTGTATTTGATCTTGATATGCAGACGGCAGTATTTTTGCAAAGTCTAAACGGATTTGGCGATCCGATCAGCTGGCTGTTTGTAATACTCGCCTTTCCGGTTGCCTGGTATTTTTCCAAAAGAAGAGTCGGAGCCGTCACGGCTGCAAACATAGCCTACGATGTACTGGCAGATGTCAAAATCGTTATAAATGGAACCACTCTGAAGGCAAAAGGGATGGTCGACAGCGGAAATGGGTTGCTGGATCCCATCTCGAAAGCGCCCGTCATGATACTCTCCACGGTAGGACAGGAAGAGAAGGTGCCGGAGGAGATTGTTCAACTGGCGGCGGAGCAATATTCAGCATTGGAGGCGGCATCTTCACTTCCAGAAGCTTGGGTACAGAAGATGCGGCTCATCCCTGCCCAGTCGCTAGGGAGGAAGCATCAGCTCCTTTGCGCTTTTAAACCGGATACGATTACGATCATTGACCGGGAGGAAAGGATGATCCAAAACGGCTTAGTTGTCTTTACAGGGCAGAGTCTTTCGGCAAGCGGAGAATTCCAATGCATCATTCATCCGCTAATGGCTGCGGGAGGCCTCGTACGTTCCGCGTCATAGAAAAGGGAAGGAGGGGGAAGGTTTGAAAACGATCCGGCTAAAATTACAATCGTTCTGGCTAAAGCTGCTCGTAAAACTGAAAATCCGCCCGGATGAAATTTATTATATCGGCGGTAGTGAGGCGTTGCCGCCGCCCTTGTCAAAAGATGAAGAGGAAAGCTTGCTGCTGCGGCTCCCAAAAGGGGATATGGAGGCAAGGTCGATTTTAATTGAGCGGAACTTGCGCCTTGTCGTCTACATTGCCAGGAAGTTTGAAAATACAGGAATCAACATAGAAGACCTGATCAGCATCGGTACCATCGGATTGATCAAAGCGGTGAACACGTTTAACCCAGAAAAGAAAATCAAGCTTGCTACATATGCATCTCGCTGTATTGAAAATGAAATTTTAATGTTTTTAAGGAGAAACAATAAGACAAGGTCGGAAGTGTCATTCGATGAACCGCTGAATATCGATTGGGACGGCAATGAGTTGCTGCTCAGCGATATTTTGGGAACGGATGAAGATATCATTACACGGAATCTGGAAGCGAAAGTTGATAAGAAACTACTGTTTACTGCACTGCTTAAGCTGACGGATCGGGAAAAGCAAATTATGGAACTCCGTTTCGGCCTTGCAGGCGGAGAGGAAAAGACTCAAAAAGATGTAGCGGACATGCTTGGCATTTCCCAATCGTATATATCCCGCCTGGAAAAAAGGATCATCAAAAGACTGAGGAAGGAATTCAATAAAATGGTGTAAAAAAGAAATATTTTATTGCCGAATTGAGCCGCAACGGCAAGGGATGAGGCAAAGGGAACACAAGAATCGCTACATTACAGATGCATAGATTTTCCTCCTGCGGAGATACTTTATTTTGTAAAGCAGCTCCTGCAAGGAGGGAAAAAGTTGAAGCGGAACAAGGTAGTCATATGCGGTGTGGATACTTCCAAGCTCCCTGTCCTCAAAAACGAAGAAATGCGGGAACTTTTGCGGCAAATGCAAGAAGGGGACTTAACGGCCAGGGAGAAACTAGTGAATGGCAACTTGAGGCTCGTTCTGAGTGTCATCCAAAGATTTAATAACAGAGGCGAATATGTCGATGACCTTTTCCAAGTCGGCTGCATTGGTTTAATGAAGTCGATCGACAATTTCGATTTAAATCAGAATGTTCGTTTTTCCACTTATGCAGTGCCGATGATCATCGGGGAAATCAGAAGGTACTTACGGGACAACAACCCGATTCGGGTATCCAGGTCACTCCGTGATATCGCATATAAAGCATTGCAGGCGCGGGAGAGGCTGATGGCGAAAACATCAAGGGAGCCGACAGCGGGCGAGATTGCCAAGGAGTTGGGCATTCCGCACGAAGAAGTCGTGTTTGCGCTTGATGCCATTCAAGATCCTGTTTCGCTTTTTGAACCGATTTATAATGATGGCGGGGATCCGATTTTTGTCATGGACCAGTTGAGTGATGAAAAGAGCAGGGACAGTCAATGGATTGAAGAGATTGCCCTCCACGACGGTTTGGAGAAGCTGACGGATCGTGAAAAAATGATTTTGCATAAACGGTTTTTCCAAGGCAAGACCCAAATGGAGGTCGCTGACGAGATCGGAATTTCACAAGCTCAAGTGTCCCGCCTGGAAAAAGCGGCAATTAAACAAATGAATAAAAATATCCAGTAATAAAGAAACCGGACTCCCAATAGGGCAGCCCGGTTTTATCTATTCATGAAGGGCCTGTCCTCCGGCATACATTAGTATAAAGGGGAAGGAAGAGGGGATATTCATGAGGATTTCGGAATTTCAGCTGAAAGATGTTGTCAATATATCAGACGGTAAGAAACTCGGAAACATTGGAGATATTGAAATAAACTTAGAAACAGGGAGAATCGAAACGGTGATCGTCGGAGGGGCAGGTAAACTGCTCGGCTTTTTCGGCAGAGAAGAAGAAATAATGATTTCATGGAACCAAATCATGAAAATCGGCACCGATGTCATCCTTGTCAGACTGAACAGCCAGCAGGTCATGCAGCATCAGCTGGGCGAACCGAAAGATTGAGATAAGGCTTTGGGAAGAAAGGCTTTTATGGTACACTAGTAAATAATCTTGCACAGTTTTGCTGTTTTGCCGGATACGCAAATAGTTTATGAAGAATTATGATAAAACTAGGAGTTTGAAGGATGAAAGTTGTCGATAAGCTTGAGAAAATTATGCAGAACATAAACGAAGCATGCAGAAGGGCGGACCGCAGTCCTGAAGAGGTAAAGATTATCGCGGTGACGAAATATGTGACAGCGGAACGCGCGAAAGAAGCCGTAGATGCCGGCATCCGCCATCTTGGTGAGAATCGGGAGACCGGTTTGGAAGTTAAGAGGGAAGTGCTCGGTGAGAGTGCGATCTGGCATTTTATCGGCTCACTGCAAACGCGGAAAGTGAAACAAGTGATTGGGAATGTGTCGTATATCCACTCTTTGGACAGGCACTCGCTTGCAAAAGAAATTGATAAGAGGGCAGACGGAAACAAAATCCACTGTTTCGTCCAAGTTAATATTTCTGGTGAAGAGTCCAAACATGGGGTTGAGCCGGATAAGGTGATCGATTTCATAAGGGAGATCGCCCAATACCCAAACATTAAGGTTGTCGGCCTAATGGGAATGGCGCCGCTTACGGATGATGATGAGAAAATCCGTTCTTGTTTCCGGAGGCTGAAATCACTCCAGTCCGAAGCGGAGGAATTGAACTTGGAGCATGCTCCATGCCGAGAGCTGTCGATGGGCATGTCAAATGATTATATGATTGCAATTGAAGAAGGCGCTACATTTATCAGAATCGGAACCGCGCTCGTTGGTGAGGACTGAAAAGGAGGCATCAAAAATGGGTATGAAATCAAAGTTTAAAAACTTTTTTATGCTGGAAGATGAATATGAATACGTCGAGGAGCAGGTCGTCAAGGAAGAGGAGCCTGTTCAGGAGACAAAACCGGCAAGCGGGCGAAAGCAAGCCCAAAATGTCGTGAGTCTGCAAAGCGTACAGAAATCGTCTAAAGTTGTCCTTGTTGAACCGCGAGTTTATGCAGAAGCACAGGAAATTGCCGACCATCTTGTTAATCGCCGTGCAGTTCTTGTGAATCTGCAGAGGATTCAGCGGGACCAGGCAGTTCGCATCGTCGACTTTTTAAGCGGCGCAGTCTATTCAATCAATGGAGATATACAAAAAGTGGGAAGTGAAATATTCCTTTGCACGCCGGATAATGTTGAAGTGTCAGGAAATATCTCACAGCTGCTAGATGAAAATGATTTTGATACGAGGTGGTCTTAAGGTTTATGGGTACAGTCATATTACTCATTGCAAAACTGATACAATATTATTCATACGCGCTGATCATATATATTTTGATGTCATGGTTTCCGAATGCGCGTGAAACAACGATCGGCCAATTCTTTGCGAGAATTTGTGAGCCGTATCTTGAACCATTTCGAAGAATTGTCCCCCCAATCGGCATGATTGACATTTCACCGCTCGTAGCTTTTTTCGTGCTTAATTTGGCTACAAGGGGTCTGGGTGAGCTTTACTACTGGCTCGCATAAACGAGTTGAACCGAGACTTATAAGAAAAGGATAGCAGCCGCTTTCCTTTTTTATTTGAAGGAATTGAGGTGCAGTATTTGTCACATATATACCAGCATTTCAGGCCTGGGGAGAAAGAATTTGTTGACCAGGTGCTACAATGGAAAGAGCAAGTTGCCGGCCGATATGCACCGAAGCTGACGGATTTTCTTGATCCGCGTCAGCAGTTTATTTTGCAGTCGCTGCTTGGACATGAGGATGAGGTTCAGCAAAGTCTGTTTGGCGGAAGCGAAGATGGAGAACGGAAAAGGGCTCTTATCTATCCTGCTTATTTCGTACCTGAAGAAGTGGATTTCTCTATAGGCCTGTATGAAATCAATTATCCGGAGAAGTTTTTCAGCCTAGATCATCGGATGGTCCTTGGATCGATGATGTCTCTTGGCCTAAAAAGAGAGAAGTTCGGAGATATTTTAATCAATGGAACGAGAATCCAGTTTTTTGCAGCCGCAGAGGTCGAGTCCTATATGTTCATGGAGCTGAAGCAGATCGGTAAAGCGAGTGTCCAACTGCAAAGGATAGCGCTCTCCGAAGCAATAGAAAGCGATGAAAAGTGGCAGGAGCTCGAATCCACTTCTAGCTCATTAAGACTTGACGCTGTTGTGGCAGCTGCGTTCAAGCTTTCCAGGCAGAAATCTCAGGCACTTATCCAGCATGGAGCCGTGAAACTAAACTGGAAACAATCCGAAAATCCGGCTGAGGAATGCCGGGAAAGTGACATTCTTTCTGTTAGAGGGCATGGCCGCTGTAAATTAACCGCCATTTTGGGTCAGACAAAAAAGGACAAATGGAGGATTCAGCTGGGCATTTTGAAATAATTTTTGTGAAATACCGCCCTTTTGCGTCGAAATTTTGTATAATAACAGTAATGATTTTGGAAGAAGCAGTGGAGGTGGCATAATGCCGTTAACGCCAGTCGATATACATAATAAAGAGTTCAGCAAAGGTTTCCGCGGGTATGATGAGGATGAAGTGAATGAGTTCCTTGACCAAATCATCAAGGACTTTGAACTTCTGATCCGTGAGAAGAAAGAATTGGAAGCAAAGCTTTCTTCGATGGACGAACGCCTTGGGCACTTCAGCAATATCGAAGACACATTGCACAAATCGATCATGGTTGCCCAGGAAGCAGCGGAGGAAGTGCGGGGCAATGCACAGAAAGAAGCAAAGCTGATCATTAGGGAAGCGGAAAAAAACGCCGACCGGATCGTAAATGAATCGCTCTCCAAAGCAAGGAAAATTGCGATGGAAATTGAAGATTTGAAGAAGCAGTCGAAAGTATTCCGCACCCGGTTTAAAATGCTGATTGAAGCTCAGCTTGACCTGATCGACAATGAGGACTGGGATCATTTGATGGAATTTGAAGTCGATGCGACAGAACTGAAGGCGTTGCAGGAAGTCGAAGACTAATCTTGACTTGCTGAAAGTCTTTCGCATATACTATTGATATTTACAAAAGCGAATACACATAACGATGACAGGGACAGTAGATTTTCAATCGTCTTCTTATAGCGATTCCGGGGTGGTGGAAGCCGGAAGGACGGGAAAGTTGAAGCATCACCCTCGAGTTCCGGAATGGAAAGCCCTAAGGCAAGTAAACGACGGCGGCCAGCCCACGATACGGGAATGAGCGGACAAGTGATTGTCTATTTGGGTGGTACCGCGGGAATATAACCTTCTCGTCCCTATTGGGATGAGGAGGTTTTTTTATTTTCCTGCCGGAACAGAAGGACAAAACGGATAGTATCCGGCAAAAAGCCGGATAGGATAGGAGGAAGAAAAATGGATTACAAAGAAACACTGAGAATGCCGAAAACAGATTTTCCGATGCGCGGAAACCTGCCGAAAAAAGAGCCGGAAATCCAGGCACGCTGGGCTGAAATGAACATTTATGAGAAAGTGCAGGAACGGACGAAGGATCGACCGCTCTTCATCCTCCATGATGGACCGCCTTACGCGAACGGCGATCTTCATATGGGCCACGCTCTTAATAAAACATTGAAGGATTTCATCGTCCGCTATAAGTCGATGTCCGGTTACTGTGCTCCATATGTACCGGGTTGGGATACTCACGGCCTTCCAATCGAACAGGCGCTGACAAACAAAGGTGTCAAGCGTAAAGAGATGACCGTTGCAGAATTCCGTGAGCTATGTACAACGTATGCCCTCGAGCAGATCGACAATCAGCGCCGTGAGTTCAAACGGCTCGGCGTCAGGGGAGATTGGGAAAATCCATATATCACGCTAAAACCGGAATATGAAGCCCAACAGATCAAGGTGTTTGGCGAGATGGCACAAAAAGGCTATATCTATAAGGGGAAGAAACCGGTGTATTGGTCCCCATCTTCAGAGTCCGCGCTCGCAGAAGCGGAAATCGAGTATCAGGATAAGCGTTCGCCATCCATTTATGTTGCGTTCGCTATCCAGGATGGCAAAGGTGTTCTTGACGAAGGGGCAAACATCATCATCTGGACGACGACACCTTGGACGATTCCGGCCAACCTTGGTATCGCAGTTCATCCTGACCTTCAGTATGTCGAAGTGAAAGTCGGCGACAATCTGTATGTTGTTGCTGAAGCTCTTCTCGATGAAGTGGCGGAAGTGATTGGTTGGGAAGACGTTGAAAAAGTGAAGACAGTAAAAGGTTCGGAAATGGAGAAGATGACAGCAAAACATCCTTTCTATGACCGAAGCTCTCTCGTCGTTCTCGGTGAGCATGTTACGACCGACTCTGGTACAGGGTGCGTCCATACGGCTCCGGGCCATGGGGAAGATGACTTCTATGTCGGACAAAAATACGGGCTTGACGTTCTCTGCCCTGTTGATGATAAAGGAAGAATGACGGAGGAAGCACCTGGATTTGAAGGGCTATTCTATGATGAAGCAAACAAACCGATCACAGAGAAGCTTGAGGAAGTAGGCGCCCTGCTCAAATTGAACTTTATTACCCACTCTTATCCGCATGACTGGCGGACGAAAAAACCGGTTATTTTCCGTGCGACCGCCCAGTGGTTCGCATCCATCAAGGACTTCCGCGAGGAACTGCTTGAGGCGATCAAGGAAGTCAAATGGGTACCGCACTGGGGCGAGACGAGGCTGTTCAATATGGTCCGTGACCGTGGCGACTGGTGTATATCCCGCCAACGTGTATGGGGCGTTCCGATTCCTGTTTTCTATGCTGAAAACGGTGAAGAAATCATTACGAAAGAGACCATTGCCCATGTAGCTGATCTTTTCCGTGAACATGGATCAAATATTTGGTTTGAACGGGATGCGAAAGATTTATTGCCGGAAGGATTCACCCATCCGGGCAGCCCGAACGGGAACTTCGAAAAAGAGACGGACATCATGGATGTTTGGTTCGATTCTGGTTCCTCCCATCAGGCAGTGCTTGTGGAGCGGCCGGAACTGCGCCGTCCTGCCGATCTGTATTTGGAAGGCTCCGACCAGTACCGCGGCTGGTTCAACTCTTCACTTACAACGGCCGTAGCCGTAACAGGCGAGGCTCCTTATAAAGGCGTGCTGAGCCACGGTTTCGCCCTTGACGGAGAAGGCAGAAAGATGAGTAAGTCATTGGGCAATACCATTTTGCCATCGAAAGTGACGAATCAGCTCGGCGCTGAGATTCTCCGCCTTTGGGTCGCCTCGGTTGATTATCAGGCGGATGTGAGGGTATCCGATCCAATTTTGAAGCAGGTCAGCGAAGTGTACAGAAAAATCCGCAATACGTTCCGTTTCCTTCTCGGCAACTTGTTTGACTTCAACGCAGAGAAAGATGCGATTGCATTTGCGAACCTGCGCGAGGTCGACCAGTTCCTGCTCGTACGGCTGAATAATCTTGTTAAAGAAGTGGAAGATTCCTACGAAAACTACGAGTTCTCAACGATCTACCATGCGGTCAACAATTTCTGCACGCTTGATCTGAGTTCATTCTATATGGATTTTGCCAAGGATGTCCTGTACATCGAAAGCGAAAACAACTTTGAGCGCAGAGCGATGCAGACAGTCATGTACGAAACCGTAACTGTGCTTGCGAAACTGCTGTCGCCGATTCTTCCGCATACAGCAGATGAAGTTTGGTCCTTTATCCCGGGAGCTGAGGAATTGAGCGTCCAATTGACGGATATGCCGGAACATAAAGAAATTCCTGATGCTGAAGCAATCGAAGCGAAGTGGAATGTTTTCTTGGATGTAAGAGACGATGTGCTGAAGGCTCTTGAGGAAGCGCGTAACGCCAAGCTGATCGGCAAATCGCTGACTGCAAAAGTTTCGCTTTATGTCGATGACGAAACGAAATCCTTGCTTGAAAGCATCACGGAAAGCATGAAGCAGCTGTTCATTGTTTCCGGTTTTGAAATCTCCGGATCCTATGATCAAGCTCCGGAAAATGCGGTGAAACTTCCGCATGCTGCGATCGTAGTCAGCAAAGCAGAAGGGGAAACATGTGAAAGATGCTGGGTCGTATCGCCGGAGGTTGGCGAAGATCCGGATCATCCAACGCTTTGCCCTCGCTGTGCAGCAGTTGTAAAAGAAATCAACGGATAAGCGGCAGCTTGTCCATTCGGCCCAGCCAAGCGTCCTGTTCGCAGTTTGTTCACTGCCGGGCGCCAGATGGCTGGGCCTTCTTCTATTGTGCTATTTTATTTTTTCCAGATGTGGTAAAATGCACGGAGGATAATTTAATCGATTCGGAGGTTTGTCCATTGGGCTATTATGTACTTGCTCTGTTCGTCGTCGCACTTGATCAGTTCACCAAATGGCTGATCGTCAAAAACATGCAAATCGGCGACAGTATTGCTGTCATACCGAATTTCTTCCATATTACCTCTCACAGGAATCAAGGGGCTGCATGGGGAATGCTCCAGGGCCAGATGTGGCTCTTTTATATTATTACTGTGATCGTTGTGGCAGGAATCATTTATTATATGGAAAAACATGCAAAAGGGAAACCGATGTTCCAGGCAAGCCTCGCCTTCATTTTAGGCGGAGCGATCGGCAATTTTATCGATCGTCTGTTCCGTAAGGAAGTAGTCGACTTCATCGATACGTATATCTTTTCCTACGATTTCCCGATTTTTAATATTGCCGACTCGGCCCTGACTGTTGGGGTCATCATGCTGCTGATTGTCATGTTTATTGAAGAAAGGAAAGAGAAGAGGAAAACGATATGAACAAAATAGAGCACATTGTCACAGAAAACGAATCCGGCCAAAGGCTCGACAAACTGCTTGCAGGCGTTTCGGCAGACTGGTCAAGGTCACAGATCCAGATCTGGATCCGCGACGGTCTCGTAACGGTGAACGGAAAGGCTGAAAAGGCCAATTATAAATGTTCCGCTGAGGATCAGATCAAGGTGGAAATCCCTGAACCGGAAACGCTTGATGTAGAACCTGAAGAAATGGATCTCGATATTTATTACGAGGACGGAGATGTGCTTGTCGTAAACAAGCCGAAAGGGATGGTAGTTCATCCTGCACCCGGCCATTCGGGCGGAACGCTTGTCAACGGGTTGATGGCCCATTGTAAAGACCTATCCGGTATTAACGGGGTCATGCGGCCGGGAATCGTACACCGCATTGATAAAGACACGTCTGGACTGCTGATGGTTGCGAAAAATGATATGGCCCATGAGAAGCTGGTCAATCAGCTTGTCGACAAATCGGTTACCCGAAAGTATTTTGCGCTAGTCCATGGCAATATTCAGCATGACCACGGAACGATCGACGCACCGATCGCCAGAGATAAGAACGAGCGGCAAAGTATGGCGGTCGTCGAAGGTGGGAAACATGCGGTTACGCATTTCAATGTTCTGGAGCGGCTCGGGGAGTATACATTTGTCGAATGTGTATTGGAAACCGGACGGACACACCAGATTCGCGTCCATATGAAATATATCGGCTATCCGCTTGTCGGCGATCCAAAATATGGACCAAAAAAGACGCTCAACACAGATGGACAAATGCTGCATGCCGGCGTTCTCGGCTTCATCCACCCGCGAAGCGGGGAATACATTGAGTTTTCCGCTCCTCTGCCGGCACCTTACGAGACATTGCTGAACAAATTGAGGGATAATGATTGACAGCCGGCATGTTCAGTATTATAGTTGTTGATAGTTGAATAAGGACCTTTAACAAAGTCCAGTGAGGCTTGGAAGGATACGGGATTTTGCATGCGGCTCCGTGCTGCATTGCGCCAGTCTGCAAGTAAGTATGCCCTCTCGCCTCGGCGGGAGGGCTTTTGAATTATCAGAATGGGGTGGTTATGGCATGATGCAACAGGCGGTTGTTCTGGATGAGAAAGCCATTCAGCGGGCGCTGACAAGGGTGGCCCATGAAATTATTGAGCGAAATAAAGGGGTTGAAGGCTGTGCACTTGTCGGTATTAAGACAAGGGGCATTTTCCTGGCAAACCGGATCGCCAGCAGGATTGAAGCGATCGAGGGAGAGTCGATTCCGGTCGGTGAACTGGATATTACACTCTACCGTGACGATTTGACCTTCAAGAACCAGGAGGCAGAGCCGGAAGTGAAAGGTTCTGACATTCCCTTCGATATATCAGATAAAAAAATTATTGTCGTCGATGATGTATTGTATACAGGCAGAACCGTCAGAGCTGCGATGGATGCGCTGATGGACATGGGACGCCCATCCCAGATCCAGCTTGCCGTACTTGTGGATAGGGGACATCGCGAGCTGCCGATCAGGGCGGATTTCATCGGCAAGAACCTGCCGACCTCCAGCCAGGAGCGCGTAGTCGTTGAACTAGCCGAAAAAGACGAGATGGATCAAGTAAGCATTTATAAAAACGAATAAACAAACTTCCTTTTAAATCAGTACGAGAGACTGGCAAAGGAGTTCGCTGTGCAGCGGCATGTTTTTTTGCATGCCTCTTCAATGGACCCTCTTTGCCAAGATGCAAAGAGGGTTTTTTATTATCATGAGATCTGCCTGGAAGGGCTGATTGTGAATGGGGGACCAAAGAAATGCAGGTGAGCGGAGTGGCGATGAAGCATCTTTTGACGATGTCGGATATGGAAACCGAAGACATTATGCAAATTCTCCGGTATGCAGCAGATTTTGAAAAGGGGGAGATTTGGCAGCCTGAAAGGAAGGTCTTCGCAGTTAATCTTTTTTTTGAGCCAAGTACGAGAACAAGAACAAGCTTTGAAATGGCGGAAAGGAAGATTGGTCTTGAAGTACTTCCATTCGAGCCGGGGGCTTCGAGTCTGCTGAAGGGGGAAACGCTCTACGACACAGTTAAAACGCTGGAATCGATCGGTGTAGATCTTGCCGTCATCCGCCATGAACAGGAGGCGTACTACCGGGAGCTTACAGGAAAGGTGAACATGCAGCTCGTAAACGGAGGGGACGGCTGCGGACAGCACCCGACACAATCCCTTCTCGATATCTACACCATTTATAAGGAGTTTGGCACTTTCAAAGATTTGGAGATTGCCATTATCGGCGACCTGCGACACAGCCGGGTAGCGCGTTCCAATTACGAGGCGCTGGCAGGTCTGGGTGCGAATGTCTCGCTCTCCGGTCCTCCTGAGTGGTTTCTTGAAGGCGCGGAATTCGCAGGCCGGTATCGGGAGATTGACGAGGCAGTTGCAACGGCTGATGTTGTCATGCTGCTGAGAATCCAGCACGAGCGCCATGGGGAAAATCCAGCAGATGTAAAAAGGGAATATCACGAGCGGTATGGGCTGACAATCCAGCGTGAAAAAATGATGCAGCCGCATGCGATTATCATGCATCCCGCACCTGTCAACAGAGGTGTTGAAATTGCTGACGAACTGGTCGAATGCAGCCGATCAAGGATCTTTAACCAAGTGCAAAATGGATTGTTTACTAGAATGGCAGTACTGAGAAAACTATTGGAATCGTAAGGGGGAGCTGAAACGATGAATTGGCTGATCAGAAACGCTTATTTGGCAGAAAATGACCAGGAAAAAGTAGATGTACGGATTGAGAATGGGAAGATAACCGAAATCGGAAAAGAGCTGGAGCATAGGGACGGAAAGGAGTTTAACGCGGAGGGCCTCCTCTTATCTCCAGGATTCATTGACTTGCATATCCATTTGAGGGAACCCGGCGGTGAAAGAAAGGAAACAATTGAAACGGGAACGAAGGCAGCGGCTCGCGGAGGCTTCACAATGGTGGCTGCAATGCCGAACACAGATCCTGTGCCAGACACTGCGGAAAAAATGGAATGGCTCGTCAGTGCGGCAAAAAGCAGAGGGGCGGTCGATGTACTTCCGTACGCGGCAATTACAATCGGGCAGAAAGGTGAAGAGCTCGTTGACTTTCAAGCGTTGAAGAATGCCGGCGCGTTTGCATTCACCGATGACGGTGTCGGCGTGCAGTCCGCCGGAATGATGTTCGAAGCGATGAAGGAAGCAGCAAAGCTTGGCATGGCGATTGTCGCTCACTGTGAGGATAACACACTTATATATGGGGGAGCGGTCCATGATGGCGAGTTTGCCAAAAGAGAGAATTTGCCGGGCATCCCGTCCATTTGCGAGTCCGTACATATTGCCCGCGATATCCTGCTTGCAGAAGCAGCCGGATGCCATTACCATGTCTGTCATATCAGTACGAAGGAATCGGTCAGGGCGGTCAGAGATGCGAAGCGGGCAGGGATCCATGTGACTGCCGAGGTTTCTCCTCACCACCTGCTCCTTTGCGAGAAAGATATCCCCGGCAAGGATCCGAACTTCAAGATGAACCCGCCGCTTAGGAGCGAGGACGACCGTGCCGCGCTGATCGAAGGGCTGCTCGATGGAACCATTGATTTCATTGCTACGGATCATGCACCACATACAGCTGAAGAAAAAGGGAAAGGGATGGAGCTGGCGCCCTTTGGCATCGTCGGCCTGGAAACAGCGTTCCCGCTTCTCTATACATACTTTGTAAAGGAAGGGAAATGTACACTGAACGAGCTGATCAACTGGTTGACAAGTAAGCCAGCCGGAACATTCGGCCTCAAGTCAGGAAGTCTGGAAATCGGAGGGAAGGCGGACCTCACTCTGATTGATCTGGAAATGAAAAAGGCTATTCATCCTGAAGAGTTCGCATCCAAAGGCAGGAATACGCCTTTTGCCGGATGGGAATGCCAGGGCTGGCCGCAAGCGACATTCAAAGACGGAGAACTTGTATGGTCTGAAAGGGAGGACATTTGATGAACAGGAAATTGATACTGGAAGATGGAACCATTTTACTGGGGAAAGCATTTGGTGATGAAAAAGAAGTGTTTGGTGAAGTGGTTTTTTCGGGAGGCGCTACAGGATACCAGGAAGCGATTTCCGACCCGTCCAATTACGGTCAAATCCTCGCGTTTACATACCCGCTCATCGGCAACACGGGAATCAACAGGGACGACTTTGAAAGCATCCAGCCGGTCATCAAAGGAGTCGTTGCAAAGGAAGTATGCGAACATCCGTCAAATTGGCGGAGCAGCATGACGCTGAGCGAATTTTTGAAAATGAAGAGAATACCGGGCATCAGCGGCATTGATACGAGAATGCTTACAAGGCTGATCAGGGAAAAAGGCAGCATGAAGGGAGCCATCTGCCATGAAGGCGAAAGCGAAGAACAAGTGCTTGCCCGCCTGAGGGCTACGAGTTTTCCGAGAGACGAGGTAAAACAGGTAACAGCGACCAAAGCGTATCCAAGCCCCGGCAGAGGGAAGAACGTCATCGTCGTCGATTTCGGGGTAAAGCATGCGGTGCTGAGAGAACTGACGAATTGCGGCTGTGATGTCGTTGTCGTCCCTTACAACACACCTGCTTCAGAGATTCTCGCGCTGAAGCCGGACGGAGTGGTTTTATCGAATGGGCCGGGCAATCCGGAGAGTGTTGCCGGTGTGTGCGAAATGATAGAGGCTGTGCAAAAAGAGGTCCCATTGTTCGGCATCGGTCTCGGACACCAGCTATTTGCGATGGCGAACGGTGCGAATGTGGAGAAAATGCATGCGGGACACCGGGGACTGAGCTACCCGGTCAGAGACCTGAAAAGCGGTAAAGTGCTTTTCACCGCTCAGAATCATGGCTATGAGGTAGAAGCGGAATCGATCGATCCGGCGCTTCTGAAAATCACTCATATAGATTTGAACAGCGAATCGGTCGAAGGTCTGCAGCACGTGGAATACCCTGCTTTTTCCGTTCAATTCGAGCCGGAAGCATCAGCAGGTTCTGAAGATGCAAAGGTGCTATTTGATCAATTTATCGAGCAGATGGAACAATCCGGAAAGGTGGAGAAGCAAAATGCCTAAAAGAAATGATATTGAGAGCATCCTCGTTATCGGATCAGGACCGATCATCATCGGACAAGCGGCAGAGTTCGATTACGCCGGAACACAGGCATGTATGGCCTTGAAAGAAGAAGGCTACAGGGTAATCCTGATCAATTCCAATCCCGCAACAATCATGACGGATACAGAAATTGCCGATGCCGTTTATATCGAGCCGCTGACACTGGAATTCGTTTCGAGAATCATCCGCAAGGAACGTCCGGATGCACTTCTTCCGACACTCGGCGGGCAGACTGGCCTTAACATGGCGATGGAACTGGCGAAGGAAGGAATACTGGAAGAATGCGGCGTGGAAGTGCTCGGAACTCGGCTTTCCGCGATTGAGCAGGCAGAAGACCGAGATGCGTTCCGGGAATTGATGAGAGAACTGGATGAGCCTGTGCCAGACAGTGAGATTGTTCATTCGCTTGAAGAAGCGGAGGCTTTCGCCGATGAGGTCGGCTATCCGGTCATCGTCCGTCCGGCCTATACGCTTGGCGGCACGGGCGGCGGCATTTGTGAAAACGGCACTGAGCTTACCGAAATTGTCGGAAGCGGCTTGAAAAACAGCCCGGTCCATCAGTGCCTAATTGAAAAAAGCATTGCCGGCTATAAGGAGATTGAATTCGAGGTCATGCGTGATGCAAACGACAATGCGATCGTCGTCTGCAATATGGAAAACGTTGATCCTGTAGGCATACATACCGGCGATTCCATCGTTGTCGCTCCTTGCCAGACCCTCACAGACCGAGAAGTGCAGAAGCTGCGCAACGTTTCGCTTAAATTGATCCGGGCATTGGGCATCGAGGGAGGGTGCAACGTCCAATTGGCCCTCGATCCGGACAGCTTCCAATACTATATTATTGAGGTGAACCCGCGGGTAAGCCGGTCATCCGCCCTTGCTTCAAAAGCGACAGGGTTCCCGATCGCCAAACTTGCTGCAAAAATTGCCGCAGGCTACACGCTAGACGAAATTATCAATCCTGTAACGAAAAAAACATATGCCTGCTTCGAGCCGGCAATCGATTATGTCGTAACGAAAATTCCGCGCTGGCCGTTCGATAAGTTCGAATCCGCCAACCGCATCCTCGGCACACAAATGAAAGCAACTGGAGAAGTGATGGCAGTCGGCAGAACGTTCGAGGAATCACTGCTTAAAGCGGTCCGCTCCTTGGAAAACAACGCCTACCACCTTGGTACGCTTGGACAATCGGATCTGGGCAGAGACGATTTCCAAAAAGCGATCGAAAAAGCGACAGATGAGCGATTGTTTTATATCGGAGACGCCTTGAGAAGCGGAATTTCCTTGGATGATATCCATACATGGAGCAAAATTGATTACTTCTTTCTTCACAAACTGGCGAACATCATCCAAATCGAGCAAGAGCTAGCGAAGGAACCGTTTGAAACCGACGCAGCTTCTAAAGCGAAAGCAGCAGGCTTCTCAGACAAGACAATCGGCATCTTGTGGAATTGCGGCGAAATGGACGTCTATGACTGGCGCAAGGAGCAGGGATTGATGCCAGTTTATAAGAAGATCGATACATGCTCAGGAGAATTCGATTCGGATACGCCGTATTTCTATGGGACGTACGAGTGGGAAAATGAATCCGAGCGCTCTGAACGAAAAAGTGTCGTTGTACTCGGATCCGGCCCGATCCGGATCGGCCAAGGAATCGAATTCGACTATGCGACGGTTCACAGTGTCTGGGCGATACAGGAAGCGGGATATGAGGCGATCATCATTAATAGCAACCCGGAAACCGTTTCTACCGACTTCAGTATTTCCGACAAGCTGTATTTCGAGCCGCTGACAATAGAAGACGTCATGCATGTTATCGATCTTGAGCAGCCCGAAGGAGTTGTTGTCCAGTTCGGCGGCCAGACTGCAATCAATCTTGCGGCGGATCTTGAAGAAAGAGGAGTCAAGCTTCTTGGCACGACATTGGAAAGCTTGGATAGGGCGGAAAATCGCGATAAATTCGAGCATGCCCTCTCCGAGCTGAAAATACCTCAGCCGAAAGGAAAGACGGCTTTCTCTGTTGAAGAGGCTGTCAAGATTGCTGATGAAATCGGCTATCCGGTTCTTGTCCGACCTTCTTACGTCCTTGGTGGCCGGGCGATGGAAATTGTTTATGAAGAAAAGGAACTTCTCCATTATATGAGAGATGCTGTGAAAATCAATCCGGAACATCCGGTACTTGTCGACCGCTACCTAGTCGGCAAAGAGATCGAAGTCGATGCAATTTGCGACGGAACGGACGTCCTCATTCCGGGGATCATGGAGCATATTGAACGGGCGGGCGTCCACTCAGGCGATTCGATTGCCGTTTATCCAACACAGAACATCAGTCCGGAAATGAAGGAGAAGATCGTCGATTATACAGTCAAACTGGCAAAGGGATTGGAAATCATCGGTTTGCTCAACATCCAATATGTCATTTCCAATAATGAATTGTTCGTCATTGAAGTCAATCCGCGCTCAAGCCGTACGGTCCCATTCCTGAGCAAAATAACCGGCATCCCTATGGCGAACCTCGCGACAAAGGTGATTCTCGGCCAAACTCTTTCTTCACTTGGCTATACGGGCGGGCTCGCTCCGGAACAGCCAGGCGTATACGTGAAGGTGCCGGTATTTTCCTTCGCGAAGCTGCGCAGGGTCGATATCACGCTCGGACCAGAAATGAAATCGACCGGAGAAGTAATGGGCAAGGACAATACACTGGAAAAAGCACTGTATAAAGGACTTGTCGCTGCCGGAATGAATATCAAGACGTACGGAACGGTATTAATCACTGTCGCAGATAAAGACAAAGAAGAGGCTGCCTCCCTGGCGAAGAGATTCCAGGCGATCGGCTATCGAATTATCGCCACGAGCGGTACTGCTGGCGTGCTGACGGAGCAAGGCATTAATGCAGTCGTTGTTGGAAAAATCGGTTCCGAAGGCGAAACACTGCTTGACGTCATTAAACAAGGGAAAGCTCAGATCGTCATCAATACATTGACAAAAGGCAAGCAGCCAGCCCGGGACGGCTTTAGGATCAGAAGAGAGTCTGTTGAAAATGGAATCCCTTGCCTGACATCTCTCGATACGGCAAAAGCGATCCTTGATGTCCTTGAATCAATGGTTTTCACAGCCGAGGCGATGGGGAAGGCAACGAGGAATGAAAAGGCGGTTTGTCTATGATCATGCAAGAAACAATGACGGTTTTGTCCCAGCGGACACTGGCAAGCAATATCTATGAAATGACAGTTGAAGGAGAGCTAGTGCAAAAAATCAAGTCGCCGGGACAATTCGTCCATATCCGTCCTACAGGAGGATCCGATCCGCTTCTCCGCAGGCCGATCAGCATTTCCTCATACAATAAAGAGAAGAAGACGATGACCCTGATTTACCGTGCAGAAGGAAAAGGGACAACCCTTCTGTCGGAAAAAGGACAGGGAGAGAACCTGGATGTAATCGGTCCGCTCGGGAACGGTTTTAACGAGAAAGAGCCTGCGACAGGGAGCACAGCCCTCCTTGTCGGCGGAGGCGTAGGCGTCCCCCCGCTCTACGAGCTGGCCAAGCAGCTGGAAAAACGCGGCGTACGCACCGTCCATGTTCTCGGCTTCCAATCAGAATCGAATGTGTTTTACGAAGAAGAATTTAAAGCAATAGGCCGTACGCTGATTGCAACTGTAGACGGAACACACGGGATAAAAGGATTTGTCACCGATGTAATCAAGGGAGCGGGCATTCATCCGGACTATCTTTATGCCTGCGGACCGACACCGATGCTGAAGGCGATTCAGGCCAGATATTCCAATATCCCTGCGTATCTTTCGCTTGAGCAGCGGATGGGCTGCGGGATCGGGGCTTGCTTCGCCTGTGTATGCCGCACGCAAAACGATCCTTCAGGGACCGAATACGTAAAGGTGTGCACGGACGGCCCTGTATTCCCGATTGGAAAGGTGGTATTAGGATGAGTCGACTTTCAGTGGAGCTACCAGGGCTTTCCTTGAAAAATCCGGTCATGCCGGCATCTGGCTGCTTCGGATTTGGCAAAGAGTACGGACAGTTGTATGATTTAAACGAGCTTGGTGCGATCATGATCAAGGCCGCTACCGGGGAACCGAGGTTTGGCAATTCAACTCCCCGAGTAGCGGAGACGTCAGCAGGCATGCTGAACGCAATCGGGCTGCAAAACCCGGGTGCAGAACTCGTGCGCAGCCGTGAATTGCCTTGGCTTGAACAGTTTGACACGCCGATTATCGCTAATGTCGCCGGATCGGTGATGGAGGAATACGAAAAAGTAGCTGAAATCATTTCCGCTGCTCCAAATGTGCACGCGCTTGAACTGAATATCTCCTGTCCGAACGTCAAAGAGGGAGGCATCGCTTTTGGAACTGTCCCTGAAGTTGCCGAGGAATTGACGAGGAGAGTCAAAGCGGTCTCTTCCGTGCCTGTATACGTTAAGCTCTCCCCGAATGTGAGTGATATCGTCGGCATGGCGCAAGCGGTTGAGAGAGGCGGGGCGGCCGGACTGACGATGATCAATACGCTCATCGGCATGCAGCTCGACTTCCGGACCGGCAGACCGATCCTCGCCAACGGAACGGGCGGCCTATCAGGGCCGGCCATCAAGCCGGTCGCCATCAGGATGATCTATGAAGTGAGCCGGAAGGTTGACCTTCCGATTATCGGCATGGGCGGTATCCAGTCTGCGGAGGATGTTATCGAATTTTTATCTGCAGGGGCGAGCGCTGTTGCTATCGGAACGATGAATTTCACTGATCCATACATATGCCCAAAAATCATTACTGAGCTGCCGGCCAAATTGGACGAGATCGGCGTCGGAAACATTACCGAGCTGATAGGAAGGAGCTGGAAAGAGGATGCTGCAAAAGCCAATCATCGCGCTTGATTTTCCTGGAGAGGAAGAGGCGCTTCGTTTTTTGAAAAAATTAGAGGGTGAGCAGCTTTCGGTAAAGGTAGGGATGGAGCTTTACTACCGGGAAGGGCGTTCGCTGCTGGAAAAGCTATTGGACAGCGGCCATGATATCTTTTTGGATTTGAAACTGCACGATATACCGAATACCGTCTACAGTGCCATGAAAGTGTTGGCCGAACTGGGCACCGGCATGGTGAATGTCCATGCTGCCGGGGGATTGAAAATGATGCAAGCGGCGCTTGAAGGGCTCGAGGAAGGAACGAAAAGCGGTGCTTCAAGGCCAAAACTTATCGCTGTCACCCAGTTAACGAGTACGACGGAAGTACAAATGCAGAAAGAACAGCTTGTTACAGCAAGTCTTCATGATTCTGTCCTCCACTATGCTGCCTTGGCAAATGAGGCTGGACTTGACGGGGTCGTCTGTTCTGCGCTTGAAGCAGGAGCAATCCGAGATGCGACAAGCCCGTCCTTTCTGCGTGTGACGCCGGGAATCCGCCTGGCAGGAGATGATGCGCATGACCAAAAGCGTATTGTTACACCGGCCAAGGCAAAAGAGCTTGGGTCCACCCACCTTGTAGTTGGGCGTTCGATTACCGGAGCCGCCAATCCGAAGGAAGCATATGAACGAGTTGTACAGGAATGGAGGACACAACAATGAAAAATGATGCAGGAAAGACAGCAGGACAATTGCTGGAAATCGGCGCGGTCGCACTGAGGCCGTCGGATCCTTTTACATGGGCTTCAGGAATTCAGTCACCGATTTATTGCGATAACCGCCTCACGATGAGCTACCCTGAAATCAGGGAAGCGATCGCAGAGGGATTGAGCAGCATGATAGAAGAGCTGTATCCAGAAACGAATTTGATCGTCGGAACTGCGACTGCAGGAATCCCGCATGCTGCGTGGGTGAGCGGAAGGATGAAGCTGCCGATGGCCTATGTCCGTTCCTCCGCGAAAAAGCATGGAAAAGGAAATCAGATTGAAGGGAAAGTCTCAGCGGGCGATAAAGCGGTCGTCATAGAAGACTTGATCTCAACAGGAGGCAGCGCCATCTCCGCTGCAAAAGCACTTCAGGAGGCAGGCGTTGAAGTCGCAGCCGTTCTATCCATCTTTACCTATGAACTGGAATCCGGTAAAAGGAATTTTGAGGAAGCAGGACTTCGCAGTCACTCATTGACCGGATATTCCGCTCTTATCAAGGAAGCATATGAAAAAGGGCAGATCACCGATAAAGACCAGGCTGCACTGGAAAGCTGGCGGGTCGACCCAGAAAATTGGAAACAGGGCTAAATAAAAAAAGGGGACTGCCAGGCAAGCCGATATTGGCGTGCAGGCAGTCCCGTTTTTTTGGTTTACATGGTTGGTTTTTTCCGCAATTTCAATACTTGGTCTTCTTCAGGTGTCACATATACAGTCTGCTGCTGATCATAGATGACGAAACCTGGTTTAGAGCCGTTCGGTTTTTTCACGTGGCGGACTTTCGTATAGTCGACAGGAACGGATGCCGAGTCTTTTGCCTTGCTGAAATAAGCGGCAAGATTGGCGGCGGACCGGATCGTTTCATCTGCCGGCTCCTTGCTGCGGATGACGACATGCGAACCGGGGATATCCTTCGTATGCAGCCAAATTTCATCCCGGCCGGCAAGTTTCATCGTAAGGTAGTCGTTCTGCTTATTGTTTTTTCCGACGAGTATTTCTGTCCCGTCTGGTGACCAATACGATTCAAGCTTCGGCTTTGATGGCTGGTTCTTGCGGTTGCCACGGTTTTGCTTTAACTTGATATATCCTTCTTCCGCAAGTTCCTGACGGATTTCTTCAATATCCGCTGTCGAAGCAGAATGGAGTTGCTGAATCAGACTGTCGAGATACTTAATTTCTTCTTCAGCAAGAGCGATTTGTTCTTTCACCCGGATGACAGCATTCTTCGATTTTTGGTACTTCGAAAAATAGCTTTGTGCATTTTCTGCCGGCGTTTTCCTAACGTCAAGCGGAATGGTGACCATTCCCCCAGCCTCATCGTAATAGTTGACGACAGTCGCTTCTTCCATCCCTTTTTTCAACGTGTGCATATTTGCCGTAAGGAGCTCTCCCTGTAGCTGGAACCTGTCGGCATTTTCTGCCTCCGCAAGTGTATCTTTCAGTTTTTCGATTTTCGTTTCGTTTTTCTCCATCTCATTTTTAAGCCAGCGTTCCAGGTCATTTGCTTGCTGCTTCACTCGATCCCGCACCGCTTTTTCATAGTAGAAGCGGTCCAGCAGGTCACTCAGCGAATGATAATGTTTGCTGTCTCCCTTAAGATGCTCTAGCGGAAAGAGGTAAAAATATTCTTTGCCGTCTTTTTCGATCATGACCGGGTCGTACGCATGGTCCTTTATTTTTGCCATAAAAGACAGGAAGGCTCCGGGCAAAGTCGTACGGTTTGCGAGACCCGCCTGGAAGACAATTTCTTTTGCGGCAAGCGGAGACAATCCCGAGAAGCGGGACACGAGCTGTTTATCCAGCTTTCCGCTGTTGAAATCAAGTGCGCGGAGAATGTCTTCTTCCTCGGCTTCAAGCGGATCCAGTTTATCTTGTGGCGGAGGAGAGACGAAGGCAGCCCCCGGCAAAATCGTCCTGTAACTGTTCAACGCATGGGGAACATGCTTAATGCTGTCTATGATCGTGTTGGTATTCCTATCGATCAGAATGAGATTGCTGTGCCTGCCCATAATTTCAATGATCAGTTCCTTGATGGAAATATCCCCAAGTTCATTGCGGCCTTTCACTTCAAAGCGGACAACCCGATCCAGACCGTTCTGCTCAATTTTTTGAATGATGCCGCCTTCGAGATGTTTGCGGAGCAGCATGCAAAACATCGGCGGTTCTGCAGGATTGTCAAAATTCTCATTTGTAAACTGCATCCTCGCGAAGCTAGGATGAGAGGACAAAAGCAGCTTCCTGTTCTTCCCGCCTGAGCGGATCACCATTACAATTTCATATTTATCAGGCTGGTGGATCTTATTGATTCTTCCGCCCGTGAGCGCCTGTGCCAATTCTTCTGTCATTGCTCTTGTAAATAAACCGTCAAATGCCATTTAAAACATCCTTTATACCCGTAGTATTCATTTCATCGCTCTCTATGAAATTATAACATGATTTGTCCGGGCGCTGAATAAGCATACATCAAGAGGACAACTTCTGTTTATAGTGGAAAGCGAGTGATGGGAAGATGCTTTTTCATGAGCTAAGGAAAAATGAAGTGGAACAAGCCTTGAATACGAACATTGAAACGGGCTTATCCGAAAAGGAGGTTGAGCTTAGAAGGAGGACGGCCGGATGGAATGAGCTGACAGAAGGGGAAAAACAATCGGCAATCATGCTGTTTTTCAGCCAGTTTAAAGATTTTATGGTGCTCGTCCTTTTAGGGGCCACGTTGGTATCCGGTCTGCTTGGGGAGTATATTGATGCGATTGCCATTATGGCGATCGTCCTCCTGAATGGCTTTCTCGGTTTTTTCCAGGAGAGGAAGGCGGAAAAGTCACTTCAAGCATTGAAAAATCTGTCTGCCCCGCAAGTCACCGTCTTAAGAGAAGGAAAATGGCGGAAGATAGACTCGAGGGAAGCTGTCCCGGGAGATGTTCTGAAAGTGGCTACTGGTGACCGGATCGGAGCCGATATCCGCTTTATTTCGGTCAGCCACCTGGAGATAGAGGAATCCGCACTGACAGGCGAGTCGATTCCTGCAGAAAAAACCGACGGGGCTCTTGTAGAAAAGCATCCGAATCTTGGTGATCTGCATAATATGGGGTTCATGGGCACGATGGTAACAAGGGGGAACGGAATTGGTATCGTTACAGCTACAGGGATGAAGACAGCCATGGGCCAGATTGCCGGAATGATGCAGGAGGCAGGCGGCATGATGACCCCGTTGCAACGAAGGCTCGAGCAGTTAGGAAAGATTTTGATCACAGTCGCCCTGCTGCTCACTTTGCTCGTCGTAGTTGTGGGAATTTACCATGGACATGATATGTATACAATGTTTCTGGCTGGTGTATCTCTTGCTGTAGCTGCCATTCCAGAAGGATTGCCTGCTATTGTAACTGTCGCACTCTCACTCGGGGTCCAACGGATGATCAAGAAAAATGCAATCGTCCGCAAGCTGCCGGCCGTCGAGACGCTGGGCTGCGCATCGGTAATTTGTTCCGATAAAACCGGTACGATGACACAGAACAAAATGACCGTCACCTCTATTTGGAGTGGCGGAAAACAATGGTCTGTCACGGGTCTTGGTTATGAAAATGTGGGGGATTTTCTCTCGGACAAGGGCAAAGTGGAGGCTGCGCAGGAAAAGGCTTTGCAGCAGCTGCTGACATTCGGCGTCCTTTGTAACCATTCTGACGTTCATTTTCATAAAAAGGAACCGGCAATCGAAGGCGATCCGACAGAAGCAGCTCTTTTGATTGCTGCCTTAAAGGCAGGGATCACCAGGGACAAGCTTCAGCACCAGTTTACGATCGAAGAGGAATTTCCTTTTGATTCGACGAGGAAAATGATGAGTGTCGTCGTTAAAGATTCGGGCGGGAAACGATATGCTGTTACGAAGGGCGCTCCTGATGTACTCATAACAAAATGCCGCTCGATCCTTTGGGATGACAGGCAGGCTACTCTTACTAGTGCCTATGAAGCTGACGTGAATGAAGCAGTAAACAATATGGCGAAGGGCGCACTGCGTACGATTGCAATCGCCTTTAAACCGATGGCTGATGGTGAAAAGAGCCAATACAAGGAAAGCGAGATTGAGAAGGATCTGATTTTCATCGGGCTGCAAGGGATGATTGATCCGCCGCGTCCGGAAGTGCGTGCTGCCGTCAAAGAATGTAAAACAGCGGGGATCCGTACCGTTATGATAACGGGTGACCATGCGGCGACCGCCAAAGCGATTGCCCAGCAATTGGGGATCATGTCTCCGTCCGATCCGATCATTGATGGAAAGCAATTGAATGAAATGACAGTCGAGGAGCTTGAAGAGGTTGTCGAAAAGGTTCCCGTTTTTGCCCGGGTTTCTCCAGAGCACAAATTGAAAATCGTCCGAGCCTTCCAAAACCGCGGCCACATTGTAGCAATGACGGGAGATGGTGTCAATGATGCTCCGGCGATCAAAACGGCCGATATTGGTGTGGCGATGGGCATCACCGGTACCGATGTTGCCAAGGAAGCTTCCTCCCTGATCCTGCTCGATGATCATTTTGCGACGATTAAAGCAGCGATTTATGAAGGAAGGAATATTTATGAAAACATCCGGAAATTCATTCGATACTTGCTCGCTTCCAATGTAGGAGAGATTCTGGTCATGCTGTTTGCCATGCTGATGTCGCTGCCATTGCCGCTCGTCCCGATCCAAATCCTATGGGTCAACCTTGTCACGGACGGACTTCCGGCGATGGCGCTCGGGATGGACCAGCCTGAAGAAAATGTGATGAAAAGAAAGCCGCGACATCCAAAAGAAGGGGTATTTGCCAGAGGGCTTGGCTGGAAAGTAATTTCGAGAGGGTTTTTAATCGGCATAGCCACTCTGCTCGCTTTTCTTATCGTCTATAAGCGGAATCCGGCAGATCTTCCATATGCTCAGACCATAGCCTTTGCAACGTTGATCCTTGCTCAGCTGATCCATGTGTTTGATTGCCGCAGCGAAGTTTCCATCTTTTCGCGAAACCCCTTTGAGAACAAATACCTCGTCTGGGCGGTGATCTCTTCTGCCGTACTCATGTTCATCGTCATCTATGTTCCTGCTTTCCAGCCGATTTTCCACACTGTCGCTATTCAGCCGCTTGATTGGCTTCTAGTTGCTGTGTTCGGTGCGTTGCCGACTTTTTTACTGGCTGGAACGTTTTTGGCAAGAAAACGTCAATAAACTATGATATAATGTGAGAGGTAATAGAGCGAAACTCTATTACCTTTTCATGTTCAGGAATGAAGCAGGAAGAGGGGATATGCCGAATGGAAAAATGCCCCCTGCTTGCGGGCAGGTCCTGCTGAATAAAAATATTACATATGTATCATAATTGTTGACAATAGCCGATAGCTGACGGGAGGGGCATTATGCCGATCAAACTCTTAAATATAGGATTCGGAAATATCGTTTCCGCCAATCGCATCATTTCTATCGTCAGCCCGGAATCCGCGCCGATCAAGCGGATCATCCAGGATGCAAGAGAAAATGCTACACTGATTGATGCAACATATGGAAGAAGGACGAGGGCTGTGATCATCATGGACAGTGAACATGTGATTTTGTCGGCAGTACAGCCGGAAACGGTAGCACAGAGAATTAACGGCAAAGACAGCCATGATGAAGGGTAGGAGCGAGAGGAAATGAAAGAAAAGGGACTATTGATTGTATTATCCGGACCATCCGGTGTCGGGAAAGGAACGGTGCGCAAGGCAGTATTTTCGAGGCCTGACGCAAAATTCGAGTACTCGATTTCCATGACGACCAGGAAGCCACGGGAAGGGGAGCGCGACGGAATTGATTATTTTTTCAAATCGAAAGAAGAATTCCAAAGGCTGATCCAGCAAGATAAGCTTCTCGAGTATGCTGAGTATGTCGGGAATTATTATGGCACACCGGTCGATTATGTCCAGGAGACGCTCAATTCCGGCAAGGATGTTTTTTTGGAGATCGAAGTGCAGGGAGCAAGACAGGTACGGGAAAAGTTTCCGGAAGGGCTTTTCATCTTCCTGATGCCGCCGAGCCTGCAGGAGCTTGAGAGCCGGATTGTCGGAAGGGGAACTGAGACAGTCGATCTGATTAATAACCGGATGGAGGCTGCTCGCAAGGAAATCGAATTGATGAATCTGTACGATTACGTCGTCGTCAATGACGATGTCGAGCAGGCTGTTGACCGGATTAATGCTATCGTTGTCGCAGAGCACTGCCGGAGCGAAAGGGTAATTGAAAAATACATTAAAATGCTGGAGGCTAAATAATATGCTATATCCTTCTATTGACAAGTTACTGAATGTTATCGATTCAAAATACTCGCTTGTTACCGTTGCTGCGAGAAGAGCAAGACAGTTCCAAAAAGACCAGGATCCGATTTTGGATGAATACGTCTCGCATAAATATGTCGGCAAGGCACTGGAGGAAATCTACAAAGGCGAATTGTTCCTGAAGGATCAAGAGCCTCAAGATGAATAGGAAAGCAAAAGACAACCTGGAACGGGTTGTTTTTTCTTTTATCTCCCCCTTCATTGATTCATAATATAGGCAGAAGAATAAAGCAGATTATCGATGGATAGGAGAAGATCGTATGTCCGGGAAAAATATATTACTGTGTGTAACAGGCGGAATCGCCGTTTATAAAGCTGCTGCGCTTACAAGCAAGCTTGTCCAGGCCGGATTCCAGGTCAAAGTGATGATGAGTGATTCGGCAGCAAAATTTGTCGCGCCTCTTACTTTTCAGGCATTATCCAGACATGATGTCTATACCGATACATTTGATGAAAAGGATTCGGCAGTCATTGCCCATATCGATCTTGCGGATTGGGCCGACTTGGTAATTGTCGCTCCTGCAACAGCCAATATCATTGGCAAGCTCGCCAACGGAATTGCTGATTCGATGATTCCGACGACAATATTGGCAACAGTTGCCCCGGTCTGGATTGCACCGGCAATGAATGTGAACATGTACAACCATCCTGCTGTGAAAAAGAACATTCAGACCCTTGCTTCTTTCGGCTATCGCTTTATCGAACCGGGTGAAGGCTATCTCGCATGCGGCTGGACCGGAAAAGGCAGGCTTGAAGAACCAGAAACGATAGCTGCAGCCGTAAGCAGTCATTTTTCAGAAAAGGGGCTTGAGGGCAAAACCGTCCTCATTACGGCAGGAGCAACAAAGGAAAGAATCGATCCTGTCCGCTACTTGACAAACCGCTCATCAGGTAAAATGGGCTTTGCGCTTGCTGAAGCAGCTGCCGATATGGGAGCACGCGTTATTCTCGTAACCGGATCCGCCCTCCCAGCAGCCCAAGGTGTCGAACTGGTGAAAATTGAAAGTGCGGATGACATGTATAGGGAAGTGCTGGACAGGTTCCAGGAAGCAGATATTGTCATCAAAGCTGCAGCCGTCGCCGATTACCGCCCGAAAGAGGTGTTCGAGAACAAGCTGAAAAAGAAAGAGGGCAACCTTGTCATCGAATTTGAGAGGACAAGGGATATCCTGATGGAACTCGGCGAGCGGAAGGACAAGCAGTACCTTGTCGGCTTTGCTGCTGAAACGGAAAAGGTTGCTGAATATGCAGCAGGCAAGCTGAAGAGGAAGAATGCGGACATGATTGTGGCTAATGATGTGACTAGGCAAGGGGCAGGATTTGCAAGTGATACGAATATCGTCACGATCTTTGATAAAGAAGGAACGGTCAAAGAACTGCCTCTTCTGAGCAAATATGAAACAGCAAAAGAGATTCTGCGGGAAATCCGCAATAAGCTGGGAGAGAGATGAAATGAAAATTGCTGCTGTCATTGTTGATGTGCCAGCATTGGGAGTAGACAGGGAATTTGATTACAAAGTACCCGAAAAGTGGCAAGGGATGATAGAGCCCGGCATGCGTGTCGCCGTTCCGTTCGGACCAAGATCAATCCAAGGGTTTGTAACAAAGGTGAAGGAGAAATCAGACGCCAAAAACCTGAAACCGATCATAGAGCCGCTTGATTTGCAGCCCGTGCTAAACGAGGAACTGCTGCAACTGGGAAATTGGCTGGCGGATGAAACGTTGTCCTTTAAAATCTCCGCTTTCCATGCGATGCTTCCGGCAGCGATGAAAGCGAAGTACGAAAAGGGCATCCGCCGGGTCGGCACTCCTGGAACGTCGCCTGTGCTTGAAGATATTCTTGCAGGCAGAGAGGAAATCTCTTGGAAAGAGGCCGAAGAGCTCCATCTGCTCCGGCAGCTGCATGCGGAAATCAAAGCGGGCAATGCCGAGGTGATCTATCATATTAAGAGCAAGGCAGGAAAGAAAACGAAGAAGGTCATTTTTCCAGCCCTCCCCGGCGACCAGCTTCAGCAGGCGTTTGATGAGCTCGGCAGCCGTGCGGCAAAGCAAAAGGACGTCCTTGCCTATATTCTTGCCAATCCGAAAGAACAGTACAGTGAAAAAGAACTGACAGAACAGACAGGGGTTGCAGCAGCAACAGTCTCAGCTCTCGTGAAAAAGGGACTGCTTAAGACAGGCCGGGAAGAAGTATACCGTGATCCATATGCCCATAAAACATTCAAGAGAACGGAGCCGCTTCCGCTTACGGAGGATCAAGAGCAGGCAATCCGGCCCATTCTCAATTCTCTAGAGAAACAAATCTATGAAACTTTTTTGCTGTATGGCGTGACAGGAAGCGGGAAAACAGAAATTTATCTTCAATCAATTCAGCAAGTATTAAAAGAGGGAAAGGAAGCGATTGTCCTCGTCCCCGAAATTGCCCTTACTCCGCAAATGGTTGACCGGTTCAAAAGCAGGTTCGGAGACGATGTGGCCGTTCTGCACAGCGGGCTTTCCATCGGGGAGAAATATGATGAGTGGAGGAAAATCCAACGCGGGGAAGCGAGCGTTGTGGTCGGTGCCCGTTCAGCCATTTTTGCACCGTTTGAAAATCTCGGCCTCATCATTATTGATGAAGAGCATGAAACGAGCTATAAACAGGAGGAGGCGCCGCGATACCATGCGAGGGACGTGGCGGTGAAACGAGCCCAGACCCACCATTGCCCGGTTATTCTCGGCAGTGCGACACCGTCGCTCGAGTCGTTCGCACGCGCGCAAAAAGGAGTCTATCATCTGTTGTCTCTGCCAAAAAGGATGAACAACAGTGCCCTGCCAGCTGTCAGCATTGTCGACATGCGGGAGGAAATGAGGAACGGCAACCGCTCGATGTTTTCTACTGAACTGTTCGAAAAGCTTCAGGATCGCCTGCAAAAGAAAGAACAGACGATCCTTTTTCTCAACAAGCGGGGGCACTCTTCCTTCATGATGTGCCGGGACTGTGGATATGTGATGCAATGTCCGCATTGTGACATATCGCTCACATACCATCGCTATACAAATGAAATGAAGTGCCACTACTGCGGGTTCCAAACAGGAGTGCCGGATTTATGTCCGGAATGCGACAGCACCCATATCCGCTACTTTGGCACGGGAACACAGAAGGTAGAAGAGGAACTGCTTAAATTGCTTCCTGAAGCATCGGTGATCCGGATGGATGTGGACACAACGAGAACAAAAGGCGCGCATGAAAAGCTGCTTGACCGGTTCCAGTCTGGACAGGCTGATATACTGCTCGGCACGCAGATGATCGCCAAGGGTCTCGATTTCGCGAATGTTACATTGGTCGGCGTTCTAAGCGCCGATACGATGCTGCACCTCCCGGATTTCCGGGCAGCAGAAAAAACATTCCAACTTCTCACCCAGGTGAGCGGCCGAGCCGGCAGGCATGAACTCGCAGGAGAAGTCGTCATCCAGACGTACACTCCCGAGCATTACAGCATTGAATTCGCCAGCATGCATGACTATGATCAATTTTACCGCCGTGAGATGATGATGAGGAAAATCGGTTCTTATCCGCCTTTCTACTATTTGGCATTGATTACAATTAGCCATGATGATTTGATGAAGACGGTCTCTGCCGCCGGCAAAATCTCAAAATATATGACCTCACAGTTGTCCGATCAGGCGATCCTGCTCGGCCCTGTCGCTTCGCCGATTCCCCGAATCAATGATAGATATCGTTATCAATGTCTGATAAAATACAAAAGTGAGCCAGGGATGAACACGGCCCTCAGGAAAATAATGGAACACTATCAGCAGCAGTATGCAAAAGAAGGGTTGACCATTTCAATAGATGTCAATCCTTATACTATGATGTAATCAACAGGAAGAGAGGGGACTCGGATGGCTATCCTTCCCATCGTTCATTACCCAAATGACATTTTAGAAAAAAACTGCGAGCAGGTTGCCGTTTTTGACCAAGCACTTGGTGAATTGCTCGATAATATGTACGATACGATGATTGCAGAGGACGGCGTGGGCTTGGCCGCACCTCAGATCGGCATCGCCAAAATGATTGCCGTCGTGGATATTGAGGAC
The DNA here is from genome assembly GCF_057657925.1 of Lederbergia sp. B243.17. Taxonomy (NCBI): domain Bacteria; kingdom Bacillati; phylum Bacillota; class Bacilli; order Caryophanales; family Bacillaceae; genus Lederbergia; species Lederbergia sp. B243.17. The sequence goes on from NZ_JBWBKF010000025.1 coordinate 111,738, forward strand.
GAACACGGAAGAATCGAACTGATCAACCCGAGAGTCACAAAGAAACAGGGCTCACAGACGGATGTTGAAGGCTGTTTGAGCTTTCCTGGCCTGTATGGCAAAGTCGAGAGACCGTTTTCTGTTCGCGTGGAATCGCAGGATAGGCATGGAAATCCTTTTATAATAGAAGCAACAGACTTTTTGGCAAGGGCGCTTCAGCATGAAATCGATCATTTGCATGGAGTGCTGTTCACGTCAAAAGTGATTGAGTATATAGAGCTTGAACCGGACGGGAGCGATGTAGAATGACAAAAATTTTATTTATGGGAACGCCTGATTTTTCCGTCCCGGTTTTGCGGCGGATTGTCGATGAAGGCTATGACGTGATCGGGGTGGTCACACAGCCGGACAGGCCGGTTGGGAGGAAAAAGATCCTGACTGCGCCTCCGGTCAAAGAAGAGGCGATCAGGCTTGGCCTTCCGGTTTATCAACCGAAAAAAATCAGGGAAGCCGAGGAAGTGGAAAAAATTGCCGGGCTTGCCCCTGATCTCATTGTTACGGCAGCTTTTGGGCAGATTTTGCCGAAAGCTCTATTGGATATTCCGAGGTTCGGCTGCATTAATGTTCATGCTTCCTTGCTGCCTGAACTGAGAGGTGGTGCTCCGATCCACTATGCCATTCTTGAAGGGAAGGAACAGACCGGAATTACGATCATGTACATGGCCGAAAAGCTCGATGCCGGCGATATTATCAGCCAGGAAGCGATTACGATCGAAAAGACTGACGATGTCGGAACCCTCCACGAAAAGCTGAGCCGTATCGGCGCAGATCTTCTTGCAAACACACTGCCGCCGCTCCTTTCCGGACAAATCGAAGCTATCCCCCAGAATGACAGCGAGGCAACATATGCCCCGAACATTTCGAGAGAACAAGAGAAGATTGACTGGAGCAAAACAGGGGAGCAGGTTTTCAACAAGGTTCGCGGCTTATGCCCTTGGCCGGTTGCCTATACTGTTCGGGAAGGCAAGCCTCTGAAAATATGGAAGGCGCAATTGACGGGGAAGCTGTCAGATGCTGAACCGGGAACCGTCACTGAGCTTGAGTCGGATGGCTTTATTGTTGCCTGCGGCGATGGCAGAGGACTGAAAATAACAGAGCTTCAGCCCGCTGGGAAAAAGAGAATGCCGGCTGAACAATTTCTGCACGGCACAGGGGCAAATTTAAAGATTGGTGATGTGCTCGGTAATGAATAAAAAGAAGAATGTACGCGAAGCAGCGCTTGAAATATTGGAATCAATCGAACGCAACCAGTCATACAGCAGCTTGCTGTTGAACAGGGTAATTGAAAAAAACGATTTCTCACGGGCGGATACGGCTCTTTTGACGGAAATCGTCTATGGAACCGTCCAGCGAAAAATGACACTTGATTACTTTCTAAAGCCTTTTATCAAAAAGAAGCCTGAAAGCTGGGTGCGGAATCTGCTAAGGCTCTCACTTTACCAGATGGAATACTTGGATAAAATCCCTGAGCGCGCGATCTTATATGAAGCGGTCGAGATTGCAAAAAGGAGGGGTCATCGCGGGATTTCGGGCATGGTCAACGGGGTGCTCCGCTCGGTGCAGCGTAACGGCTTGCCAAGCCTGGATGAAATCACTGATCCGCTTGAACGGCTTTCGATCCGGACGAGTCATCCGCTCTGGCTCGTTAAGAAATGGGCCGAGCAATACGGTTATGAAAAAACGGCTGAAATCTGCGAGACGAATCTGATCGCCCCGCTTCAGACAGCGAGGGTCAATCTTTTCGCTGCTTCAAGAGAAGCGGTGCTCGGCATGCTGGAAGAAGAAGGAGTGGAAGCAGAGGCAAGTCCGATTTTGCCAGCGGCAATCCGCGCGAAAAAGGGAAATCTTGCTCATACACAAGCCTATAAAAAAGGGCTTTTAACCATTCAGGATGAAAGCTCCATGGCTGTCGGCTATGCTTTGCAAATTGAGCCGGGGCTCAAGGTGCTGGACATGTGTGCCGCCCCTGGGGGGAAAACGACGCATATTGCAGAAAGACTGGAAAACAGGGGAAGCGTGACTGCATTGGATCTCCATCCGCATAAGGTCGCCCTCATCAACGAGCATGCAAGCCGCCTCGGCTTGACGACTGTCGAGACAAAAGCGATGGACAGCCGAAAAGCGGGGGAGGAATTTCCTCATGACTCGTTTGACCGTGTGCTTGTCGATGCTCCGTGCTCAGGCTTTGGTGTCTTGCGCAGAAAACCGGATATCAAATATGCGAAAACGGAAAAGGATGTTGAATCATTAGCGGTAGTCCAGCAATCATTGTTGGCCGAAGCTGCAAAGCTTGTAAAAAAAGATGGTCTGCTTGTATACAGTACGTGTACAATAGATAAAGATGAAAACACGGGAATCGTAAAAGCCTTTTTGCAGGAGCATCCAGATTTTGCTCCGGAAGCTTTGCAATTGCCCGAGCCGCTTGCCGCACTGGCAGACGGTCATATGCTGCAAATATTGCCACAGGATTTCAGCGGAGATGGATTTTTCATTTCCAGCTTTAGAAAGAAGGTCAAGTAATGGAAACAACAACAGTGAAGAAGCGGAAAAAGCCGGAGGAATTGCTGACTCCGTCGATCTATTCCCTTCAGCTTGAAGAGATGAAAAAATGGCTGACGGAAAACGGCGAAAAAAGCTTCCGGGCGAATCAAATCTTCGACTGGCTCTACGTGAAGAGAGTCTCTTCTTTCGAGGAGATGTCCAATTTGTCTAAGGAATTGCGGGAGAAATTGCAGCAGCAATTTACAATGACCGCGTTAAATACGATCATTAAGCATACTTCTGCCGACGGAACGATTAAGTTCCTGTTCGAACTGCAGGATGGATATTCGATTGAGACCGTTCTGATGCGCCATGAGTATGGAAACTCTGTCTGTGTAACAACACAGGTCGGCTGCCGGATCGGCTGCACATTTTGCGCATCCACTCTTGGCGGGCTGAAACGACATTTGCAAGCAGGAGAAATCGTGGCCCAGGTCGTACAAGTACAAAAGGCGCTCGATGAAACCGATGAAAGAGTCAGCTCGGTCGTTATTATGGGAATTGGCGAGCCGTTTGACAATTATGATCAGATGCTCTCGTTCTTGAAGATTATCAACCACGATCAAGGACTTAACATTGGAGCAAGACATATTACGGTCTCGACATCCGGGATCATTCCAAAGATTTATAAGTTTGCGGATGAAGGAATGCAGATCAATTTTGCAGTCTCACTGCATGCACCGAATACAGAACTGCGTTCACGGCTGATGCCGATCAATCGTGCGTATAAATTGCCGGATCTGATCGAGGCGGTCAAGTACTATATTGATAAGACCGGCCGGCGAGTCAGTTTTGAATATGGACTGTTCGGAAATGTGAACGATCAAGTCGAGCATGCTGAAGAACTTGCAGATCTCGTAAAAGATCTGAAATGCCATATCAATCTCATCCCAGTAAACTATGTCCCAGAACGCGATTATGTCAGAACGCCAAAGAACCAGATCTTCAAGTTTGAGAAAACGCTAAAAGACCGTGGAATCAATGTGACCATCCGCCGGGAACAAGGCCATGATATTGAGGCTGCCTGCGGACAGCTTCGGGCGAAGGAGCGCAAAGAAGAGACGAGGTGAGGGTATGGAAACGGTCTTTAGGACAGACCAGGGAAAAGTCCGCCGCCATAATGAAGATGATGGCGGCATTTTTTTCAACACCCATCATGACTGCCTGGCGATCGTGGCAGACGGGATGGGCGGCCATAAAGCGGGAGATGTGGCCAGTAGGATGGCTGTCGCTTCCCTGTCAAAAAGTTGGCAGGAGTCGGGGAAAATGACGACACCAGATGATGCTGAAAAGTGGTTTCAGCAAAGTATCCCGAATGCCAATCGGGAAATACTTGAATATGCCAACACCAATGAGCATTGTGCGGGGATGGGAACGACACTGGTCGCTGCCATCTGCACGGAACTGTTTGCCACGATTGTCAATATCGGAGACAGCCGCTGCTATATCCTAAATGAAAACGGATTTCAGCAACTGACCGAAGATCACACTTTCGTAAATGAACTCGTCAAAACCGGACTCATTTCCCACGAGGATGCCGAGCATCATCCACGCAAAAATGTCGTACTTAAAGCGCTTGGCACAGAAACTGAAATTGGGATGGATGTCAAGACGCTGACATTCGAAGAAGAAGACCTGCTTTTGCTTTGCTCAGACGGGCTGTCGAATAAATTGTCCGGCGAAGAGTTGGCAGAAGTGTTGAAGGCGGAGAAGCCGCTGGCGGAAAAAGCGGATCAATTGGTTGTCCTGGCCAATCAAAATGGCGGAGAAGACAATATTACTGTCGCCATCGTAAAGCAGGAAGCTGAAAGCGGGTGTACGCCATGCTGATTGGAAAAAGAATCAGCGGCAGATATAAAATTATCCGGATGATCGGCGACGGAGGCATGGCGAATGTTTACCTTGCCCATGACATGATCCTCGATCGGGATGTGGCCGTGAAAATTCTGCGGGTAAGCTCGAAGAATGAAGAAGAATTCATCAAGCGGTTCCAACGGGAGGCACAAGCAGCGACAAGCCTGGCCCATCCCAATATTGTCAGTATTTATGATGTGGGAGAAGAAGAGGACCAGCTATACTATATCGTCATGGAATATGTCGCTGGCATGACGCTCAAGCAGTATATTCAACAACACAGCCCGATCCCGGTTGCCACCGTTCTCGACATCATGCAGCAGCTGGCGTCTGCATTGGCCCACGCTCATGAGAATCATATTATTCACCGGGATATCAAGCCGCAGAATATTTTAATTGACCATGACGGTCACGTGAAAATCACTGACTTTGGAATCGCAGTAGCTTTAAGCGCAACTGCGATTACACAAACGAATACCGTGCTCGGATCGGTCCATTACTTGTCTCCGGAGCAAGCAAGGGGCGGGATGGCGACTAGGAAGTCTGACATTTACTCACTTGGTATTGTCATGTTCGAACTGTTGACCGGCACGCTGCCTTTCTCGGGTGAATCCGCAGTATCGATCGCTTTGAAACATTTGCAGTCGGATACACCGCCGCCCAGACAGTGGAACCCGGATCTTCCGCAGAGCGTTGAGAACATTGTTTTAAAAGCGACTGCCAAAGATCCGATGTACCGGTATGAAGATGCAGAAGAAATGGAAAAGGATTTGCAGACTGCGCTTTACCCTGAGCGGATGAACGAACCGAAGTTTGCGATTCCCGAAGATGATGATGCCACAAAGATCATGCCGGCCATCCTTGATGAACGGCCTTTTCAGGCTGTTGAAGCAAAGCAAGAGGAAGACCGGCCTGCCAAAAAGGAAAAACCGCTAAAAAAGAAAGATAGCAAGAAGAAAAAGCGTAAAAAGCTGCCGATTATCCTCGGTTCAATTGTAGCATTGCTGCTGCTTGCCTTTGTTTTCCTCTTCTTCATTATGCCGGCTTTGAACCAGTCCCAAGATGTCAAGATCCCTGATGTCAGCGGCGAGAGTCTTGAAGACGCGGTTGCAAAACTGACGGAAGTCGGCCTGGATGTGAGGGAGACATTAGAAACACCGGATGATGAAATCGAAGAAGGCGACGTCATCAAGACATATCCGAAGGCGAACCGTGAAGTGAAAAAAGGCAGCGGGGTCGACATATATGTTTCTTTAGGAAAAGAGAAATATTCGGTAGGCGATTATAAAGGCCGCTCCTTTGACGAAGTGAAAACCATGCTGGAAGAAGCTGGGTTCAAGCCTGTGAATAAGGAGGATCGATTTGACACCTTGCCAGCAGGCACAATTCTTGACCAGGATATCGAGCCCGAAACAGAGGTGATTCCGGAAGACACGACAATCACCTTCGCGGTGAGTCTTGGGGAACCCAAAATTGAATTGAAAGACTTGCGCGGCTACAATCAGAAGGCGCTTGAAAGCTATGCAGATGATACCGGGCTCAACATTGACATGTCAACAGAGGAGTACAATGATACGGTTCCGGCTGGTCAGGTGATTTCCCAAAGCCATGAACCAAAAGCTAAACTGTCAAAAGGTGAAACGGTCAAGGTTATCATGTCAAAAGGTAAAGAGGAAGTTCCGCCTCAGACTTTGACGAAGGAGATTGTCATTCCTTATGAACCGGCCGTGGAGGGTGAGCCCCAAGAGATAAGAATTTTCATTGAGGATTTCAACCACAGTATGACCACACCTGCCGATTCATTCTCAATAGTTGAGACTGAGAGAAAAGTCCTTGAGTTCACGATTGAAAAAGGAAAGAAAGCCGGCTATAAAGTGATCAGGGACAATACCGTCATCGAGGAACAAGAAGTCCATTATCCGGGCGAATAAACTTAGGAAAGGACGTGTGCCATGACCGAAGGTAAAATTATCAAAGCATTGAGCGGTTTTTACTATGTACAAACAGATGAGGACATTATCCAGTGCAGAGGCCGCGGTGTCTTTCGGCTGAACAAGGTGAACCCTCTTGTCGGCGACATTGTGACATACCAGGCGGAAAATGACCGCGAGGGATACATCATGGAAGTAAAACCAAGGAAAAATGAGTTGGTCCGGCCGCCGATCGCCAATATTGACCAGGCCATTCTCGTTTTCTCTGCAGCGGAGCCGGATTTCAGCCCGGCTCTTCTTGACCGTTTTCTCGTAATTATTGAGTCAAAGGAAATATTGCCGATCATTTGTATTACGAAGGCGGATCTTCTTGGAGAGAAAGAGCGGAAGTCGGTTGAGCGTTACAGCGACGATTACCGGGAAGCGGGGTACGATGTACTTCTCCTCTCCTCCAGGACAGAGGAAGGGATTGAACCTCTTTGGCCTCATTTAAAAGGAAAAACGAGCGTGTTTGCCGGTCAGTCTGGTGTTGGCAAATCTTCGCTTCTGAATGTGCTGAAACCTGATCTCGATATTAAGACGAACGAAATCTCCGCTTCACTCGGCCGTGGGAAACATACGACAAGGCATGTGGAGCTGATTGATATTGGCGGAGGGCTCGTAGCCGATACGCCCGGTTTCAGCTCTCTTGATTTTAACGAAATAGAAGCGGAAGATCTTGCGCATGCTTTCCCAGAGATGGCAAGAAGGAGCGAGAACTGCAAATTCAGAGGCTGTCTTCACGTCAATGAGCCGAAATGTGCAGTAAAAGAAGCAGTAGCAAGCGGAGAAATCCCGGATTACCGTTATGAGCATTATTTGGAATTCCTTGCTGAAATACAAGATAGAAAGCCGAGGTATTAAGCATGAAAATTGCACCTTCCATTTTAGCCGCAAATTTTGCGGAGCTTGGCAACGAAATAAGGGAAGTGGAAGCAGCAGGTGCTGACTATATCCATATTGATGTGATGGACGGCCACTTTGTTCCGAATCTTTCCATGGGCCCGTTCGTCGTGGAAGCAGCCCGGGCCGTGACGGATCTGCCATTGGATGTACATCTGATGATCAGCGAACCTGACAATTACATTGAAGCGTTCGCCAAGGCGGGTGCAGATATGATTACCGTCCATGCAGAAGCCACCCCACATTTGCACCGCACTTTGCAGGTAATCAAAGGTTTCGGTGTGAAAGCGGGCGTTGTCCTCAACCCGGGAACCCCTGTTTCTTGTCTGCAATATGTACTTCAAGAGACGGACATGGTATTGATCATGACAGTCAATCCAGGATTTGGCGGGCAAAAATTCATCGAGGCCGTCGTCCCGAAAATTACTGAAGTGAAAGAACTTGCGGAAAAAATGAATCACAGGATTGAAATTGAAGTGGATGGAGGGATTGATGCCGCCACCGCAAAAATCTGTCGGGATGCAGGGGCGGATGTATTCGTTGCCGGTTCAGCCATTTTCGGCCAAAAGGACAGAGCTGCGGCGATGGGCAAAATCCGCCAGGCACTTACAGCTGAAAGATGAATGCTACAAAAGTCTATGTTGTCGCAGGAGGACCAGCCCGGCTAATCCCTGATCTGCGGCAGTTTGCACAATCGGATGGTTTTTGGATCGGTGCCGACAGAGGTGTCGAACATATTCTGGCAGCAGGACTTGTACCCGACTTGGCTGTCGGTGATTTTGATTCCATCCCGCCTGCTAACATGGAAGAAATCATCCTTTCCGCGGGCCAAGTAAAGCAATATAGGCCCGAAAAGGACGAAACGGACATGGAATTGGCGATGCTTGCCGCCCTTGAATACAAGCCCGCAGAAATTCTTGTTTTTGGGGCGACCGGCGGCAGGCTTGACCATTTTTTTGCGAACGCTATGATGCTCGTTCCGCTGCTTGAAAAGAACCGATCGGTATCAATAAAAATCATAGATAACCAGAATGAGCTAAGCGCTTATTTTCCAGGAACCTATAGCGTCCTTCAGGACAGCAAACAATATGTCTCATTTATCCCTCTTTCCGGAACGATAACCGGACTGACACTCGAAGGTTTTAAGTATCCGCTGAAAAATAAAACCGTCCCATTTGGTTCTTCGCTGTGCATCAGTAATGAACTGGCTGAACAAACCGGTACTTTTTCATTTGAAAAAGGCATATTAATGATGATAAGAAGTGAAGATTTATCCCCGCCCGATTGTTGACGGGCGCGTACTTATCCATAACAGGCGAATATAATAGTGTTGAGCGGAGAGAAAGACCGAGAGAATTAGGAGGGAAAGTGATGAGATTTTATACAATCAAGCTGCCCAGATTTCTTGGAGGCATTGTAAGAGCAATGCTGGGGACATTCAAAAAAGGCTGACAATGGATATAATAAAAGAAAAGACCGGCCAGCGGCCGGTCTTTTCTTTTTCATTATACGCGTTCGACTTTGCCGGATTTCAGCGCTCTAGCTGATACCCATACACGTTTTGGCTTGCCGTCAACCAGGATGCGGACCTTTTGCAAGTTGGCACCCCAAGTACGTTTGCTGGCGTTCATCGCGTGTGAGCGTTTGTTGCCTGAGCTTGTTTTGCGGCCGGTAATGACACATTGTTTTGGCATATTACATTCCCTCCCGTCGCTGAAGTAAGAATATTGGTTGTCTCATCACTTCAATTATTCGTCATCATGAATGATACTTAAATAAATTACCATACAAATTGCCAGAATGCAATACTCCAGTATCATTGTTTAAAGAAGATTTCCTTGACAAGGAAAGGCGGCGCAAGGATAATCGGACAGGTGATACTTTGAAATTAACTTGTTCTATAGTAAAATAATCTATAGGAATATGCTTGAATGCGTTAACATCCTGCATTTATGTATTTTGACCATAAGGGGGAAGTTGAATGTCCATCGAAATGAAAACAAAATATGGCCAAATTGAAATTTCAAGTGATGTAATTGCGACGATCGCCGGCGGGGCGGCTACCGATTGTTACGGAATCGTTGGCATGGCATCCAAGCAGCAAATCAAAGATGGATTGACTGAGATTTTGCGCAGAGAAAACTTTACCCGCGGAATCATCATTCGCCAGGAAGACGGCGCCTTGCATATAGATATGTACATTATCGTCAGCTACGGAACAAAAATTTCCGAGGTGGCTGCTAATGTCCAATCGAAAGTTAAATACACATTGGAAAAGACGATTGGCATGTCTGCTGATACCGTCAACATTTACGTTCAAGGGGTTCGAGTTGTGAATCCTTGATGAGGAGGAAATTAGGAGTGTCTATTACATCTTTGGATGGAAATCGATTCGCAGAAATGATCATACAAGGTGCCAACCACTTGTCCGCCAATGCGGCAATGGTCGATGCTTTGAATGTGTTTCCTGTGCCTGATGGCGACACCGGCACCAACATGAATTTGTCGATGTCGTCTGGATCGAGGGAAGTACAGCAGCATATGCAGGCCCATGTCGGAAAGGTGGCGGCTGCGCTGTCAAAAGGCCTGCTGATGGGGGCAAGAGGGAATTCTGGTGTCATTCTGTCACAGCTCTTCAGGGGGTTCGCTAAGGACATTGAAACGAAGGAATTGTTGACGAGCACAGATTTTGCCCAAGCGCTGGATGCAGGAGTGAAAACAGCTTACAAAGCAGTGATGAAGCCTGTCGAGGGGACCATCTTAACAGTTGCGAAAGATGCGGCTGCAAAGGGAGTGGAAACGGCCAAGACAGAGATTGATATCGTAGCTGTCATGGAGGCGGTTGTGAAAGAGGCAAAAGCATCTCTAAATCGGACGCCGGACCTTTTGCCGGTACTAAAAGAGGTCGGAGTAGTGGATAGCGGCGGCCAGGGGCTCGTATTCGTTTACGAGGGATTCCTTGCCGTACTGAAAGGTGAGGCTTTGCCTGAGATTCCTGTCTCGGCATTGTCGCTGGATGATTTCGTAAGTGCCAACCATCACCAGCATGTCCAGGGATTCATGAATACCGAAGACATCCAATTTGGCTACTGCACAGAATTCATGGTGCGGTTTACGGAAGGGAAGAAACCTTTCTCCGAAGAAGAATTTAGAAATGACCTGAGCGAGTATGGGGATTCACTGCTTGTCATTGCAGATGAGGATGTGGCGAAGGTCCATATTCACTCTGAAACACCAGGGAACGTATTGTCATACGGCCAACAATACGGCGATCTGATCAAAATGAAGATTGAGAACATGAGAGAGCAGCACAGCTCGATTGTCGGAAACGAGCCGCCTCAGCATCGTCCTGCCGCGAAGACGGAAACCCGCCCGGCAGAAAAACAGGACTTTGCCATCATCGCCGTATCGATGGGATCAGGAATCGCTGAATTGTTCAAAAGCATCGGCGCAAGCGAAATCATCGAGGGCGGACAGACGATGAACCCGAGCACTGAGGATTTCATGAAAGCGATCGAAAAAGCAAATGCCAAGAATATCATCCTTCTGCCAAACAATAAAAATATCATCATGGCAGCAGAACAGGCCGCTGAACTGGCGGAAGAGAATGTAGCAGTTGTCTCTTCAAAGACCGTTCCGCAAGGACTTGCAGCACTTCTTGCATTTAATGGCAACATTCCGCTCGGCGAGAATAAGAGCGGGATGGAAGAGGCGATGGCCCAGGTAAGGACAGGCCAAGTCACATATGCTGTAAGAGACACAGCGATCGACGGCCTGGAAATCGAGAAAGACGACTACATGGGTATCGCCGACGGCAAAATCGTCGTCACATCGAAGACCATGAACGATACAGCAACACAGCTGTTGGAAAAAATGATCAGCGACGATTCCGAAATCCTGACCATTCTATCCGGCGAGGATGCAAACGAGACCGCAACAAACGCGCTACTCGACTACATCCAAACAAACTACCCGGATATCGAAATCGAAACCCACAACGGCAACCAACCGCTCTACCCGTACATCTTCTCGGTTGAATAACGAAAAGCGGAGGGCGCCTGGTCAGGGGCGACAAGCATAAGGACGAAGAAGCAAAAGGCGCTTTCTAGCCTTTAGCTTCTTTGACCTTATGACCTCGAGCCTCTGGCGCCCGGAGCTGGACAATAACGAAAAGCGAAGGGCGGCGCTTAGCGACGTACAGATTGGAGGGATTCTGACGAGATAAAGGAAACACGGCGACGAAAGAGCCGATGTTGACTTATCGTAGGAAGAATCTCGAAATCTGCTAGTCGCTGCCGCCCGGAGCTGGACAATAACGAAAAGCGAAGGGCGCCTTGCTCAGAGGCGACAGGAATAAGACAAAGGCGGAAAAAGGCGCTTTCCAGCCTTTATCCAACTTTGTCTTATGACCCCGAGTCCCTAGGCGCCCGGAGTTAGCCTAGAAGAAAAGCGGAGCCAACTGTAAATGATAGAAAGTCGATAAGCAGCAAAGGAAATAGAAGGGGTCCCCCTTCTATTTCCTTGTGTCTGGAGAAGCCGGTTACAGACAAGGAGAGGGTAGAATATGAAATATAAAAGTGTATTTGATATTATCGGTCCGGTCATGATCGGTCCGTCCAGTTCCCATACAGCAGGCGCTGCTAGAATCGGCAGAGTCGCCCGGAGTCTTTTTGGCAGAGAACCGAAATGGGCAGAAATCTCACTCTACGAATCCTTTGCCAAAACATACAAGGGACATGGGACAGATGTTGCCATAATCGGAGGGCTGCTGGATTACGACACATTTGATGAGCGCATTATCCAGTCGTTGGACAATGCGAAGGCAAAAGGAATTAGAGTGGAATTTATCGAAGAGAAAGCGAATGCCAATCAACCGAACACCGCAAGAATCAGAATTGGCGATGAGAACGGCGAGATGGAGCTTGTCGGCATTTCAATCGGCGGCGGAAAAATAGAGATCACCGAGCTGAACGGTTTTGAACTGAAACTATCCGGGCACCATCCCGCGATCCTCGTTGTACATGACGACCGATTTGGTGCAATCGCAGCCGTATCAAATATATTAAGCCGCCATGAGATCAATATCGGCCATATGGAAGTGTCCCGTAAAGAAAAAGGGAAGATGGCTTTGATGACGATTGAAGTCGACCAGAATATTGAGGAAGCCGTTCTACAGGAAATTGAACAGCTGCCCAACATTCAGCAGGTCGCCAGAGTGGTAGATTAAGAAGCCAGCTGCTCGACTGGCACCATCCGGTTTCTAGAAGGAGGAATATCAACATGTTTCGCAATGTAGCAGAATTGGTCAGCATCGCAGAGAGTCAGAACAAGAAGATCTCAGATGTCATGATCGAGCAGGAGATGGAAACATCCGGCCGGTCGTATGAGGAGATTTTTCACCAAATGGATAAAAGTCTGACGGTCATGGAAGAAGCAGTTGAGAGAGGATTAAAAGGGGTCACTTCCCATTCGGGACTGACTGGCGGAGACGCAGTCTTGATGCAAAATTACATCAAAAAAGGAAATTTCCTTTCGGGTGAAATCATTTTGGATGCTGTCAGCAAAGCTGTTGCTACGAATGAAGTGAATGCGGCAATGGGAACCATTTGTGCGACGCCGACTGCGGGTTCGGCGGGTGTTGTGCCCGGAACGCTATTTGCTGTGAAAAACAAGCTGAACCCAACACGGGAACAGATGGTCAAGTTCCTTTTTACATCGGGCGCGTTCGGATTTGTTGTCGCGAACAACGCTTCGATCTCCGGTGCTGCTGGGGGATGCCAGGCTGAGGTTGGTTCTGCCGCAGGAATGGCCGCAGCAGCGATTGTAGAAATGGCGGGCGGCACTCCGCAGCAATGTGCAGAGGCAATGGCTATTACGTTAAAGAATATGCTTGGTCTTGTGTGCGACCCGGTTGCCGGACTTGTCGAAGTGCCATGCGTCAAGCGTAACGCGATGGGGGCGGCAAATGCGATGGTCGCAGCCGATATGGCGCTTGCAGGCATCTCCAGCCGGATCCCTTGTGATGAAGTGATTGATGCCATGTACAGAATCGGAAAGCAAATGCCAAGCTCGCTGAGGGAAACAGCGGAGGGCGGATTAGCAGCCACCCCTACAGGCAAGATGCTGGAAGCGAAAATTTTCGGAATGGCGCGTGTCGACATTGACTAACCCACTCAAACAGCCTGTCAGTATCTTAAAAGGGATTGGCCAAGAAACGGCGACAACACTTGGAGAACTTGGTATCGTGACGGTAGCCGACCTATTGGAATATCTGCCGTTCCGGTATGATGACGCAAGATTAAAAGATTTGGCAGAGGTCGCCCACGAAGAAAGGATCACTGTGGAAGGGAAGGTTCATAGTGAACCTTCCCTTATGTTTTATGGAAAAAGGAAAAATAGACTGACGCTCCATGTTCTTGTTGATCCCTATTTAATTAAAGCGACATTTTTCAACCGTCCTTATTTAAAAAACCAGCTCTCCCCAGGCGATACGGTAACCATTTCCGGAAAATGGGACAAACATCGCCAGACCATTACGGGCAGCGATATTAAGCTTGGCTCGCATGCCGGTACCGCGGATTTTGAACCGGTATATCCGGTAAAGGGAAAAGTGACCGTCAAGGCGATGAGGCGGTATATCGCACAGGCTTTCAATGAATTCGGAAGTAACATAGAAGAAACTCTCCCTGAATCTATCCTGCAGCAATACAAGCTTCCCGAAAAGAAAACTGCGCTCGGCAACATACATTTTCCTTCAGCACGAGAAGATCTCAAGCATGCGAGACGGCGTATGGTATATGAAGAATTTTTGTTTTTTCAATTGAAAATGCAAGCACTCCGCAAAGTGGAGCGAGCAAACTCGGGAGGCATCAGTCAATCCTATGACCTGGAGAAACTGAAGAAATTCATCGGCTCGCTGCCGTTTGAACTGACCGGAGCACAAAAAAGAGTTGTAAATGAAATATGCCATGATTTGAAATCGCCTTATAAGATGAACCGGCTGCTCCAAGGAGACGTGGGCTCCGGGAAGACGGCAGTGGCCGCAATCGCCCTTTATGCTTCATATACGGCGGGTTATCAGGGGGCATTAATGGTGCCGACGGAAATACTGGCTGAGCAGCATGCCGAAAGTTTGGCCGGATTGCTTGGCTCTTCCGGTGCTGTCGTTGAATTGCTGACAAGCTCCGTCAAGGGGAAAAAGCGGAAGGACATTTTGGCGCGGTTGGCGAAAGGAGAGATCGATGTCCTGATCGGCACCCACGCTCTTATCCAAGATGAAGTGAACTTCAAAAATCTTGGTCTTGTCATTACAGACGAACAGCACCGATTCGGCGTCGAGCAACGGAAGATCCTCCGGGAGAAAGGTGAGAGTCCCGATGTCCTGTTCATGACGGCGACGCCAATACCAAGGACGCTTGCCATAACAGTATTCGGAGAGATGGATGTTTCCGTACTTGACGAAATGCCGGCCGGAAGAAAGAAAATCGAAACGATTTGGGCCAAGCATAATATGTTTGACCGGATACTCGGCTTTATGGAAGGCGAAATGCAAAAAGGGAGACAGGCATACGTGATCTGCCCCCTTATTGAGGAATCGGATAAACTTGATTACCAAAATGCAGTCGATGTCTATAATATGCTGTCGTCCTATTTCAGCGGCAGATTTGAAATCGGCTTGATGCACGGCCGCCTGCCTTCTGCTGAAAAGGAAGAAATCATGCAGCGTTTCAGTAAAAATGAGATCAATCTGCTCGTATCCACTACAGTCGTCGAAGTAGGGGTAAATGTTCCGAATGCCACGCTGATGGTTATTTATGATGCGGAGCGGTTTGGTTTGTCACAGCTCCATCAGCTCAGGGGCCGGGTCGGGAGAGGAAGCGAGCAGTCCTACTGCATCTTGCTCGCCGATCCAAAGTCGGAAACCGGAAAAGAGCGGATGAAAATCATGACAGAGACGAATGACGGTTTCGTTTTAAGTGAAAAAGACTTGGAACTTCGGGGTCCTGGCGACTTTTTCGGCAAGAAGCAGAGCGGACTTCCGGAATTCAAAATGGCTGACATGGTCCATGATTACCGGGCACTTGAAACTGCGAGAAATGATGCAGCCAAGATGATTGAGTCAGATGAATTTTGGAACGGGGATGAGTACTTGCACTTGCGTGAGTATCTGGAGGAAACGGGTGCACTGACCGGCGAGAAACTAGATTGATGGGATACGGATTGTCCTTAACCTGCGTCAATCAACTCTTAAAAAACATATAAAATGACGAACGGGGGATTAAAGCAGTAATGCCCGATAGGTACACTGCTAATCAGCGGAAGCTGAATGGACATCCCCCTTTTTTCATCGTTTTACTTTATCCTTGCTTAAGTGCGGGATTTTTTTTATACTGATATTAATACCTAGTCTTAATATCTGGAAATGGTGCTGATGAATATGAAGCTTTCCAAAAAGGAAAGGCAGAAGCTTCTGGAACAAACAATCGGTGAGAACCCGTTTGTGACAGACGAAGAGCTTGCTGTAAGGTTTTCTGTCAGTGTGCAAACAATTCGGCTGGACCGAATGGAGCTTGCTATCCCCGAATTACGGGAAAGGATCAAGTCGGTGGCGGAACAGCATGTCAATGATGAAGTGAGGGCGCTGCCGATTGACGAAGTGATTGGGGAAGTCATTGATATTCAATTGGATGAATCGGCGATTTCGATTTTGGACATTAAAAGTGAACATGTTTTCAAACGGAACCGGATTGCAAGGGGCCACCACCTGTTCGCACAGGCGAATTCATTGGCCGTAGCTGTGATCAATGATGAGCTGGCTCTGACAGTTAGGGCTAATATCCATTTCTCCCGGCCAGTCAAGGAAGGGGAAAGGGTTGTAGCGAAGGCAAAGCTGAAAAAAAGTACGGGAACGAGCCGCCGCGCCTTTATCGAAGTGAACAGCTATGTCGGGCAGGAGCTTGTATTTTCAGGAGACTTTGAAATGTACAGATCGAGCCAACATAAAGGGTGATGAACATGAAAATAGCGATTGATGCAATGGGCGGAGATCATGCTCCGAAAGAGGTTGTATTGGGAATCAACCGCGCTGCTGCTGAATTTGCAGATACGGAATTTATTCTTTACGGCAGACAGGCGGGCATTGAGCAATATGTTGAGAAGAGAGAAAATGTAAAAGTGGTCCACGCGGAAGAGATCATTGAAGCGGAGGACGAGCCTGTCCGGGCGGTAAGGAGGAAGAAGGATGCCTCCATGGTCCGGATGGCGCAAGCGGTCGCTGATGGCGAGGCGGACGCCTGCATCTCGGCAGGAAACACAGGAGCGCTCATGGCCTCCGGTCTATTCGTCGTCGGAAGAATTGAAGGAATCGACCGGCCGGCCCTTGCACCGACTCTTCCCACTTTGGATGGGAAAGGCTTCCTGATGCTCGACCTCGGAGCGAATGCGGATGCAAAACCGGAACATCTTTTGCAGTATGCTTTGATGGGCAGCGTGTACGCTGAGCGGGTACGAGGCATAACACGGCCGAGAGTGGCCCTTTTGAACATCGGATCAGAAGAGAAAAAAGGGAATGAACTGACGAAAGCCGCTTTTTCTCTGCTGAAAGAAGCGGATATCCACTTCATCGGCAATATTGAAGCACGGGATTTGCTTGCAGGCCACGCCGATGTCGTCGTTACGGACGGATTCACCGGCAATGTGGTCCTAAAATCGATTGAGGGAACAGCATCGGCGATCTTTTCGATGTTAAAAGAGACGCTTACGAAAAGCCTGAAGAATAAAATTGCTACAGGCATCGTAAAATCGGATCTAAAAGGATTGAAGGATCAATTGGACTATACTGAATACGGCGGGGCGGCTCTTTTCGGCTTACAGGCACCCGTAGTAAAGGCCCATGGTTCTTCCAATGCGAATGCAATTTTTCATGCGGTCCGCCAAACGAGAATGATGGTGGAACAGAATATGATTGGAAAAATAAAAGAATCAGTGATGAAAGGCTGATACAAAACAGGGAGTTGGGGAAAAATGGGGAAAATCGCATTTGTTTTTCCGGGACAAGGGTCCCAGACAACAGGAATGGGCAAATCTGCATATGACCAATACGAGGAAGCAGCCCGCTATTTCCAGGCGGCCGATGAGCGGCTTGGTTATCCTCTTTCCAAAATCATGTTTGAAGGTCCGCAGGAAGAGCTGACAAAGACGGCTAATGCGCAACCGGCCCTTTTGACGGCAGGGATTGCATTATGGAAGCTGGTCGATGCAGCAGGGATCAAAGCGGATTATACAGCCGGCCACAGCCTGGGTGAATACACGGCGCTTGCGGCGAGCGGTGCAATCAGCTTTGAGGAAGCTGTCTATGCGGTCCATATGCGCGGCGAACTGATGGAGGAAGCTGTGCCGAACGGCGAAGGAACAATGGCGGCTGTTCTCGGATTGGATCGGACGGTTTTAGAGGAAGTAACGACAGAGATTACGTCCGCTGGCGACTCTGTCCAACTGGCCAACCTGAACTGCCCTGGACAAATCGTCATTTCGGGCACCGTTGCCGGTGTGGAAAAAGCCGGTGCACTCGCGAAGGAAAAAGGAGCGAAAAGGGTCCTGCCGCTGCAGGTGAGCGGTCCTTTCCATTCAAGGCTTATGGAACCGGCAGCAGAAAAATTCCGCAGCATCCTCGACGGGATTACGATCCAGGACGCAGGAGTTCCGGTCATCGCCAATGTGTCCGGCAAGCCTGTTACAGCAGGCAGTCAAATCCGGGAAGGATTGATTGAACAGCTGTATTCTCCAGTTCTGTGGGAAGATTCTGTTGCTCAATTGATCGAACTCGGCGTTGATACATTTGTGGAGATCGGTCCAGGAAAGGTTCTGTGCGGGCTGATTAAAAAAATCAACCGCAACGTACAAACATATTCCGTCTCTGATGCCGACAGCCTTGCTGCGGCAATCGAAGGGATCAAGGAGGGTATGGCATGAAGTTGAATGGCAAGACGGCAGTCGTAACCGGTGCATCTCGTGGAATCGGCAGAGAAATCGTACTCTCACTCGGAAGAGAAGGGGCGAACGTTGTGGTCAACTACTCGGGCAGCGAAGAAGCGGCGAAAGCAGTTGTAAATGAAATCCAAGAAAACGGTGGGCAGGCTGTTGCCTGCAAAGCGAATGTCTCCATTTCAAGCGACGTCCAGGACATGATGAAACTGGCAATCGAAACATTCGGCAGTATCGACATTCTCGTGAACAACGCTGGAATCACAAAGGATAATCTCCTGATGAGAATGAAGGAAGAGGAATGGGACGATGTTATGAACATCAACCTGAAAGGGGTCTTCCTCTGCACGAAAGCTGTTACGCGGCAAATGCTGAAGCAAAAATCCGGACGGATCATCAACATTGCGTCCATTGTCGGAGTCAGCGGAAACCCGGGGCAGGCAAACTATGTGGCAGCCAAAGCAGGCGTAATCGGCTTGACGAAAACGACGGCAAAAGAGCTTGCATCCAGAGGCATCACCGTCAATGCCATCGCACCTGGCTTCATCGCGACCGACATGACTGATAAACTGCCGGAGGAAACAAAGGAAGCCATGCTCAAGCAAATCCCGCTCGCCCGCTTCGGCGACCCAAAAGACATCGCCGAAACAACCATCTTCCTCGCCTCCGAATCCGCCTCCTACATCACCGGCCAAACGATACATATTGATGGCGGAATGGTGATGTAAAGAAAAGCGGAGGCGGCTCGCCCAGGGGCGACAAGCACAAGACGGGCAAGGAAAAAGGCGCTTTTTGCCTTTGGCCTTGCATGGCTTGTGACCTCGAGCCCCTAGCCGCCGGAGCTGGACAGAGAAAAGCGGAGGGCGCCTGCTTATCGGCGACAAGCGCTGG
>NZ_JBWBKF010000026.1:0-489 GCF_057657925.1 Lederbergia sp. B243.17
TCGTGCAATCATGGCCCTCGTCATCCTGATCAGCGGAATAAAGCTGATATAGAAAGGAAAAGCGGAGGGCGATTGATCAGGGGCGACAAGCGCTGGAGAAAAAGCATGGGTGGGTGATTTTCAACCCACCTGTGCTTTTTCAAAGCGACCTCGAGCCCCTATCGGCCGCAGCTGGACAGAGAAAAGCGGAGGGCGGCGTTTAGGGGCGTACGGACTGGAGGGAATCCAACGAGATAAAGGAAACACGGCGACGAAGGAGCCGATGTTGACTTATCGTAGGCGGATTTCCGAAGTGCGCTAGCCCCTGCCGCCTAAAGCTGGACACTAGAAAAGCGGAGGGGGCTTGCTCAGGGGCGACAAGCACAAGACGGGCAAGGAAAAAGGCGCTTTTTGCCTTTGGCCTTGCATGGCTTGTGACCTCGAGCCCCTAGCCGCCGGAGCTGGACAGAGAAAAGCGGAGGGCGCCTGCTTATCGGCGACAAGCGCTGG
>NZ_JBWBKF010000036.1:0-79982 GCF_057657925.1 Lederbergia sp. B243.17
CAATAATATCTTCTCCATCTCTCCAAGCCCCCAGCTAAGTTATCTTGAAGCACAAGCATAACTTAACAGGAGTGATATTTGATAGAAGAGTGTTTATTCCTGTTTAGCAAGAACTGTTAACTTTAGTTTAGCAGTCACAAAGGGGGAGTCAACGTGTTTTCGTTCATCATAGATAAAGAAATATCCATTGATCTATTACAGCAGCACAATAAGGAAGAGTTATTTGAACTGATTGATGCAAATCGTGAACATCTGAGAAAATGGTTATTGTGGGTTGATAAAAGAACATCAGCGGAAGATTTCGAATCGATCATTCCTATCTGGATACAAAACTACGCAGACAACAACGGTTTTGATGCCGGCATTAGATACAACGGAAAACTGGTTGGAATGGTAGGACTTCATTATATTGATTGGAAAAATAGTTCAACAAGCATTGGTTATTTTCTTTCTGAAGAAGCTCAAGGCCAAGGCATCATGACGAGGTCAATCTCGGCATTGCTGGATTATCTATTTGGAGCGTTGGACATCAATAGAGTCGAAATTCAATGCGCAATAAATAATCAAAGGAGTATAGCGATTCCAGAAAGATTAGGTTTTGTGAAAGAAGGAATCAAAAGGGATGGTCAATGGCTATATGACCATTACGAAGACTTGGTTACGTATAGCTTATTAAGAAAGGAGTGGAATAATAAATAATAAAGCTCATCTCTTGAGGAGTATTTGAATAAAAAAAGAGTGACCGCACCGCGAGAGACTTGATGTAGATCTCCTATCGCCTACTAGGAGAATAAAAGCATAAGGGGGAGAAGGGATGGAAACAACAAATTGGCAACGACAAGATGTAACACAGCATTACCTGGAACAGGTTCGGGGTGGAATCCCATTTGGGGCTGAGCAAGCAAAAATCATGCTGCAAGTGATTAACCATTTTATCCGAGAACCAAAAAAAATTATGGATCTGGGATGTGGAAACGGTTTTTTAGCGGAGATTTTGCTTACATCCTATCCAGAAGCTTCCGCTGTACTACTGGATCATTCGGAACCAATGATTCAACATGCACGTGTCCATATGAAAGATTATATAGATCGTTGTGAAATTAATCTTGATGATTTTAGTCAAGGCATTGGGAAGTATGTTGAACCTGGGACAGTGGACTGCGTTGTTTCTGGATTTGCTATTCACCATCTTTCGAATCCGAAGAAAAAGAAATTGTATCAAGAAATATACGAAATCTTAGCTCCAGGCGGCATTTTCATAAATATTGAACATACGGCCTCAGCCTCACCGGAATTGGAAAGATTGTATGATGAACTTTTTATAGACCATCTTTCCATGCATAACAAAAAGGACAGGCAAGAAGTAGCTTTGGAGTATGATAATCGGTCAGATAAAAAGGATAATTTGCTAGAGAGGGTTGATATACAGGTCAATTGGCTGAGGGAAATCGGTTTTAAGCATTCGGATTGTTATTTTAAGTGGATGGAACTTGCCGTTTTTGGTGGGGTGAAATAATAGAATAAGGGAGGGCGCTGTTATGAGAAAAAAACTCGGGTGCTTGCACGCACATTATACGAATATCGAACACATAGAAGCTGCATTTTCCTCCTATGACATTGAACTGATTCACTTTGTCGATCCTGCGTTAATGGCTCGGGTATTGGCTGACGAAACCTTTCATGAGCAGGATGCTCAAACTAAAGTTAAAGAGCAAATCGAATGGATCGCCCAATCTAATGTTGATGCGATTCTCATAACATGCACAAACTATATTGCGCTTCTACAGAAAGGGCAGCTCCCTGGATCAGTCCCGATATTTAAAATCGATGAACCTTACTTTGAGGCAATAAGCAGCATCGAAAAACCGCAAAAACTTCTCTTTACGAATCCGGCAACTGTCAAAGGAACGATGGAACGGCTGCGGAACTATGCGCAAGCACGCGAAAAGTCACCGGAAATAGAGACGGTTGTGATCGAGAATACGTTTGAATTGATCATGCAAGGACAGCAGCAAGAATATAACGAAGAACTATACATGTATCTTCACCGCCTCATGAAAAATGAAAAAAGGATCGTTTCTGTTGCCCAGTTGTCCATGGTGCAGGCTTCACGCCAAGTTGCGGAGAATATATCTACTCCCATTTTAAACCCGCTAGACCCATTAGTGGCTTCCATCGTGAATGAATTAGATCTAGATAGGCTTTAGTATGCTAGCGGGATCCTCTCTAGCTTCAAAAGGTCAGTGCTTTGAGCAATCAAGGCATTGGCCTTTTTCCCCTCGAGAAGAGATAAAGTATAGATTTATCGAAACAAGAAATTTTAATGGGGGAGGGATAATTAAATTCTGTCAGCAATGCTTCTGCCAAAAAGGTGTTTTCTTTACATAGTCTTTAGCGGGGCGAAAGAATAGAATAAAGCCATAGGACATTTATCATAGATTATTTGAGAGGGGAAGAGTTCTATGGCAGAAAAAGGTTTTCGTGCCAAGGTTCAAAAGTTTGGCAGCTATTTGAGCGGTATGATCATGCCGAATATCGGTGCGTTCATCGCTTGGGGTATCATCACAGCTTTATTTATCCCTGATGGGTATTTACCGAATGAGCATCTAGCGTCGCTTGTCGATCCGATGATCAAATACCTGCTACCGCTATTGATTGGTTTTACGGGCGGCCGTATGGTGTATGACATTAGAGGTGGCGTAATCGGTGCAACGGCAACGATGGGGGTAATCGTCGGTGCTGATATTCCGATGTTTTTAGGCGCTATGGTAATGGGACCGCTTGCCGGTTATTTGATTAAGCAAATTGACAGATTGTTTTTGGATAAAATCCGTTCCGGCTTTGAAATGCTCTACAATAACTTCTCGGCTGGAATTTTGGCGGCCATCCTTGCCATCATTGCTGCGCTCGGAATCGGTCCGGTCGTGGAAGCGCTAAACCAGGCGCTTGCAGCGGGTGTACAGGCAATCATTGATGCACATATGCTTCCGCTTGCCAATATCATCATCGAGCCCGCTAAAATCTTATTCTTGAACAATGCGATCAATCATGGTATCTTGAGCCCGATTGGCATTGAACAAGCATCTCAGACAGGGAAATCAATTCTATTCCTTTTGGAAGCAAATCCTGGGCCAGGTTTGGGCATCTTGCTCGCCTTTGCGATTTTCGGAAAAGGCATGTCCAAAAGTTCAGCATCCGGTGCTGCTGTCATTCATTTTCTCGGGGGTATCCATGAAATTTACTTCCCGTATGTGCTGATGAAACCGGCACTGATTCTTGCAGCGATCGGCGGCGGTATCAGCGGAGTGTTCACACTCAACCTTTTCCATGCCGGTTTGGTTGCTCCTGCTTCGCCTGGAAGTATCCTTGCCGTTCTGGCAATGACTGAAAAAGGAAGCTATGTCGGCGTCATTGCTGGAATTTTGGTTGCGACGATCGTTTCATTCGTCATCGCGGCGATTATTCTTAAATCCAGCAAAGAGACAGAAGAGGACTTGACTGCAGCAGCTGGGAAAATGGAAGAAATGAAGGGTAAGAAAAGCTCGGTTGCGGAGACACTCACTGCAACTCCGTCTCAATCAGTACCAGTAAAAAGCAATGATGAAATACAAAAAGTTATTTTCGCCTGTGACGCTGGTATGGGATCAAGTGCGATGGGCGCTTCATTGCTGAAGAATAAATTCAAGAAGGCTGATATTGATATATTTGTTACAAATAAAGCGATCAACGACATCCCGGACGATGCCGATATCGTTATCACCCATAAAGACTTAACAGATCGTGCGAAGGCAAAACTGCCAACAGCCGAACATATTTCTGTTGAGAATTTCTTAAACAGCCCTAAGTACGACGAATTGGTGGAGCGGCTAAAAAAGTAAACGGCTAACGGCCTTTTGGTAAAGAGGTGAACAGTTTGTACTTATCTGCCCGTCAACGAAAGATTCTGGAGCTGCTTCTTCCCGAATATGCCGAGTCGACAATCAAGGAAATAGCCGAACTCCTTAAAGTCAGTGAGCGGACGGCACATCGCGATATAAATGGCCTCGAAAAAACGCTGGAGCCGTTCCATCTGAGTTTGGAACGGAAACCGGGGGTCGGCATCAGGATAACAGGCAGCCATGACAACCGAAGAAACTTGAAAGAGTGCATGTCTTCGGTTGTCCCGACGGATTACACACATGAAGAGCGGCAGGCGGTCATTTTATTATCGCTTTACGAAGCGGCGGATCCAATCAAACTGTTCACCTTGGCAAGTGAATTAAAGGTAACTGCCGCAACCATCAGCAATGACCTCGACCATTTGGAAAGCGTCATTGCCGCTTATCATCTTCATCTAAGCCGGAAAAGAGGTTCGGGAATTGCACTGGTGGGCACAGAGGCGAACAAACGGCGTGCCATCAGCCAGCTCATAACGAATCATGTCGATCCTTATGAATATGTTTCACTCGTTAAAGATCAATCGGGGAATGAGCAGCAGCCGATGAATATCGTTTCCGAGCGATTATTGAGCCTTGTTGATCCTGACAAGCTCTCGATCATCGAGAGCAAAGTAAAGCTCGTCCGTGATGAACTGCCGCATGATTTGGCTGACAACGCGTATATCGGGCTGATTGTCCATTTGGCACTTGCGATCGAACGGATACAAAATGGCGACAGGATCAAGTTCGATGAAGAATATCTCGAACAGCTTATTCTCACGAAGGAATATGCCGCAGCAAGCCGGCTAATAAAAGAGCTGGAAAAGGCATTTGCGATTGATATCCCTGATGATGAAGTCGGCTATATCACCATGCATCTTATCGGATCTAAGCTTCAGGTGAATGAAAACTATGTGATTGAAGAATCGAGTGTGGATACGGCTCTTCAGGCAAAGGAATTGATCTATTATGTGGAGCGGCAGCTGCATGTTGATCTAAGTGGAAATGCGGCGCTGCTGAACGATCTGGTAGCACATTTGAAACCTGCAATCTATCGGCTCCGCCAGGGGATGGTAATCCGGAATCCCCTTTTAGAAGATATTAAGCGGGATTATAACGACCTGTTTGAAATTCTCAAAGCCGGGGTGAAAGAGGCATTTCCGGATTTATCTTTTCCGGAGGACGAGATTGGCTATCTTGTCCTCCATTTTGCCTCAGCTCTTTTGAATGATCAGTCGAATATGAATGCCAGGGTTCTGGTGATTTGTTCCAGCGGGATTGGAACAGCCAAAATTTTGGCATCACGCTTAAAACAGAAATTTCCTGAGATCAACCAAATCGAGAATCACTCTTTATTTGAGCTGGAAAAGGTACAGGATCAATACGATCTGGTCATTTCGACCATCCCATTGCCCCGCTATCCCGGCAGATATGTCCGTGTTTCTCCGATGCTGACGGATTCGGAGGAAGAGCAGGTGAAAAATGCATTGCGTCATCTTCGGTTGACCCGCCAGCTGCAAAATTGGAATGCGAATTTGCCTGACGATCATATCGCGGAAAGCCAGGATTTTGTTGTGACATTGAGATCGATGCATGAGCAGCTCAGAATCTTTTTGAATGTGCTTGCCTCTTTTCGTGTCACGAAAGTCATAGGGCGCAAGCCGATGAAAAGGATACTAATGGATGCCTGCATGGAACTAAAATCAACGAACGTCGTCTTCGATGCTGAAAATGTATATAAAAGTTTGGCAAAAAGGGAAGAGATAAGTGGACTTGGCATTCCCGATTCCTCTATTGTGTTTCAGCATGCACGATCGGAGGATGTGCGGCTGCCGTTTTTCTCCATTTATTCGTTGGAACACAGTTTGTCTGTACTGGGCATGGATGGGCAGACGATGGATGCTGATACTGTGCTATTGATGCTCGCCCCTGCTGACGCGGACGAGGCAACGATCGGCGTGCTGAGTTTTCTTAGCAGCATGATCGTACAAGATGAAAAAAGCATCAAGCTATTTGAAGAGGCCGATGAAAAAGCGATTAAACAATATCTCTCTGAACAGTTTTATAAGCAAATGAATCAAAATGCGTAATAAAGGAGTGCATCTAGTGATGGCAAAAGAAATACTTAGCAAAGACAATGTAGTATTACATGCAGCGGTAAAAGGAAAAGAAGAGGCAATCCGGTTCACGGGTGATATTCTTGTCCGAAACGGTTATGTGAAGGAAAGCTACATTGAAAAAATGCTTGAACGGGAAACCATCACATCTACTTATATGGGGAATCATGTGGCCATCCCGCATGGTACAGAAGATTCCAAGCAAGAGGTAATCGAGACAGGCCTTTCCGTTGTTACGGTTCCGGATGGAGTCGATTTCGGGAACGGAAATATTGTAAAGGTATTGATCGGGATTGCCGGAAAAGGCGATGATCATTTGGAGATCCTCTCGAAGATCGCTATCGTCCTGTCAGAGGAGGAGAACATCGAGAAGATTGTCAGCAGCACGTCCAAGGAAGAAATCCTCAGCATTTTTGAAGAGGTGAACTGAGATGTTGGCAGTCCATTTCGGCGCTGGCAATATTGGGCGCGGCTTTATCGGCAATTTGCTTTATGAGTCCGGCTACCATACGACGTTCATTGATGTGAATGAAAAAGTGATCGAAGCATTGAATGAACGCCGGCAATATAATGTGGTCCTTGCTGCGGAAAACAGTGAAACGATCACCGTGAAGAATGTGTCCGGCATTAACAGCATGAACGATCCAGACAAAGTGGTAGAAGCAATTAAGGAGGCGGACATCGTCACGACAGCGATTGGTCCCAATATCCTGCCGGTTATTTCTGGATTGCTGGCGAAAGGGCTACGTGCACGACTGTCCGCAAATGATTCCAAATTAAACATCATTGCTTGTGAAAATATGGTGGGCGGCAGTTCCCTGCTAAAAGAGAAGGTGTACGAGCATCTTTCCGAAGACGAAAAGCAGCTCTTTGACGAGCGTTTCGGTTTTCCGGATGCAGCGGTGGACAGGATAGTACCGAATCAGACGAATGAAGACATTCTGCAGGTTTCCGTCGAGCCGTATTACGAATGGGTCGTTGAAAAAACCGCAATGAAAGGAAACATTCCTGAAATCGACGGCATCACATATGTAGACGATTTGAAACCGTATATTGAACGGAAACTGTTCACTGTCAATACTGGCCATGCGGCAGCCGCCTATATCGGCCGGTACCTAGGCTTCAGCACGATTGATGAGGCGATGAAGGACGAGCGGGTGGAGCGGATCATTCAAGGGGCACTCCAAGAATCCGGAGATGCACTGATCGAGACGTATCACTTTGACCGGGAACAGCACCAGAACTATATCAGCAAAATTATCGGGCGTTTTAAAAACCCATACATCTCCGACGAAGTGACAAGGGTAGGAAGAGGGCCAATCCGAAAACTCGGAAAAAATGACCGCTTGATTCGTCCGGCCACTATGTATAATGAGGCGACAGGAAAACTTCCGCATTATTTGGCAAAAACGATTGCCGCTGTTCTGGAGTATCAGAACCCAGAAGATGAGGAAGCAGTCAGATTGCAAACAATGATTAAGGAAAAAGGGGCTTCCGCTGCATTGCAGACGGTTGCCGAATTGGACGCTAACAGTCCTTTGATAACTATCGTTCAGGAAGAAACAGCAAAACTCAACGAACTTAAGTGATCAGAAGGAGTTGGAAAGAGTGAACAAAGAGGGCCAGGAAAAGTTTGCCGAATTTATTCTAAACAGGGTACAGGAAGGCAAAGAAAACGAAGCAAAAGAAATACTGGCAGAAAACTTCAGGAAGCAAGATGAAGGCCGGTTTACAAAAGAAGACATCGAGCAGTTTGTGCCCAAAATGATGGGCATTTTGAAAGAGGATAAGATAGAAGAGGTAATAGCGGTGTCGAAGAAGTTTTCCGGAGATTTCTCACAATCATAAGTTCGTACATGAGCTAACAAAAAGTCACCTTGGAGACCAGGGTGACTTTTGCTTTGTTCATTTTAAAAACATCTTAATCTTTTTCAGTGCACCCTTCGTATTCGGATAGCGAAACGGGATATCAAATTTGGTTGTTTGCTTGAGGACGCTTTTTTGATGGGAAAAAGTATCAAAGCTGCTTTTCCCATGATAGGATCCCATCCCGCTATGGCCGACGCCGCCGAACGGCAGATGGGGCGAGGTGAAGTGGTAGATCGTATCGTTAATGCAGCCGCCGCCGAAGGAAACAGTTTGGAGAATTTCTTCTTCTAACTTTTTGTTGCTCGTAAACAGATAGAGGGAGAGGGGCTTTTGCTGGCTTCTCACCTTATCGATCACTTCTCGGCTTTCCTTGTACTCAAGCACTGGGAGGATAGGCCCGAAGATCTCTTCCTGCATGATCGGCGCGTCCCAGGTGATGCCGGTCAGTACAGTTGGTGAAATGGATAAGCTGCTTGTGTCATGCTGTCCGCCTGTCGAAATATTTCCATCCGGAAGGAAAGAGATGAGGCGCTCAAAATGCGGCTTGGAGATAAGATGGGTATAATCCGGATTGACAAGCGGGCTCGGTCCATACAGTTCCATGATCGCTTTGTTCAGTTCTTGCAAGAACTGTTCTTTGCAGTTTTTGTGGACATAGACATAATCCGGTGCAATGCATGTCTGGCCAGCGTTGGTGAATTTTCCCCAGGCGATTCGTTTTGCAGCCAGCCCCATATTGGCATCCTCATGAACGATGCATGGACTCTTTCCGCCCAGTTCGAGCGTGACAGGAGTCAGGTGCTTGCTGGCAGCTTCCATTACGATCTTCCCGACGTTGACACTGCCGGTGAAGAAAATATAATCAAACGGCTGCTGTAAAAGTGCCTGACTCGTCTTCGCATCTCCTTCAACGACAGCAATGTACTCCTCCGGAAAGGTCTCCTTCAGCATGCGGGAAAGAAGGGCAGACGTAGCAGGTGTCAGCTCCGATGGCTTGATGACAGCGCAGTTGCCGGCAGCGATGGCACCGATCAACGGCGCTACCGCCAGCTGGAATGGATAATTCCAGGGTGATATGATCAGTGAAACCCCATATGGCTCTTTATACAATAGGCTTTTGGAACCGAGGTGGGTAAGCGGGGTCCGTACTCTTTTCGTCTTGGCCCATTTTCGCAAATATTTCATGACATAGCGGATTTCAGCAAGCATGATTCCGATTTCTGTTGTATACGCTTCGAATTCGCCTTTATGCAGATCGCTATAGAGCGCTTTGATCAATCCCTGTTCATGCTTCTCGATCACCATGCGCAAATCTGAGAGTGACTTTAAACGGAAGTCGATATTTTTTGTTCGGTTTGTCAGGAAAAATTTCTTTTGGGCAGAGACGATTTCGGAGCATTTATGCATCTGGTTCACCTCTCTACAGCTTGTAGTTCACTAAAATTCTTTTGAAAAGGCAGCCTTTCCAAAAGAAAGAGCTGCCTTTTCCATAGATGGAGCAGTGACGGACTCGCACGCTAAAAGTGTCTTTTTTGCCTTGGCTATGGTTGGTCATCGGTCATGGATAACAAGGTGAACGGGAAGCGGTGATCGGTTTGGCTTCTCATTGTAATTTTGTTTCCGCTCCATGCTATGCCTTGGAAAGGAGTCTCACCTTTCCAAGGTTAAAAATATTTTTCATCATCAAAGTCCAATGTGATCGAGTAATTGCGGGCGTTGATCAGGTTGGAAAGCTTATTCGCCTCTTTTTCCAGCTGAAGAGAGGCCTGACGGTATTCCTCCGGTTCAAACATCGCCACTTGATAGAAGGTCGATTTATCGCTGTATCCATACTGGATCTCTTCTTTCTTCGCAGCTCCCAGCTCCTTATACAGCCGGGCTTTTGCCCGCAGCTGTGAAGCGAGTTCAATGGCCTCAACAATGGGCAGCTCTTCCTGTTTGAAAATGATCGTATGGTCGATGTTGGCACGATACATCAATTTATCGAGTGTCCGGGAGTCCAATCTCACTTCCTCCAGCTCGCTTTCCACTTGGGGAAGTGTTCTTGCGCCTGTTTTCGGTTCCTCCCCCTTCTCGATAATGACAAATGCGACTCGATGGATCTCTTCTTCCAGCTCGCGGATTCTTTTTGTGAGAATGCTTTTGAGCTTAACGGCTTCCGCCAAGGTGATTTTCGCCATTCTAACCTTCCTCCCTTGGGCTGCAATCTAGTAAAATAAGTATACCATGATTTTGGCGGGTGGAAGGGAACAGGCTTGGCTTTCTCTCTTATGAACATTTTGTGACATATATTGACGAAGTACATGCTTTTTTATATACTTATCAAGTCGAATTTTTTAAGCGGGTGTAGTTTAGTGGTAAAACCTCAGCCTTCCAAGCTGATGATGTGAGTTCGATTCTCATCACCCGCTCCATTACATACCTTTATGATCCCAACGCAGTACTTCGGACGTCCGTTTCCGCAGTGCTGCGTTTTATTATGGATTCATCCCGCCGGAGGCACGGATGATGGCCTGCTCGCTATATCCGCCGTTGATTTGTATGAACATCTCGGCCAGTGAACTAAGAAGTTTCTCTCCTTTGTCGGCAGGGAAGCCGGGTGGAAGGAAAACAACCTGGATTACATCTTTTGCTTCGGTGTCAACGAGCGTTTGAGATGAGTCCGCACTAGGAGAGCCGACTACACCTTGATGATCCGTCAGGACGATCAGGTTTTCCGCATCTATTTCTGTTTCTTCAGAGGATAGATAGACTTCGCCCGGTTTGCCTTTTCGTACGAGGAGTTGATTTCCTGCAACTTTTGCCCTATCATAGAGGCCGATTGGCAGCCTGTAGGTCAGGGAGAAGAAACGAGTAACATCTGCTGCGGAATGGAGCGGCGTTAAATAGGTCTGCTGTTCAATCCTTTTTAATAATGATTCAGCCATCGGCGTAGAAGAGGCAGGATCTGCGCCAAGCTCTTTATAAATTTCTCGCCACTCGATGATTTCAGGAAACTGCTCTGCTCCTTTTTCTTCAAGATCAAAATAAAGCAGCTCCTGGAAAAACTGCAGTCTTCCTTTCAGCATTTGCGGGGATTCCTCGACCGTAATTCCTTCATAAATAAGGAGGCCGAGTGTTAGCTGGGGGAATTCAGCTTCGAGCTGCGGATCAAATAAAATTTCCATTGACACATCACCTCCGTAGTAACTTAAAATAGTTTAACATAAGGGGAGGACAACCGGCAGTTTGGACACTGAAGGAGGATCAGCAATGAATTATGACAGATTGAAACAAGAGATACTTTCATACGCCAAAGAAATCGGCATTGATCAAATCGGCTTTGCCGGGGCCCATCCTTTCAGTGAAATGAAGAATTTATTGCTCCGGCAGCAAGCATTAGGATATGCGTCAGGCTTTGAGGAAAAGGACATTGATAAGCGGACAGATCCCGCTCTCATTTTCGATGGTCCGCGCTCGATCATCGCGATTGCTCTCGCCTACCCATCGAAAATGAAAAACGCACCACAAGGAAAAAGGGGAGAGCGCCGCGGCATTTTCTGCCGGGCATCCTGGGGCGTCGATTACCATGTGCTTGTAAAGGAAAAACTCGAGCTGCTTGCTGCGTTCATTGACAGCAAAGTCGAAGGTGCACGTTTCAAAATCATGGTCGATACGGGAGAACTGGTGGACCGTGCCGTTGCTGAACGTGCGGGGATCGGCTGGAGCGGGAAAAACTGCGCGATCATTTCTCCGGAGCTCGGTTCTTATATGTATTTGGGGGAAATGATTACGAACCTTCCGTTTGCCGCTGATGAACCAATTGAGGACCAGTGCGGTGAATGTACAAAATGCCTGGATGTCTGCCCGACAGGCGCACTTGTACAGGGAGGCCAGCTGAATGCCCAGCGCTGTATTGCCTTTTTAACGCAGACGAAGGGTTTTCTGCCGGATGAATTTCGGACAAAAATCGGCAACCGCGTATACGGCTGTGATACATGCCAGACGATCTGTCCAAAAAATAAGGGGATTGATTTTCACAATCATCCGC
The DNA here is from genome assembly GCF_057657925.1 of Lederbergia sp. B243.17. Taxonomy (NCBI): domain Bacteria; kingdom Bacillati; phylum Bacillota; class Bacilli; order Caryophanales; family Bacillaceae; genus Lederbergia; species Lederbergia sp. B243.17. The sequence goes on from NZ_JBWBKF010000036.1 coordinate 11,934, forward strand.
AGATGGAGCCGGATCCTGAAGTGGTTAAGCCTCTCTTGCAGCCATTGCTTACGATTACGAACCGCGAGTTCAAAGAAAAGTATGGGAAGCTTTCAGGCTCCTGGAGAGGGAAAAAACCGATCCAGCGGAATGCCATCCTCGCCCTTGCCCACTTTAAGGAAAAGGAGGCGGTCCCTGATCTGATTGGCGTGCTCCGGGAAGACGTCCGCCCTGTAATCAGAGGGACGGCAGCTTGGGCGCTCGGTAAAATCGGGGGCCAGGAAGCTGAAAAAGCTTTATTGGCCGCCAAAAAGGTGGAGAAAGAGGAAGAGGTCCTTGAAGAAATCGACAAAGGACTGGCATTCTTCAAAGTGAACGCATAAAAACAAGCCTCCTGGAATCAGGAGGCTTGTCCGTTTATATTAGTCGTTTTCGCGTTGTTTCGCTCTAGCTTCTCCGCCTTTTTCACCAATTTCTTGGTAAAATTCTTTGTCATGATTTTCAGCGGTAGCTTCTCCGCCTTTGCGGCCGATTTCTTCGTAAAATTCTTTGTCATGGTTTCTTGCAGTTGCTTCTCCGCCCTTGCGTCCTGCTTCTTCTACCGTCATTTTACCGTTATTGTTTTTGTCAGCCATTTCGAATTCCTCCTTGTGAAATCTGTTTTGTATGTCGTGCATAGTTATGTGTTCCCGCTCTGCAGAGTTTAAAACATCTGCGCTCGATCGGGATGGAATACAGCCTGATTTCTGCATATGCATAAGAGGGAGGAGGGAGCGATTTTGAGAAAACAGTTGCTGGAGATGGCGGAAGAGAGGGTCGCTCAGCTGACCGGTGAAAAGAGCGCAAAGGAAGAGAGGATAATCAGAAAGCTTGATTCGCTTGGAAAGCGGAAGGCGGAAATTGTAAAGGCGGCTGCTGCCGGAAGGGTAAGCGGAAGCAAGAGCAGCGGCAACACGACGGATCTCCGTTACCATGTACATTATCAATACATCATCAAGCAGGGGGAGCAGATCTATATAGAGGAAGAGATAGAAGAGCGCCTCGCATCTTATGAAAATGGGCTTCTTATTAAAGACTTCGAGGTCATGCCGGTTGCTGCGGCAAAAGTAAATCTCTTGGAGCATGACTTTGAAAGATCAGAGAGCACTCGTGTGCAGTATGTATATGATAGGCTGAGGGCTGTCCAATACGCTGAAAAATGGTGGAATGATTACAACCCGGCATACGTAAAATTCGATGTAGACTGCACCAATTATATTTCTCAATGTCTTCATGCAGGAGGAGCCCCAATGACAGGGTACCCAGCAAGGGGAAAGGGCTGGTGGATCCGCAATAAAAACTGGAGCTACAGCTGGTCGGTTGCTAACGCCCTGAAAACCTATCTTCAGCAAGCGAGTACAGGCCTGCGGGCAAGGCAGGTTGACAATCCGCAAGAACTGCAGCTCGGGGATGTCATCTGCTATGATTTTCAAGGGGATGGTCGCTTTGACCATAACACGATCGTAACTGCAAAAGATGCGGAAAGTATGCCGCTTGTCAACGCTCACACGACAAACAGCAGGATGCGATATTGGGCCTATGAGGACTCAACCGCTTATACACCTAATATCCAATACCGCTTTTATTCCATCGTAGATGACAGCTGAACTTTTGGTGTATAATGGCACGGTGGAGAAAAAAGAGGTGAACAAACATCATGCCAAATCACATCGTCCTGTATCAGCCGCTTATACCGGCGAATACGGGCAATATTTCACGGACTTGCGCAGGAACGGGCACGACGCTGCACTTAATCCGTCCGCTCGGCTTTTCGACGGATGACAAGATGCTGAAGCGGGCTGGCCTCGATTATTGGGAGCATGTCCATATACAATACCATGATTCACTCGAGGACTTCTTTAAGGAGACGGAAGGCGGGGAGTATTACCTGATCACCAAATTCGGGGAGAAGTACTATGACTCGTTTGATTTTGCCGACTCTGGGCGGGACCACTATTTCATTTTCGGAAAAGAAACAACTGGCCTCCCGGATGAGCTGGTTGAGGAAAAGGCGGATCGCTGTCTCCGGATCCCGATGAACGATCATATCCGTTCATTGAACCTGTCCAATACGGCCGCGATCCTTCTATATGAGGCGCTCCGGCAGCAAGGATTTTCCGGACTTCATTAATCAAAGTAAAAAAATCCCCCGGCAACGAAGCCGGGGGATTTTTTTGATTATTTTTTGTAGACACCAGGCTTATCTTCACGGCCGGAAGTGAAAATGGCTGACAGAAAAGCGATGCAAACACCTATAACAAGGATCGTTCTCATTTGTATATGTAAGCCTCCTTTAGTTCAATCGGACCTAACGCGGCCACAAAGCGTGGTCCGGATTTAGTTTGTTCGGATGTTGTCCTGCTCTTCATTATAGCCCATTTTTTTAGAAATGTGAACGAAGTGCCGCGAGATTCGCTAAAAATATGGCGGCAGCGTGAAAGTATGTTGCCGTTCTTTACTGGACAGGGATCCGCGGAATCATTCATGTTTGGTTGTCCACCTGCATAATGTTAATTAAACATCTCTCCAACCAGAGATCAGGGAGGTTCCTATGGATATCTTAAAAAGAATTGAACAATATCGCACAGAAGAAGAGCAGATGAAATGGGAAGGCACTTTTGCTGATTACTTAAACATGCTGGAAGAAAAGCCATGGGTCGCTCAATCTGCCCACTCTCGGATTTACCAGATGATCAAGGATGCAGGTGTGGAAGAGGTGAATGGCAGAAAAACATACCGCTTTTTTAACCAAGAACTGTTTGGCCTGGAAGAAGCACTTGAAAAGCTGGTCGAGGAATACTTTCATCCTTCCGCCAAAAGACTGGACGTCCGCAAACGGATTCTGCTTTTGATGGGACCGGTCAGCGGGGGAAAGTCGACCCTTGTCACAATGCTGAAACGAGGCCTTGAGGCATATGCCCGAACTGAACGGGGAGCCGTATACGCCATTAAAGGCTGTCCGATGCATGAAGACCCGCTTCACCTGATTCCGCTTCACCTACGTGATGAATTTCACCGGCAATACGGTATCCGGATTGAGGGCAACCTGTCTCCGCTTAATACGATGCGGCTTGAACAGGAATACGGCGGGAGACCGGAAGATGTTCTGGTTGAGCGCATTTTTTTCTCCGAAGACAAACGGGTCGGAATCGGCACGTTCAGCCCATCTGATCCGAAGTCCCAGGATATAGCCGATTTAACTGGAAGCATCGACTTTTCGACGATAGCCGAGTACGGCTCTGAATCGGACCCTCGGGCATACAGATTTGACGGGGAATTGAATAAAGCGAACCGCGGCCTGATGGAGTTTCAAGAAATGCTGAAATGCGACGAGAAATTCCTCTGGCATCTCCTGTCACTGACACAGGAAGGGAATTTCAAAGCCGGACGCTTTGCCTTGATTTCAGCCGATGAGCTGATCGTCGCCCATACGAACGAAACGGAATACCGCTCTTTCATCTCCAATAAAAAGAACGAGGCGCTTCATTCGAGAATTATTGTCATGCCCGTTCCCTATAATTTAAAGGTCTCCCAAGAAGAGCGGATTTATGAAAAAATGATCCAGGAGAGCGATGTTGCAGATGTGCATATCGCGCCTCACACACTGCGGGTCGCTGCGATGTTCACCATCTTGACGAGGCTAAGAGAGCCAAAGCGCGGGGATATAGATCTGCTGAAGAAAATGCGCCTGTACGACGGGGAAAATGTCGAAGGCTTCAATTCGGCTGATGTGGAGGAGTTAAAGAAGGAATATCAGGAAGAAGGGATGAGCGGAATCGACCCGCGCTATGTGATCAACCGAATCTCTTCAACGATCATCCGCAAGGAAATTACATCGATAAACGCGCTGGACGTATTGCGCTCGCTGAAAGAAGGTCTTGATCAGCACCCGTCCATCACCCAAGAGCTGCGTGAAAAATATTTAAACTATATTTCACTTGCCCGCAAGGAATATGATGAAATGGCGAAAAAAGAAGTTCAGAAGGCGTTCGTCTACTCCTATGAGGAATCCGCTAAGACACTGATGGACAATTATTTGGACAATGTCGAGGCTTACTGCAATAAGTCAAAGCTTCATGATCCGCTTACAGGTGAAGAAATCAGTCCGGACGAAAAACTGATGCGCTCCATCGAAGAGCAAATCGGCATTTCGGAAAACGCCAAAAAGGCGTTCCGCGAAGAGATACTGATCAGAATTTCAGCACTCGCGCGGAAAGGGAAACGCTTTGACTACAGATCCCACGATCGGCTGAGGGAAGCAATCCAGAAGAAATTATTCGCCGACTTGAAAGACGTCGTGAAAATCACGACATCCGCGACAACACCGGATGAGCAGCAGCTGAAAAAGATCAACGAAGTGGTTGCCCGCCTGATTGATGAACATGGCTATAATTCAACTTCGGCAAACGATCTGCTGCGGTATGTCGGCAGCCTGCTCAATCGCTGAAATCAAAAAGCGAGTATGGAATCCCGCTGGATTTCATGCTCGTTTTTCTTCCCGGAAGCTTGTCCGGTATGTAAATTATTTGTACATTTCCAACCGCTCATGCATAGGATAAAGTAAGGCAAGCAAGGTTGGTACAAAAGGAAAACAGCCGTCGCCTCATCGTATGCTGAAATACAGGAATGGGTGACAAATTTTATTAAGGGGGGCGTGAGGATGTCGGATTCAAAAAAGCACCAGTTTGTCATATCCCAGGATGATTGGTCCCTCCATCGAAAAGGGCATGATGATCAGCAGCGTCATCAGGAAAAGGTTCAGGAGGCAATCCGCAATAACCTGCCCGACTTGATCACAGAAGAAAGCATCATCATGTCTGACGGCCGGGACGTTGTAAAAATTCCGATCCGATCACTGGATGAATATAAAATTAGGTACAACTATGACAAAAACAAGCATGTCGGCCAGGGAGAAGGGGACAGCCAGGTCGGCGATGTGGTGGCAAGGGACGGATCTGAGCAGAAAGGGCCTGGAAAAGGGCAAGGTGCGGGTGACAAGGCAGGAGAGGATTATTATGAAGCGGAAGTCTCCTTGCTGGAGCTCGAGGAAGCGCTGTTCAAGGAATTGGCATTGCCCAATTTGAAAAGAAAAGAGCAGGACGCAAACCAGGTCGACCATATTGAATACAATGATATCCGAAAAACGGGGCTGATGGGCAATGTCGACAAAAAACGGACGATGATGTCAGCTTTCAAACGTAATGCCATTTTGGGAGAACCAAAATTCCACCCGATTTACCCGGAGGACTTGAAATTCAGGACCTGGAATGAAATCCAAAAACCGGAATCAAACGCTGTCGTCCTCGCAATGATGGACACGAGCGGATCGATGGGGCTTTGGGAAAAATACATGGCCCGCAGCTTTTTCTTTTGGATGACTCGGTTCCTGCGGACGAAATATGAGCGGGTATCGATCGAGTTCATCGCCCACCATACGGAGGCGAAAGTTGTTTCCGAGGAAGACTTTTTCTCCAAAGGCGAAAGCGGAGGAACGATCTGTTCTTCTGTCTACAGAAAGGCCCTTCAGTTGATTGAGGAAAAATACGATCCTTCCCGCTACAATATCTATCCTTTCCACTTCTCCGACGGAGACAATCTGACGTCCGACAATGCAAGATGTGTGAAACTCGTCAAAGAACTAATGGATGTTTCCAACATGTTCGGTTATGGCGAAGTGAACCAATACCAGCGAAATTCCACTTTAATGTCAGCCTACAAACATATTAAAGATGAGAAATTTTATTATTATATCCTTAAACAAAAAGCAGACGTTTTTCATGCGATGAAAAGCTTCTTCCATAAAGAAACAGACCGCCGTGTCGTTTAATTTGAATTGAGCCGGAGCTGCAAAGCCGGGCTCTTTTTTTTGTGCACTAATTAAGAAAAAATGTTACGTAAATATTCGGAATTCGGACTTGACAATAGGAAAAAGAATCAGTAAAGTTTGAATTAATATGACGGGTTTCCACATCATCAACGATTTATCGTCATACAATAGGAGAAAGGAGCCGGGTAAAAATTTTTTAAATTGATTCGTAAGCGCTTTCATTATTTAAGGAAGGTGATAGCATGCTGAATGCGGTTGGACAATTTTCTGCCGAAGAAAAACTGCAGTCATTCATGGAGAGAATCGAACGCGGGGAAAAAATCGAAGCGGATGATTGGATGCCTGATGAATACCGTATGGCCCTGATCAAGTTGATTTCCATGCACGGAATCAGTGAAATTATGGGGGCTCTCCCTGAAAAAGAGTGGGTGCCGAAAGCTCCGACGCTCCGCCGGAAACTTGGAATAATGGCTAAGGTACAGGATGAAATGGGGCATGGGCAGCTGCTTCTGCGGGTCGCAGAAGACTTGATGGCACCGCTTGGGAAAGACCGGGAGAGCCTGATTAGCGATCTGCTGAATGGAGATTTAAAGTTTCATAATGTATTCCATATGGAAGCAAAAACATGGGCGGATGCCGGGTTAATCGGATGGCTTGTTGATGGTGCAGCGATCATGACGCAGACAAACATGCTTGGGGCGTCTTATGGACCATATGCTAGGGCACTGCAGCGGATATGTGCAGAGGAAGTGTTCCATGCCCAGCACGGTGAGTCGATTATCATGGCCTTGGCCGAGGGAACGGATGAACAGCGGGCGATGATTCAGGATGCGATCAATCGCTGGTGGCCTTCCCTGCTAATGTTTTTTGGACCGGCTTCGGCAGCGACAACTGGTTCTTCCAAGCAGGATATCACAATTAAATATAAAATCAGGACAAAGACGAATGAGGAGCTCAGGCAGGATTTTCTTTCAAAGTATTTGCCGCGGGTTTTTTCCCTTGGCCTGACTGTGCCGGATGATTCACTCCGTTTTGACGAAGAATCAGGCAAATGGAAATACCGGGAGCCGGACTGGGCGGAATTCAAGCAGATCATTTCCAACAACGGCCCGAAATCCAAGAGCAGGCTGGCGTTGAGGAGGATTGCGTTTGAGCATAACGCTTGGGTGCGGGAGGCGCTCGGGACTTGATGGGGAAAGGAGAGGAGGATATGGAGGAAGCACAGGGACGGGGGTTTTACGAAGTCTACGAAGTGTTCAGCAAGCGGAATTATAAAAATGATTTCCAGCACCAGTTCAGCCTGCTGGCTCCGAATGAGGAGATTGCTTTCGTCATGGCACAGGAGAACTTCCTGAGAAGGGAGCCTGCAGTTGACATATGGGTGGTGAAACGTTCGGATATCAGAATGGCTTCGCCTGAAGAGCGGCAATCCCTGGCGAGACTGGACAATAAGGAATACCGGCTGACGAAAGGATACGGCTATTTGAAAAAGAAGTGGAGGAAATACGAGCAAGGGATGCTTGATGAAAAAGAAATCATGTCATGGGGTGATCATCAGGATGGAAAAGGTCATGTCGCCGCTGGAGGCAAACAAGAGAGCTGACTATCGTACCGCGCTTGTTGAACTGCTGTATCAGCTCGCTGATGATGATTTCCTTATCTCATTCAGGGGTTCGGAATGGCTCGGGCTTGCACCGCATATTGAAGAGGATGTTGCATTCTCCTCCATTAATCAGAACACGATGGGCCATGCGGCGATTTATTATAATTTGCTGGAGGAACTTGGGGAGGGGGATGCAGATTCGCTTGCGCACGGCCGGTCTGGCAAGGTTCGGAAAAACGCAATCCTCACAGAGCTTGTGAACGGTACCGGAACGTATCTTGAAGAGCCGCGGTTTGATTGGGCCTTTGCTGTTGTCCGTCACTTTTTCTATGACCTGCAGAAGAAGCGGAAGCTTGAAATGCTGAAGAACTGTTCATATGAACCGCTCGCCCAGGCGGCCGTCAATATTAATATGGAGCAATACTACCATGTCATGCATTGGCGCGTTTGGTTTGAACAGCTGGCAGCTGGCAAAGGAGAGGCAGGAACAAGGATGGAGAAAGCGGTGGCAAGGGTATGGCCGCTGCTGGATGACCTGCTGTCTTTCGGCCCGTACAGCAGAGAAATGGCTGATGCGGGTCTGATCATAGGCGAAGAACCGCTGCGTTCCTCGTTTGAAGCGGAATGCAAGCGGATTTTTGAAGAAGCGGGCCTTCCGGATCCCGGGCCGTTCACATTCACTGCCGAAAAAGGCAGAGAAGGGAAGCACACGAAAGACCTGGAGGACGCATTGCTGACACTTGGCGAAGTGTACCAGTCTGATCCGCTGGCAGCATGGTAAAGGCGGTGAACATCATGGAGACAATCAATAAGGAAACAGTCCTTGCAGCATTGTCGGGCGTTAAGGACCCGGAAATTCCATCGGTCAGTATTGTAGATCTTGGAATGATCGAGAGAGTAGAAGTCGAAGAGAGTCATATCCACATTCAAGCGCTCCCAACTTTTATGGGCTGTCCGGCACTGGATATTATCCGGAATAATATGGAGGAGGCGCTTAAGGAACTAGCTCCGGCGTATGAAATACAGGTTGATTTTGTCCTGCATCCGCCTTGGACATCCGGAAGAATCAGTGAGGAGGGGAGGCAGAGGCTGAAAGAATTCGGCATTGCCCCGCCGCCTGTGTTTGAAACAGAACTGGAACTATGGCGTGTCGAGTGTCCATATTGTGCTTCGCCTTATACAACGGTGGAGAATCTATTTGGTCCGACAGCCTGCAGAAGCATTCTATACTGCAAATCTTGCAAAAATCCATTTGAAGCGATGAGGCCGGTTTCCGACCTCATGTAGAGAGGAGAGCAAGCACTGATGTACAAAATGATCGCATTGTTTAAAAAACCGGAGGATCCGGAAAAGTTTGATGAACATTATTTCGGCACTCATATGCCGCTGACAGAGAAGATTCCGGGCCTCCGGGAAGCGAGGGTGACAAAATTCACCGGGGATAGTCCCTACTACTTGATGTGTGAAATGGTGTACGACAGCAAGGAGGCATTCAAAGAAGCATCCAAAACGGAGGAATCGAAAGCTTCCGGAAAAGATGTAATGCAGTTTGCTGGAAAATTGGTTACATTCCTGTTTGGCGAAGAGGCAAATGGCTGAGTATCGGTTTATCGAATCGGAGACAAAGGACGGAATCGGTTTCGTCCGGCTGAACCGGACCAAGGTGCTGAATGCGCTCAATCGGGAGATGGTCAGCGAGGTGCTTCATGCTTTTGAGAATTTTGACCGTGATGAGAGAATCCAGGTTATCGTCCTTTCGGGCAACGGGAGGTCATTCGCTGCAGGTGCTGATATCGGCGAGATGGCAAAAGATACGCCCGTTAAAATGGAACGACTCAATCAATTTGCCGATTGGGATCGGCTTGGTCTGGTAAAAAAACCGGTTATCGGTGCAGTCCACGGCTTTTGCCTTGGCGGCGGTTTTGAACTGGCACTCGTCTGTGATCTCCTGATCGGCGCTGAAGGGACAAAATTCGGTTTTCCTGAGGTCAATCTTGGTGTCATGCCTGGAGCAGGAGGAACGCAAAGGCTGACAAGGCTGATCGGCAAGACGAAAGCACTTGAATGGCTATGGACCGGGGAAATGAAAAGTCCGGAAGAAGCTCTGGCAGCAGGTATTCTTCTGAAAGTTGTACCTGAGGAATTGCTGATGGAGGAAACGATCCGCTTTGCCGAAAAGCTGATGAAGAAGCCGCCGCTTTCCCTGCGGCTGATCAAAGAAGCGGTATTGAAAGCGGAGGATGTTTCTTTATTGGAAGGGATGCAATTCGAACGGAAGAATTTTTATCTATTGTTTTCCTCAGAGGACCAAAAAGAAGGCATGAAGGCATTTATGGAAAAGAGAGAGCCCAGGTACAGCGGGAGATAAGGAGGATGGCCATGTATGAGACGATTCAATATGAAGTCAAAGGGGGAAGGGCGATCATCACCCTGAACCGGCCGGATTCCTTGAATGCGTTCAACCGGGACATGGGAAAGGAACTGCTTTCCGGACTGAAAGCGGCAGGTAAATCGGGTGATGTGAGGAGCATATTGCTGACTGGAGCAGGCAGGGCCTTCTGTGCGGGCCAGGACCTGGAGGAAGTAACCGAGGATATGGACCATGGCCAAGTGTTGCGGGAACAGTATAATCCGATCATCCAGGCAATGGCCGAGATGCCGAAACCGATTGTCGCAGCAGTAAATGGAGCTGCGGCAGGTGCAGGCTTCAGCCTCGCGCTTGCCGCCGATTTCCGTCTTCTATCAGAGCATGCGAGTTTCGGTTGTGCATTCATCCATATCGGTCTTGTGCCGGACTCTGGCAGCTTCTATTATCTGCCGAAATTTCTCGGTTATGCTAAAGCACTCGAAGTCATGATGCTCGGCGAACGGATCAAGGCGGAGGAAGCGCTGAAGCTGGGATTGGCGACAAAGCTAATTCCAACTAAGGACTGGGATACCGAAGTTGCCGAATTTACAGAACGGCTGGCGGCTATGCCGACGAAAGCACTCTCTTTGATCAAGAAAAACATGCAGAAAACATGGGCAATGCCACTTGGAGATGTACTTACTGAAGAAGCCTATTCCCAGCGGACCGCTGGATTAACGGCAGACCACTATGAGGGGGTAGCGGCATTTCTTCAGAAAAGGGCGCCTGTATTCCGCGGGGAATAAACAATATCGGGGAGGGGGCGAAGGCTTGGAAGTTGCTGTGATCGGCGCCGGCCTAATGGGCAGGGGTATCGCATATGCCGCTGCTGCAGGGGGAATGAAGGTAAGCTTATTCGATCTTCATCCGGAAGCGCTTGAAAAGGCGAGCCAAGAAATCGGCATGCTTTTCAAAAAAGCGGTCAGCCGCGGGAAGATGGATGAAAATGAGGCCAAAGAGGGTATGGGCCGGCTCACCTTCACGTCCGGATTGGAGGATGCTCTGCGAGGAGCAGTACTTGCGATTGAGGCGGTGCCGGAAAGGTTGGACATAAAAAGGGACGTTTTTGAAAAGATGGACAGAGCGGCGGAGAGTGATTGCATATTTGCGACAAACACTTCAACGATGAGTCCGACTGAAATCGCGTCTTTTACAAACCGTCCTGAGAAAGTGATTGCGATGCATTTTTTTAATCCAGTCCATAAAATGCCGCTCGTTGAAATTGTAAAAGGCCTGTCGACGTCCGAGGAAACGGCTGAGACTGTCAGGAAGGCGGCAACACAAATGGGCAAAGAAACAGTCGTTGTCAATGAATTTCCGGGATTTGTAACGAGCAGGATCAGTGCATTGGTCGGGAACGAGGCATTTCATATGCTGCAGGAAGGGGTAGCTTCTGCTGAGGAAATCGACAAGGCGGTGAGACTCGGGCTGAACTATCCGATGGGGCCGTTTGAGCTTGGCGATCTTGTCGGCTTGGACACGCGGCTTCATAACCTACAATATTTGCATCGCACGCTCGGAGAAAAATACCGCCCGGCGCCTCTGCTTATACAGTATGTAAAGGCGGGGTTGCTCGGCAGGAAAACCGGCCGGGGCGTCTATGATTACTCGGCTGAAGAAGGTAGTGAACAGGGGTGAATACATGCGGGATGCAGTCATTGTCGACGCAGTAAGGACGCCGATCGGCAGATACAACGGCCAGCTGAAAGAGATCAGGCCGGATGACCTGGGGGCTGCCGTGATTCGTGCGCTCATCAACCGGAATCCCCAAGTTCCGCCAGAGCAGATAGAGGATGTAGTTCTTGGCTGTGCCAACCAGGCAGGTGAAGATAATCGGAATGTGGCCAGGATGTCGGCATTGCTTGCAGGCCTCCCGGTCGAAACAGCAGGAACGACAATCAACCGCCTATGCGGTTCGGGGTTGGATGCAGTCATTTACGCGGCAAGGGCAATCAACGGAGGGGAAGGCGACATCTTCATAGCGGGTGGAACAGAAAGCATGACGCGTGCACCTTTTGTGATGGGCAAGCCCGGTACCGGCTTTCCGCGCGGCAACCAGGAATTATTTGATACGACCATAGGATGGAGATTCATCAATCCTCATCTGCAGGAGCAGTACGGCACGGATTCGATGCCGGAAACCGCGGAAAATGTCGCCGGGCGATACAGAATTTCACGAGAGGAGCAGGATGCCTTTGCGTACGGCAGCCAGATGAAAGCGAAAAACGCGATCGATCTGGGCTCTCTTTCTGAAGAAATTGTTCCTGTCTCATTTAAGGACCGAAAGGGAAGGGAAGTGATTATCGACAAAGATGAGCATCCCCGACCCGATACAACAATGGAGAAGCTGGCCTCATTGAAGCCGCTTTTCAAAGCTGGCACCGTGACAGCGGGGAACGCAGCTGGTATCAATGATGGCGCTTCGGCCTTGCTGCTGATGAGCAAAGAAAAGGCGGAGGAGCTTGGCCTTGTACCTTTGGCAAGATACAGGACGTCCGCAGTCTCAGGCGTTGAGCCGGCGGTCATGGGAATCGGCCCTGTGGCTGCAGCAAGGAAAGCGCTGAAGCGTGCTGGTCTGGAGGCAAAGGATCTCGATCTCGTCGAACTGAATGAAGCCTTTGCTTCACAAGCGATTGCCTGTATACAGGAGCTCGGCCTTGACCCTGCTCGCGTCAATGTGAATGGCGGCTCCATTGCATATGGCCATCCGCTAGGGGCAAGCGGTGCTAGAATTTTGACTTCTTTGGTCTACGAAATGAAAAGAAGAGGTGCAAAGCGGGGAATGGCCACAATGTGCATTGGGGTTGGCCAAGGAATCGCTTTGATTGTTGAAAACATAGAGGAAAGAACTGACTTTCGCCGCTAACAAGATTACAATCGAAACAGAAGCGAAAGGCAGGGGGAAAAATGAACAGCGGACCAAATACGAGATCAATGATTTTTACCTTATTCGGTGATTACATCAGGCATTATGGAGATGAAATTTGGATTGGAACATTAATCAGGCTGCTTAAGGAGTTCGGCCATAATGAGGCGTCCGTCCGGGCAGCAATCTCCAGAATGTATAAGCAAGGGTGGCTGGAATCGCATAAAGAGGGCAACAGGAGCTTCTATCGGTTGTCCGGACGCGGCAGGGAGAGGATGGCGGAGGCTGGAGAGCGGATATTCAAGCTCCATCCAGAAGTATGGGATGGCAAATGGCGGATGCTTCTTTACTCCATTCCCGAAAAGAAAAGGAAGTTCCGTGATGATTTGAAAAAGGAGCTGGAATGGAGCGGTTACGCTCCGTTATCATCGGGTTGCTGGATTTCTCCCAATGACTTGACGGCCAGTACAACGGCTCTGGTAGAGAAGTATGGGATCCAGCCGTATGTACATCTCTTTACAGCAACTTATGAAGGGCCGGGGGAGAATGAGGACATGGTCAGAAGGTGCTGGGATCTTGAACAATTGTCCCTCCGGTATGAAGGCTTCCTTCAAGAATTCGGCAGCAGATTTGAGAAAACGAAAGAAGACATTGCTGCCGGGAAAGCGGGCAAAGCAGAATGCTTCGTTGAGAAGTCGATGCTTGTCCATGAATACAGGAAGTTCTTGTTTATCGATCCGGGCCTGCCAGCGGAGCTCCTTCCCGCTAGTTGGGCAGGAAATGAGGCGTTTGAGTTATTTTCCATCTATTACGATGTGCTCGCAGAACCTGCAGTCGCCTTCTATGAGGAGATTTATGCGGAAGGCAACCTTCTGAGAAAAGAGGAAAGGGGCGCTGACGTATTGCGCCATCCGTTCATGGAATCAGAAACCGAAGGAGAAAAGGTGCATGAATAACCGTTTGACAGAACTTCTCGGAATTGAGATGCCGATTCTGCTGGGAGGCATGGGCAATATTAGCTCACCTGTTTTGGCCGCAGCTGTTTCCAATGCCGGCGGTCTTGGGACGATCGGGGCCGGGACGAGGCGAGCCGAGGAAGTCCGTCCACTTGTCACGGAGCTGAAAAACAGCACAGAGCGTCCGTTCGCTCTTAATATTGCCCTCAGTGTGAATGATGACACAGAACGACTGCTTGGGATGGCAGTAGAGCTTGAAGTTCCCGTCATTTCCTTGTCTGCAGGGAACCCCGCACCGTATGTTGCCAAACTACAACAGCATGGCATAAAAGTGCTCGCAGTTTGCGGCACGGTCAGGCATGCCATGAAGGCGGAGCAGGCAGGCGTTGATGTTATAGTGGCCGAAGGTGTGGAAGCAGCAGGCATCACTGCCCCCCATGAAATTACTTCGATGGCTCTTATTCCACAGGTTGCCAAGGCTGTATCGATTCCAATCGTCGCCGCAGGAGGCATAGCGGACGGTAAAGGGATGCTCGCTGCCATGGCGCTCGGAGCGGATGGTGTACAGATGGGGACGAGGCTCGTCGCCGTGAAGGAATCGCCGGTATCGGAAGTGTATAAACGAAGACTGATAGAAGCCAAGGATACAGACACCGTCCTTGTTGGCAGACCGTTTGGTACTGCCAGAAGAGTATTAAAGGGTTCTTACACGCAAACCTTATTACAGCTTGAATCCCGTGGGTACACACAACAGCAATATAATGAAGCGACAAGTGAATTGATACATTGGCGCGGAGCTATGGAGGGAGATGAGGCAGCAGGCTTCATGAACGGGGGGCAGATTGCCGGCCTCATATCTGACATTCCGTCTGTAAGCGAGCTTTTCAGTGAAATGGCCAGTGAATGCAAGAGCCGATTGGAAACTATTAGCCGCATGCTGTGAAGAAGTATTGAAAGCGCTTCAATTATCAAAACATTTAAAACTTATTGACTATGTCCTTTGGTCAGTGTACCATTACGATAAAATATGGCCGGAAAATATCGAAAAATCCGGCATGTATATTAAAGGGGGAAAATGTAATGAGGATCAGTTGGAGAAAAAATGCTATTGCAATCCTAAGCGCGGCCATGCTGCTCGCAGCGTGCGGTACCTCTTCATCAGGCGGAGACACTGGACCAAAGAAGTCAGGAAGCGAGAGTGACCCGGTGTCGGAAGCAGCAAAAAAGTATAAAATCGGCGTGACGCAAATTGTCGAGCATCCTTCCTTGAATGCAGCTTTCGATGGTTTCAAAAAGGCATTGGAAGAGGCAGGGTTGGAAGTGGAGTATGATGTTCAGAATGCACAGGGCGATAACTCGCAAAATACGACTATCGCAAACAATCTTGTCAGCTCTGGGGTGGATTTGATCTTTGCAAACTCAACACCGAGCGCTCAGGCGGCAGCCAGTGCTACAAGTGATATCCCGATTATTTTTACGTCCGTGACTGATGCGGTCGGAGCAGAACTTGTTAAATCGAATGAAGAACCGGGAGGCAATGTTACCGGAACAGTCGATACGCATCCGGACGCAATTCCGAATACGATGAAATTCCTGAAAGACGAACTTGGAGCAAAAAAGGTCGGCATGGTTTTCAACTCGGGTGAGCAAAATTCACGCACTCAGGTTGATTCGGTCAAGGAATTGCTCGGAACGATGGATATGGAGGTAGTGGAAGCCTCGGTCGCTTCGTCCGCAGACGTAAAGCAGGCAACTGAATCACTTGTAGGCAAGGTTGACTCGTTGTATATCATTACCGATAACACGGTCGTATCTGCATTGGAATCAGTCGTTTCAGTCGCAAATGACAACAAGCTGCCGATGATGGTCGGCGAATTCGATTCCGTGAAGCGAGGCGGCTTAGGGGCTTATGGATTTGAATATTTCGACATCGGTTATGAAGCCGGACAAATGGCTGTTAAGATTTTGAAAGGTGAAAGCAAGCCTGCTGACATGCCTGTCCAAAACCCGCAAAACTTGAAACTTGTCATGAACGAAGAAACAGCAAAAGCACTCGGTCTTGAAATCAAAGAAGGCTGGAATGCTGAACTAGACTAAATAGGAGATGATCCCAGATGTTTGCAGCTGTGTTCGGCTCCGTTGAGCAAGGAATCATCTATGCAATCATGGCTCTTGGAGTATACTTATCATTCCGGGTGCTAGATTTCCCAGATCTGACAGTGGACGGAAGTTTTGTCACAGGGGCTGCTGTAGCTGCCACGATGATATATTTCGGATATCATCCGGCAGCTGCAACAGCAGCAGCTCTAGTTGTCGGGTTTCTGGCAGGCAGTGTGACAGGGTTGTTGCATACGAAAGGCAAGATTAACCCGCTCCTGTCCGGTATTTTAATGATGATTGCCCTCTATTCCATCAACCTGCGGATTATGGGCTTCACGTCGGAAAACTCCGTCGGGCGCCCGAATATTCCGTTGATGAATGCGGAAACACTCTTTTCAAAATTCAATGCCTTTTGGAGTTCACTTGGCATCGACCAATCAATCAATTCCTTTTTGTCGATGATCGGAATCCAGTTCCTTCCTTCAACATGGGGAACGTTATTCTTGATGCTAATCATCACTATACTTATTAAATTGGCGGCAGACTGGTTTTTGCAGACGGAAGTTGGGTTGGCCATCCGGGCAACAGGCAACAACAAAAGGATGATCAGAAGCTTCTCTGCGAACACCGACACGCTTGTTATTTTGGGCTTGGGAATATCAAACGGCCTTGTCGCTTTCTCAGGAGCATTGATCGCCCAGTACGGAAAGTTTGCCGATATCGGACTCGGAATCGGGATGATCATCATTGGGCTAGCCTCGGTCATTATCGGAGAAGCCATTTTCGGTACGAAAACAATCATGCGTACGACGCTGGCTGTCGTGACCGGTGCGATTATTTACCGGATTATCCTTGGGCTGGCACTAAGGATCAAACTGCTCGATACAGGCGACATGAAATTGATAACAGCCGTCATTGTCATCTTTGCTCTCGTTGCACCGCAAATCATCGATAAGCGGCGGGAGAAAAGAAGAAAGGCGAAGCGGCATGCTGAAAGGCTCGCTGCGATTGCAACAGCCGGAGAGAAGGATGGTGAGCCGATTGCTCAAGCTCGCGCAGATTAATAAGGTTTTCAATGAATTTACACCTGATGAAAAAATAGCCTTGGATCATATCAATCTCGAATTAGAGAAAGGCGATTTTGTCACAGTAATCGGGAGCAACGGGGCGGGGAAATCCACGCTTATGAACATGATATCCGGAGCGCTGACCCCTGATGCGGGTACGGTTGCGATTGATGGCAGCGATGTAACAAAACTGCCCGAATACAAACGATCCATGCTGATCGGCCGCGTATTCCAGGACCCGATGGCAGGCACGGCTCCATCCATGACAATTGAGGAGAACCTGGCCATCGCCTATTCGAGGAAAAGAAAGCGAAGCCTGCGGATCGGCGTCGATAAAAAGCGCCGGGAATTTTTCAAGGAGTCGCTGGAAACACTTCATCTGAACTTGGAAAACAGGCTTAATGCCAAAGTCGGCATGCTTTCAGGCGGAGAACGCCAAGCGCTGTCCCTGCTGATGGCGACCTTCACCCAGCCGTCGATTCTGCTGCTGGATGAGCATACTGCCGCACTCGATCCGTCCAGGGCTGAGCTGATCACCAATCTGACGGAACAGCTCGTGAAAAAGGATGGCTTGACGACATTGATGGTTACGCACAATATGCAGCAGGCGCTTGACCTTGGCAACCGCCTGATCATGATGGACAAAGGGCAGATCATCTTGGAAGTGGACGCAAAGGAGAAGAAGGATTTGACGATAGCTAAATTGATGGCTGAATTCCAGAGGATCCGCGGCGAAAAACTGAACAGCGACAAAGCCTTGCTATCTGTTTAGCCCGTTAACGTGGAGGTGCATCAGATGAAACCAGGAATGGAGATCGGGCAAACTTCCGAGATTCGGATTCGAGTGACGCCCGATATGTTTGCCCAGTTTGAAGGCAATGTTATCCATGAAGCTTATTCTACCGTGTCAATGGTTTACCATATGGAGTGGGCTGCCAGGCAAATCATCTTGCCTTATTTAGAAGACCATGAGGAAGGAATCGGCGGGGCTGTGGCTGTAAAGCATATCGCCCCGTCGGCAGTTCATTCCATTGTTCATATTCGAGCGACGTTGACAGATCTGAAAGACAACATTGTTGTAACGAAAACAGAAGCATGGAATGAAATCGGGATGATCGGCGAAGGGGAAGTCACGCAGGTCATTTTGCCAAAAGGACGGATCATGGATAAATTGGCAAAAAGCAAAAAGAAAGAAGAAAGCCAAAGCTAGAGAGGAGAGATGATTTGTGGACTTTTTTACTGAAATGACTGAACATGAACAAGTCGTCTTCTGTAATGACCCTGACACCGGTTTAAAGGCCATAATTGCAATACATAATACAACACTTGGCCCAGCAACAGGGGGATGCCGCATGTATCCGTACGAATCGGTGGAGCAGGCACTCTACGACGTACTCAGACTGTCAAAGGGAATGACATATAAATGTGCTGCAGCGGATGTCGACTTTGGCGGCGGAAAATCGGTAATCATCGGCGATCCGAGAAAAGATAAATCACCCGAATTGTTCAGAGCCTTCGGCAGATTTGTAGAATCGTTGAACGGCCGCTTTTATACAGGGACGGATATGGGAACAGCACCAGCTGATTTTGTCCATGCAATGAAGGAGACAAATTGTATTGTTGGCGTGCCGGAGGAATACGGAGGCGGCGGAGATTCATCGATTCCAACCGCGCTTGGAGTGATTAACGGCATTAAAGCAACGAATCAATTTGTAAGCGGTTCCAATGAATTAGGGGATAAAACTTATGCCATTCAAGGCTTGGGAAAAGTAGGTTTTAAAGTGGCAGAGCATCTGCTCGGTGAAGGGGCCGATTTGTATGTGACCGATTTGAATGACAGTGCTGTGGCTGAATTGTTGGAACGGGGAAGGGAAATAGGAGCCGGAAGCATCAGGGCAGTCTCCGGGGAAGAGATTTACCGTGTGGAGGCTGACTTATTCGTCCCCTGTGCAATGGGCAGCGTCATCAACGATGAAACAATAGATATGTTCAAAGTTAGAGCGATTGCAGGCTCAGCCAATAACCAGCTTCAAGAGGACCGGCACTGCAAAGCACTCCAGAATCGAGGTATCGTCTATGCACCTGATTACATCGTAAACGCAGGAGGGCTGATCCAAGTTTCGGATGAGCTATATGGCGCCAATAAGCAGAGGGTACTGCAAAAAACGGAAGCGATCTATAATACGCTGCTCGAAATATTTAGGAGAGCAGATAATGAAAGCGTTTCCACATCAGAGGCAGCTGATCGTTTCTGTGAACAAAGAATTGAAATGCGAAAGGCAGGGAACAGTTTCTTTGCGAGAAAGCGCCCGCCGAAATGGCAAGTGCGCTATTAGGCAATTTACCATATCACTGAGGGGGCATCAGGATGCAAACATGGGAGAAGATTTGTTATCTCGATGGAAGTGGTGATCTTGTCAATGACGCGATCAAAGAGGAACTTACTGAGAATTGGGTAAAGAAACTGTACATGAAATTACTGGAGGCCAGGCTTTTTGATCGGAAGGCCATCAGCCTGCAGCGACAAGGGAGATTAGGTACTTATGCTCCATTTGAAGGGCAGGAGGCGGCACAGGTCGGAAGCGCGCTTGCTCTTAAGGAGAATGACTGGCTGTTTCCGACATACCGGGACCATGCGGCTACTATGACATTCGGACATTCACTGACAACGATTTTGCTTTATTGGAACGGAAGAGTGGAAGGGTGCATTCCGCCGGACGGAAAAAGGATTTTCCCTCCTGCTGTCCCGATTGCGACCCAGCTTCCTCATGCGGCCGGCGCAGCAATGGCTGAACAGTATAAGGGAACTAACAATGCTGCCATTGCTTATTTTGGCGATGGGGCCACCTCAGAAGGGGATTTTCATGAGGGAATGAACTTCGCCAGTGTCTTCCAGGCACCAGTTGTCTTCTTCAATCAGAACAACCAGTTTGCGATTTCCGTCCCGATTGAGAAGCAGATGCATTCAAAAACGATTGCCCAAAAAGCAATAGCATATGATATGCCGGGCGTCCGGCTTGATGGAAATGATATTTTTGCCGTCTATTTTGAAACAAAAAAGGCATTGGAGCGGGCTCGGTCAGGCGGAGGACCGACATTGATCGAGGCTGTGACATGGCGGTATGGTGCCCATACAACGGCAGATGATCCCGGTAAGTATCGTGATCAATCCTTAAGCGAGAAAAAGCGGGAAGAGGGAGACCCCCTGCTGAGAATTGAACGATATATGAAGAAAAACGGCATCTGGGATGAAGAGTGGGCGGAGCGGATCAATCAAGAGGCGGGGGAGACGATTGAAAAAGCCGTAGCCGAAATGGAGGCATATCCTCCCGCAGACGTAAAGGATTTATTTGACCATGTTTTTGAAGAGAATCCATGGCCGATTCAAGAACAGAAAGCAGAGTACCTTCAATTCTTGGGAGGTGGCAGGCAATGAGCATGGCAGCACTGACTTCACAAAAATTGACGCTAGTCCAAGCGGTAACAGATGGGCTGCGGACGATGCTCCGAGAGCGAAAAGAAGTACTGCTCCTCGGAGAAGATATCGGAAAAAATGGCGGAGTTTTCAGAGCAACGGAAGGTCTGCAGGAGGAATTCGGAGAACACCGTGTCATTGATACTCCTTTGAGTGAAGCGGGTATAGTCGGAAGTGCGATCGGCATGGCTGTAAATGGATTGCTGCCTGTTGTCGAAATGCAATTCCTCGGTTTCATTTACCCGGCGTTCGAGCAAGTGATGACGCATGCGACAAGGATCCGGATGAGGACAAAAAGCTCGTTCACCGTCCCTCTTGTTATCCGGGCTCCTTATGGAGCGGGCATCCGGGCTCCTGAAATCCATTCCGACAGTGTTGAGGCCCTGTTCACACATATGCCTGGCATAAAAGTCGTCTGTCCCTCGAACCCTTATGACGCGAAAGGGCTTCTGATCGCCAGCATCGAAGATCCGGACCCGGTTTTATTCCTGGAGTCGATGCGTTCCTACCGAGCTTTCAGGGATGATGTGCCTTCCGAAAAATATACAGTCGAAATCGGAAAGGCGAATGTTCTTCAGGAGGGGAGCGACGTGACCGTCATTGCCTGGGGTGCGATGGTCCCGGTTGCGATGAAGGCGGCAGATTCGATGGAAAAGAAAGGGATCAGCTGCGAGGTGATTGATCTTCGCACACTTTTCCCGCTTGACCGGGAAACAATAGCCGCGTCCGTTCAAAAGACTGGCCGTGCTGTTATTGTTCATGAAGCTCAAATGACCAATGGTCTTGGTTCCGAAATCATTGCACTCATTCAGGAAACCTCTTTCCTATACTTGAAGGCACCGATCGGGCGAGTTGCCGGGTTTGACGTCCCTGTCCCGTTTTATACATTGGAAGAGCATTATTTGCCAAATCCGGAAAGGCTTGAGCTGGCGATTGAAAAGGCTGTGACTTTTTGATGGAGAGGTGAGCATGAATGGTCGAAGTGAAATTGCATGATATCGGGGAAGGGATGACTGAAGGAGAAGTCCTTCATTACCTCGTGGAGGTTGGGGAAAAAGTGAAAAGCGATCAGCCGCTTGTGGAAGTCCAGACAGATAAAATGACAGCGGAACTGCCCTCCCCGGCAGAGGGAACCGTGAAAGAAATAAAAGTACCTGTCGGTGAAAATGTGGCTGTCGGAACCACGCTGCTGATCATTGAGCAGGAGAATACTCGGACGTCCGCCAGGAAAGAAACGGGAATTTCCGCTTCAGAAGAGAAGAAAGCTCGCGCTCCATTCCTCTATACTGCTCCAGTGGGCAGAGGTGAAATGATTCTGGCCGCTCCTTACACAAGGAAAATCGCCCGTGAGTTGGGTGTGAATATCGAAGAAGTCAACGGAACGGGACCAGGCGGCAGAATCCTTGACGAAGACATACACCGGCATTTGCTGCAGCGAGGGCAAAATGATGAGAAGCCTGAAAGAAAGAGTCAGGTAACTAGGGAAAAGATTATTGAAGAAGAAATCCCGTTCACAGGAAGAAGAAAACAGATTGCAGCAAAGATGACGAAATCTCTTTTCACGATTCCGCATGTGACCCATTTCGAAGAAGCGGACGTCACGGATCTACTCATTCTCGTCAAGGAACTGAAGGAGGAGGAAGGGGAACGATTGTCCATTGCTGCATTCTTTATTAAAGCAGTCCAGCTCTCCCTGAAGGATTTTCCGGTTTTCAATTCGGTGCTCGATGAAGAAAATGGGGTAATCCGCCTGAAACGGGAGTACAATATCGGGCTTGCTGTCGATGCGGAAGAAGGACTGATCGTCCCGGTAATCGGAAACGTGGAAACCAAATCGGTCAAAACCATTCATGAGGAAATGAAAATGCTGATTGAAAAAGCGAAAACGAACAGCCTGGGGTCAAAAGACATCCGGGGTGGTACGTTTACTATCAGCAATGTAGGGCCGCTCGGCAGCATTGCCGCCACCCCGATTATCAATTACCCGGAAACAGGGTTAATGGCTTTTCACAAAGCAAAAAAACGTCCTGCTGTTGTAAATGATGAAATTGCCATCCGTTCGATTATGAACATTTCCATGTCATTCGACCATCGTGTGGCTGATGGCGGGACAGCGGTTGCTTTTACAAACCGTTTCGTCTCTCTTATCGAGAACCCGAAGAAAATGCTATTGGAGTTGACGTAATATGGTGGTAGGTGAATTGGTGCAGGAGAGGGATTTAATCGTCATTGGAGGTGGACCTGCCGGATATACAGCTGCCATTCGGGCTGCACAGCTTGGCAGGGAAGTGACCCTGATCGAGCAAAAACATCTCGGCGGGACCTGCCTTCACTCCGGCTGCATCCCTTCAAAGACACTTGCACACGCTGCAGCACAGAAAGCAAAACTCCGAACGCTTGGGGAGATGGGGATTTCGGCCGGGGATGCCCTCTTTGATTTGAGCTCTTTTCAGTCCTATACGAGCCGGGTAATCGCCAGGCTTGAAAAAGGGATTGAATCGCTCTGCGCCGCCAATGAAATTGAAATTGTCCATGGCCAGGCCGCTTTCCTCGATGAATATAGAATCGGAGTGGAGAATGGTCATCAATTTGAGACTTTTCGCGGCAGGCAAATCATTATTGCGACTGGTGCATCTCCGCTGCAGCAAGCGGGAGGCCAGTCCTTGACTTCCTATACGCTTTTCCAACCGGAGCGAATACCGGAGCGGCTGGTATTGGCAGGCTTGAATTACATAACAATCGAAGCTGCCTTCGCTTATCAGTCTCTCGGCTGTGAGGTTACAATCGCAGAAGGGAAAGGCGCAGAGTCGGAAATGGATGAGGAGGTAGCGCGGGAACTGAAGAGGGTGATGAAAAAAAGGAAGATCGCCTTTTTCCCTGACTGCTCTAACATCGCGTGGACAGAAGGGACCTGCAGGATTACAGATCGCAATGGGAAAGAGCATCATATTGCCGACTGTGAATTCTTCCGGGAAGAACATTGGAAAGGGAATACCGGCTCCCTTTCACTGGAACGGGTTGGCATCCGTATGAACGAACTAGGTTTTATCGAGGTTGATGGGTTTTGCAGAACAAGTCTGGAACATGTTTTTGCTGCAGGTGATGTAACTGGAGGACCGCTTTTGGCCGTAATAGGCATTAAACAGGGGAAGGCTGCAGCTGAAATTGCCAGCGGGGAAAAAACGGAAGTCGATATGATGTGGATGCCTGCCGTTATACATTCTGATCCACCCATTGCTTTTGCCGGTTTTACTGAAGAAAAGGCAAAGGAGGCTGGTTTTGAATTACGAATTGGCAAATATCCGCTTCAATCGAATGGTTTTGCCATGCTGTCATCTCGGCAGGAAGGGTTCGTTAAGCTCATATTCGATGTGGAAACAGATCGTTTGCTGGGAGCCCATATGATTGGCGAAGGTGCGGTTGAATTCAGCTCCACCTTTGCTCTCGGTCTTGAAATGGGAGCGAGAGATGAGGATCTTTCTTTCCCGCACTATCCGCACCCGAGCCTGAACGAAGCTTTGCTTGAAGCTGTAGAAGGCAGCAGAGGAAGGGCCATCCACCAGCCTCCAGAAAAAAAGAAGAGAAGAGAAAAGGTCTGAGCAGCTGCTCAGACCTTTTCTTGTAGAAGCTTCTCCACGATCAATGCGGCACGAACACGAGCTGGATGGCAAATAATACAGCGAAAATGTAAAGAATCGGATGGACCTGGCGCCATTTGCCTGTGGCAATCTTCATCAGCGGATAGGAAATGAAGCCTAAAGCAATCCCTGTTGCGATACTAGAAGTAAGCGGCATGCTTAAAATGATGAGGAATGCTGGAAACGACTCATCGACTTCCTTCCAGTTGATTTCCGAAACGGCACTAATCATCAGACTTCCGACGATAATGAGTGCGGGAGCGGTAATGGCAGATAAGCCTGAAACTGCCGCAACGAGAGGGCTGAAAAACGCCGCTGCGATAAAGAGGACGGAAACCGTAAGTGTTGTCAGCCCTGTCCGCCCCCCGGCTGCCACGCCGGACGTTGATTCGATATAGGCGCTTGTTGGACTTGTACCGAACAAAGCACCTGCAGTCGTTGCAATCGAATCGGATAGCAGTGCCTGACGAGCGCGGGGAAGCTTATTCCCTTTCATCAGCCCGGCTTGCTCTGCCACTCCAATCATCGTTCCGGTCGTATCAAAGATGGTAACGAGCAAAAATGCGAAGACTACGGCATACAGTCCATGGTTGTAAACGTCTGCGAATGCCTGAATCGGATTGCTGACAATGATGCCTTCAGGGAGGTGCGGGAGTTTTACAAATCCGTCGTCGAACGATAAAAACCCTCCAAAGTACGCCACAATTCCGGTTATGATCATGCCGAAGAAAAGTGCGCCATGTACGCCTCTAGCCATCAGTATAAGGGTGACTGCGAGCCCCAATAATGCCAGCAGGACCTTAGGGTCGTGAAGGTCGCCGAGGCTGACCAAATTATCAGGATGAGCCACTATCAGCCCTGTCAAGCGCATGCCGATGAAAGCGACAAATAGTCCGATTCCTGCAGTAATCCCATGTTTTAAGTTGGACGGGATTGACTCAATCAAATATTTGCGGAAAGACGTCAGCGACAAGATAAGGAAGATAATTCCTGTCACAAAAACGGCGGAGAACGCAGTTGCGTATGTAATACCCCCATGGGTGCCGACGACTGAATAGGCAAAATATGCATTCATGCCCATTCCCGGAGCTATAGCAATCGGATAGTTGGCGGCTAGCGCCATCCATAGCGTGCCGACGACCGTTGCAATGATTGTTGCGGTGAAAACCTGATCAAACGGGACACCTGCATCTTTTAAAATGATCGGATTGACGATCACAATATAGACCATTGTAAGAAAAGTCGTAAGACCAGCCATCAGTTCCGTTTTCACATTGGTATGATTCTCTTTTAATTTAAACATAAAATACCCTCCAAAAAGCCGAACCTTTTATGAATCCAGATTTTATATTATTCGTATCATACCCGGAATGCAAGCAAAAGATGATGGAATTGACATGTGGCCGGGAATCAGAAGGTGTGTACGGTCCTATTGTTAGGGGTATGGCAAAGGTAAATCTATCATCGGGAGGATGATGCCATGAGTCGGCAATTGCTCACGCTTGGAGCGTCACTAACGGGGATTGCAACCGCTGTGCTGACTGCTGCAATCTGGAGAAAAAACAGAGGAGGCCAGTCTTCTCTTTTTGCTTTAAAAAAGATAGAGCTAGACGGAAAAATTCTCCTTGAGTGGGAGGATACTGGAGCATTATACCGCATCTATAAAGAAGGGGAACGGATGTATGAAGGAAGGGGGCCGTGCTGGTGCGATGAAAGTCCAGGTGGGGGAGAGATTGTTCGATATGAAGTTGAGTGTCTTGGAGAGAAGCGGAGCGAGAGAGCAATTGTTCAAGTAATGCGAAAGCAATCACATCCGGACGACGACGATCCGCTCGCTTCGGCCTTTGCGAATACGATCGTCACGGAAAACCGGATAATTATTTTTTGGGAGCCGATAGATGGGCTTGATGAATATCAAGTATACAAGAACGGCAATTTCATAAAAACGATAAAAGAAGCGCAGTTCATTGATGAAGAAGTAGGTGAGGGAGAAAATCTATACACATTTGCTGCCGAAAGACCTATCAAGAAATCGGAAATTCAGCTGGCGGAGGAGAAATATACCTTGGCAAAAGCGTTTGGGCTATTAAAAAAACGAACAAAAGAGAAAGCCTCAATGGAAAGATTTTACGTAATGAAAAAAATAGGGCCGAGACAGGGGCTTTTCTCCGGAAAGAAAGCGAAAGTAGACGGAAATGTCCAGTTCCGCTACACGACCTTTCTCCCGGAAAAGTGGCTGAAAAACCCTAACTTCTTCTCAATGAAACGATATTTCCAAGGTGATGGCAGGGGATTCGAACCGGATCATCCGCGTTTCAGAACAAGAGTCGATATTATATGCAGTGATTCAGATATTCATATGAGGAAGGAAATTAACAAAACGAAGGCGTTTGACTGGATTCGCAGATTCCACGAAGCAGGCAGGGCTGATGACAGCCAAATCGTGCTGGACAACCCTCTTACTGATGAAAAAGGGGCAACTTTCATCCTTCGGCACACGGCGGGCAACCCGTTGACAGTGTCTCCGGACATTGATTATATCGTAAAGGCAGCTTTTCTCCGGAATGGCTTGTTCGATGTTTCGGGGAAGCATGATCAATCGCCTAATCATGAAGTTTATATCAAAAGAGGAAATATGGACTGGGAGCCGATCCATCAGGCTGACAGCAAAGGGCTTGCTTGGATGGCAGAACCGCTTGCAAGCCAGTATTGGCGGATTTCCAATCTTGAATAAAAAAAGGACAAGACCGGTTTTCCGGTATTGTCCTTTTTGGTCATGATAGGTCTAGGGGCAGCACATTTCGTTGGCTAGCTGCGGGCGATAGGGGCTCGAGGTCGCTTCGGAAAAGACCAGGTGGATTGGAAATCATCCACCCAGTCTTTTCCTCCAGCGCTTGTCGCCCCTAATCAATCGCCCTCCGCTTTTCTTTGTCCAGCTCCGTCTGCCAGCGACTAGCAGATTTCGGGATTCTTCCTACGATAAGTCAACATCGGCTCCTTCGTCGCCGTGTTTCCTTTATCTCGTCAGAATCCCTCCAATCTGTACGTCGCTAAACGGCAGCCTCCGCTTTTCTTTTGTCCAGCTGCGGGCGATAGGGGCTCGAGGTCGCTTCGGAAAAGACCAGGTGGATTGGAAATCATCCACCCAGTCTTTTCCTCCAGCGCTTGTCGCCCCTGATCAATCGCCCTCCGCTTTTCTTTATAAAAACCTTTTTCTAATAGCTGGTGAGGGGAGCATGCAGGATTCTTTTTTGCCGAACCATTTGTAGCGGTTTTTGGCAAGGATGTTGTAGGCGATGTTTCGGATAGGGGCAGGGATGATGATGAAGGCGTACAGTAGTTTCCATTTGCCTGAGAGCCGCTTGCAGATTCTGAGGGCGGCGGTGGATTTTGTGTAGACTTGCCCGTTTTCAATTAGGATCATGCTGTTGAGGTCAACTGGGACTTTGTGTTTTTTGAGCAGGGCTTTGCCCGCATCGCTTTGCAGGGACGTAAAATGGAAATAGCCATGCGGGTCATGCTTGATGATAAATTGAACACTTGCATCGCAGAAGTTGCAGACACCATCGAATAAAATGACCGGGTTCATATACATTCCCTCCTGCCGTTTTGATATACTCTCTGTTTTTCCTTTATTCCACCTAATAAAACACGAGCTTTATAATCAAAGCTCGTTACATGAATAGAATCAGTATGGAATAAATACCTGCAGACAGCAATGCTGAAATCGGCAGGGTGATGACCCAGGTGATGAGCATCCGCTTCGCTGTGTCCCATTTTACCCCTTTTACTCTGTGGGACGCCCCTACTCCGAGAATCGAAGAAGAGATGACATGGGTGGTGGAGACAGGCAAATGGATGAACGTTGCGCCAAAGATGATGAACGCAGAGCTTAGGTCTGCTGCCACGCCGTTTACCGGACGGATTTTCATAATTTTTCCGCCAACCGTCTGGATGATTTTCCAGCCGCCGACAGATGTACCGATACCCATTGCCGTCGCACACGAGAATTGGACCCATAGCGGAATGTCCGTGCTTGTATGGAGGTTGTTGGCAATGAGCGCCATCGTGATGATTCCCATCGCTTTCTGGGCGTCGTTCGTGCCATGTGTGTAGGACTGGATGGCTGCTGTAGCGATTTGCATATAGCGGAATCGCTTATTCGTTTTTGCCAAATTAAGATTTTTAAACACCAGCTTGAAAATCGTATAAATCGTATAACCGAGAACAAATGCAATTACTGGAGAAAAAATCAGCGCCTGGAAGATTTTTAGGAATCCTTTCAGGTTGATCGCATCAAAGCCGGCGGATACGACCGCTGCCCCGGCGATTGAGCCGATCAGCGCATGCGAGGAACTGCTTGGTATCCCGAAGTACCAAGTGATCAGGTTCCAAGCGATGGCTGATAATAGGGCGGCCATGATGACAACCGACCCATTCTGCAATGTGAATGGGTTGACGATATCCTTCGTAATCGTCTGTGCTACCCCCGTGAACGTCATCGCTCCAAGAAAATTCATGGAAGCCGCCATCAGAATGGCCACCCGCGGACGCAGTGCTTTTGTCGAGACGGATGTGGCAATTGCATTGGCGGTATCATGAAAGCCATTAATGAAGTCAAAGGCCAAAGCAGCGATGACAATCAGGATGGTAATCAGTAGTGCGTGATCCATGTTGAAAGACTCCCTTAAGCGTTTTTCATAACGATGCTTTCAAGTGTGTTGGCGACGCCTTGGCAATGGTCTGCAATGTCTTCGAGGTCTTCATACACTTCTTTGTATTTGATCAGTTTAATCGGATCAGTTTCAACGGAGAACAGATGCTTGATGCTTTCACGCAGGACATCGTCACACTTCGACTCGTAGTCCTTGATTTTGATGGCATGCGGACGGACGTCAGGCAGCTTTTTGCTGAAGATGAGGCCAATAGCAATTTCTATTTCATCCACGCATTTGCGGATCGCATCAACGAATGTATACATGTACTCATCTGCGTGTACAATCGAATACATATCGAACAATGCCGCAGTATGTTCCATTCCATCAAGTACATCGTCCATGCTCATGGATAGGGCAAGGATGTCTTCCCGCTCAATTGGCGTGATAAAAGAATTGTTCAGTTCCATGATGATTTCATGCACAAAGGAATCACCGATTGTTTCGAATTCTTTCATTTTAGCAGCGAAAGCTTTTGTGTCTTCCTTGCTATTCAACTTGAAATCGGCAAAATAATTTGCGCTCTCTTTTAAATTCGCTGCAATGCTTTCCAATAATGCCGCAAATTTATCTTTTTTGTTCTTAAATGCCACTTTTTTGACCTCCTGATTGGATTGCTATGTTTTGGTTGCCGAAAATAGCTAAGCCTGTACGGCGTACTACCAAACGATAACATTTTACCTTAAAAAGAGGAAATGTGAAACAAAGAAACATCGGAGCATTTCGTTTATTTTACCCAAGCTGCCACAATATAGGCCCATTTATCGAAAAGAAAACGAATTCAATGCAATTTGTTCGCCCCGTGCTGCCGGGATAGCTACAATGGAAGAATAAGGAGGGTGAAGATGATGCTGAATAATCTAAAGTACGAATTGCGCCTTCATAACGGGGTCGGGATGCCTTATGTCGGTCTTGGGGTATACAAAATCGATGATTTAGCCGAAGCGTATCAATCCGTTGCGGATGCCATTGATATCGGCTACAGGTCGATTGATACAGCCCGTATCTATAATAATGAAGAGGCAGTAGGGCGTGCTGTGAAGGATTCGGCTATTGCTCGGCAGGACCTGTTCATTACGACGAAGGTATGGAATGACGATCAAGGATACGACTCTACATTGAGAGCGTTTGAATCAAGCATGGAGAAGCTCCAGCTGGATTACCTGGATTTGTATCTCATCCATTGGCCGGGAGAGACGAAGTTTCTAGACACATGGCGTGCCTTGGAAAGGCTTTATGAAGAAAAAGTAATCCGAGCCATCGGCGTCAGCAATTTTCATATCCATCATTTGGAAAAGCTTGCGGCAACCAGCAATGAAAAGCCTGTCATCAATCAGATTGAGTTGCATCCTCGACTTACGCAGGAAGAGATCCGCAAGTATTGTGCCGAGAGGGAGATTGCGATTGAAGCATGGTCGCCGCTTGGACGGGGCAGGCTGCTTGATGAGCCGACCATCAGCCATATTGCGGCGAAACACGGAAAGACAAGTGCGCAAGTAATTCTGCGCTGGCATCTCCAGCATGGAATCGTCGTCATTCCAAAATCCATTCACAAGGAACGGATCAAGGAAAATGCGGACCTTTTTGATTTCGAACTTTCATTGACGGAAATGCAGGACATCGACGCTCTGAATTTGAATGAACGGTTCGGCTCTAATCCTGAAAATGTTTTATTCTGAGGGAAAATAACCCCGAAAAATATCATCCAAGAATGGAGCGGCCACCTCGACCTTTTCCAATGTAAAAGGATGCGTGAGTTCCAGCTTCCTTGCGTGAAGGGCGGGGCGAGGGAACATAGGACGGCCTCCGTATAGCACATCGCCTGCAAGCGGATGGCCGATTGACTGGAGATGAACACGGATTTGATGGGTCCTTCCGGTATCGAGCTTGCAGGAAATGAGGCTGATTTTTCCTCGTGGAAATGGTTTCAGCACTTTGACGTGAGTAACCGCATCCTGTCCTCCAGGGGAGACCCGTCTTCTGGTCGGGTGATGGCGGTCGCGCCCGATCGGTTTGTCGATTGTTATGGTTTGATCTATCATGACACCATCAGCCAGCGCCATATAGGTGCGGCTGATTTTTCTTTCTGTCAGCATTCTGTCGAGTATGGTCTGGCTCAGCGCATGTTTTGCGAACAGCACTGCACCGGTCGTGTCCTTGTCGAGGCGATGAATATGGCGGATTTTGCGATTGTCCCCGTGTCCGCGCAAGTAATGGGCGACTGCGTTGGCGAGAGTTTGTTTTTGCTCCGGACTGTTCGGATGAGTGGACATTCCGCCCAGCTTATTGGCGATCAGAAGGTGTTCATCTTCAAAGAGGATTTCCAGGGGGCAGGGAAAAGAAGGGATTGTTTCTTCTTCATTTTCCAAGCGGATCGACAAGCAGTCCCCAGCCGACAGAGGTTTTCGCCAATCGAGGCTCTTTCCTCCTACTTCAACCGCTTTCTCCATCCTTAGCTCATGTACGAGCTTCTTCGGTGCTTTCCAAACGGTTTTAAACAACTCTTCCGGCGTTAGACCATCCCATGACTCCACTACATTTATTGTGATTGTTTTCACTGTCACTTCACTTCCAATTTACATGTATTTCCCATTTAAAGCGGGACTTATGGTGTGGTATACTTCGCATATAAGATATCATTTTACTTACAATTGTTACAGCTTCAAGGGGGACGGGCGCATGGTCATCAAGTATGCTCAATCAAGGGTACAAGAACAAGAAATTGAGGTATCGATTACATACTGTTTTACAGAAATATTTCCTCGATTTTTTACAAAAGAGGAGATCAATGAGCTGAAAAGGTTCGGAATACTCCAATTGCAGTACGATCAACTGACAAGAGACAGCGCTTGCAGGATACAGGCTGCACTAACTGTTCTTATCTCTATCATCGAAATGAATGATCCGAAAGAAAGAATGGAATACAGGGCTGTCTACCAAACAAACATAAAAATTCTTGAGCGCCAAGGTCTCTGCTTCCCGTTCCCGTTTGAACGTTTTGCCGGCGGTGTCTCTGCGGTTTGCAAAGAAATTCTCACAACAACAGCAACTCAATATGTAATGTAAAGAAATTGGCCTGCGATTCGATATCGCGGCCAATTTCTGTTTAGTAAGGGAAGTTATTTCACATTGTCAGAAAGCCAGGCCTTAAATTCCGCCTCGTCATGATACCCGACAGTTCTTGCTGTCTCTTTCCCGTTTTCAAAACGGACAAGGGTAGGTGTATATTCAATGGCGTATTGATTCCATCCTTCGTTGAATTCAAGCAAATTAAACTGTTGTATATCAATGCCCATTTCCTTGGCGAGAGGCATCAAAACAGGGGTTGTTCTTTTGCAGTGTTCGCAAGTAGGGCTGAAAAAGTAGACTGTGAAATCTTCTTTGTTCTCAATCTTTTTTTCCAGTTCATCCGGCAGGATAATATTCTGGTAATTCGGATCATCGAGCTGATCGATGGTTGCTGGATCGAGATTCTGCTTGCCATATGGATTTCCTTCCACTTTTTGTGATTGTTGCACTTTCGTCACTACGGCAATCGCAGCAAACAAGACGATGATGATTGAAAAGAATATAAGTGCTTTCTTCAATTTGTTTCCTCCTTGGAACGGTGCTTGATCAACAGCATGCTCGTAATGAAAATGAGAATAAAGCCAACCAGCGCCAGGAATGGGATAGTAATAAAGCCCATCCAGTTTATGTATTGACCAGTGCATGAGACTTGTCCGCAGGCAGGCATCTTCTGTGCAAATAAAGGCAGTTTTTGAATCAAATAGTGGTATAAGGATACAAACATGCCGATGCCTGACAGAGCAGCGGTGTATTTTGCTGCATGCCGATCTTTTTTAACTGCCGCGATTGCCAGAATTACAGCGTTCGGGTACATGAGAATTCTTTGATACCAGCATAGCTCGCAAGGGACATATTGTTTGATCTCTGAGAAATAAAGACTGCCGAAAAGAGCTACCAAAGAAACGCCCCAAGCAAAAAACAGCAGGTTTTCTACAGATATTCTCGATTTACTTGTCATCCGCATCGCTCCATTCTTCATTAATTAGAGCTTGAAAACTTGCTCCTATTATCCCTCGATTATAGTATGAAGAAAGAACAATGTAAAACGGAGAAAACTTTATTCACAAAGATGTTGAAATAGAAGAGAGGGGAAAGGGAAACATGTCAAAGCCGCTTGATTTATCACAATTTGAGAAGAAAATGGTCGTCCGTCCCTTGCAGCATAAAGATATCGACGCAATTATCAACATGCAGACCATTTGCTTTCCGGGAATGATACCTTGGACGAAAGCACAGCTGGAGAGCCATTTGCGCATCTTCCCTGAAGGACAGATTGTTGCCGAATATGACGGAGATCTTATTGGTTCCTGTTCGAGTTTGATAATCAACTTTGATGAATATGATGAGAGGCATTCCTGGGATGATGTGACCGAAAAAGGGTTTATAACGAATCATGATCCGAACGGTTACAATCTCTACGGAATCGAAGTGATGGTGCATCCCGACTACAGAAGAATGAAGGTCGGGCATAGGCTGTACGAGGCAAGGAAAGAATTGGCCCGGGAAAAGAATTTGAAGAGTATCATCATCGGAGGCAGGATCCCGAATTATTATAAGCACGCTGAAGAAATGACCCCGCGGCAATATGTCGATGCTGTTTCGAAGCACCAGATTTATGATCCTGTCCTCTCATTCCAGCTGATCAACGGATTTACACTGATGCGGATCAATCCGAATTATTTGCCGGATGATAAGCAGTCTAATAAGTACGCGACATTGATGGAATGGAATAACGTGGATTATGTACAGCTGAGCAAGCGCCATTATAAGACGAGCCATCCTGTCCGGATTTGTGCCGTGCAATATATGATGAGGCAAATTGATTCGTTCTCTGATTTTGCGAGCCAAGTCGAGTATTTTACTGATGTGGCGTCTGATGCCTCTTCCGACTTTGTTGTATTCCCTGAGATTTTCACGACACAGCTGCTTTCCTTCCTGGATGAGAAATCCCCTTCGCAGGCGATTCGCCGGTTGTCCGAGTATACGGAGGAGTATATCGAATTGTTTACCGATCTTGCGGTCCGTTATAACGTCAACATTATTGGCGGATCCCATTTTGTCGAGGAAGGGGACGGCCTCTACAACATTTCGTATTTGTTCAGGCGTGACGGTACGATTGAAAAGCAATATAAAATTCATGTTACACCGAATGAAAAGCTGTGGTGGGGGGTAAGCCAAGGCGATCGCGTTCATGTATTTGATACCGACTGCGGAAAAATTGCCATCCTGATCTGTTATGATATAGAGTTTCCGGAGCTGGCGAGAATTGCGGTTGATCAAGGAGCGAATATCATTTTCACGCCATTTTGCACCGATGACAGACATGGGTATTTGCGTGTCCGTTACTGTGCGCAAGCAAGGGCCGTTGAAAATCAGGTGTATACGGTTATTTCCGGCACAGTCGGCAATTTGCCGCAAACAGAAAACATGGATATCCAATATGCTCAATCGGCGATTCTTGCACCATCTGATTTTGAATTTGCGCGTGATGGTATTGTCGGAGAGACCAATTCCAATATCGAAATGGTAGTAATTGGTGACGTCGACCTAGAGATTCTACGGCGCCAAAGACAGAATGGCACGGTCACCCATTTAAAAGACAGGCGAACAGACCTTTATGAAGTACTCTATAAAAAGCGGCCATCTCAGCCTTAAGTCGCAGAAGGGCTTCAGCCGAATTGCGAATGGCGAGAAAAACAGATTGCTGTATAATGAACTCAGAAGACAGGAGGAGGGATGTCATGACAAATGAGCACCTTCCTGAACAGGCAAACTTGAAAATTTTAAAGGAAATTGCTGAACTTTTAAATGAAGAAACCGACTTGGATGCAATCCTAACCGGTGTGCTGAATAAACTGCTGCAGGTAACAGGGGTGCAAACAGGTTGGATATTCCTTTTGGACGTCGAAAACGGTCACCGTCTGGCTGCTTACCAGAATATCCCGCCGGCTCTTGCATATAAGCAGTGCAGCCCTTTGCGGGAGGGGAGCTGCTGGTGTGTAGATGGCATCCGGGACGGAAATTTGACAAAGGCTGCAAATATTATTGAGTGCAGAAGAATTGAAAAGGCGATTGAGCAAAAGAAAGGTGCCACGGATGGTATCGCGTTCCATGCGACCATTCCGCTCACGTCAGGGGAAGAGGTATTTGGCCTCCTGAATGTAGCGGCACCTGAGAAGAAGGAATTCGATCCAACTGAGCTTGCCTTGCTGGAATCGATCGCCTTGCAGATCGGCTCGGCGATCAAGCGGGTCCGTCTTACAAAGAAGGAACAAGAAGTGGCGTTGATTGAAGAAAGGAACCGCCTTGCAAGGGATCTGCACGATTCGGTCAATCAACTGCTGTTTTCTCTGACGCTGACAGCGAGAGCAGGAGCTGAAATGACTGAGGATCCGGGAACAAAGGACACGTTCCGGGATATTCAGGGTCTTGCTCAAGAGGCCCTGATGGAGATGCGGGCCCTGATTTGGCAGTTAAAGCCGAATGGGCTGGAGAAGGGTCTGGTGCAAGCGATCAAGGCGTATGGGGAGATGCTCGGCTTGTCCGTAAATGTCCAACTTTCCGGTGTGCTGGCACTTCCTTCTAAGGTAGAAGAAATCGTGTGGCGGATCAGCCAGGAAGCACTGAACAATACGAAAAAGCATTCCGGCGAGGACGAGATTTTTCTTTCGCTCGATATTTCAGGGCGTACAGTCCGTCTTGCTGTTAGAGATAAAGGCTGCGGTTTTAAACATACGAAAACAAGGGTAATTCCGACAATCGGGATTGAGGGAATGAGAAAGAGGGCGGAAAGCGTCGGCGGTACATTCACGCTGAGTTCTGCCCCTGGGCAAGGAACAGAAATCATTGCAGAATTGCCCTTTTAGGAGAGGTGAGGGACATGACCATCCGGCTGTTGATCGCTGATGACCATCATGTAGTCCGGCGTGGCCTGGCGATGTTTTTGAAAACGCAAAAAGATATGGAAATCATCGGTGAAGCGCAAAACGGGCTTGAAGCGGTTGGGCTGGCGAGTGAATTACGGCCGGATGTGGTCTTGATGGATCTCGTCATGCCTGTCATGGACGGCATCAAGGCAACGGCTGAAATCAAAGCTGCGAGTCCGGAGATTCAAATCATGATCTTGACGAGCTTTGCGGATGAGGATCATGTGCTGCCTGCGATTGAAGCAGGAGCATCGGGCTATCAACTGAAAGATATCGAACCGGATGATCTTGCTGCCGCCATCCGCAAGCTTGTCAGCGGTGAAAATATCCTGCATCCGAAAGCAACAACAATGCTGATGTCCCGTGTCAACGCAAAGGAGCAGACACACAATCCGATTGATGCGTTGACGAACCGTGAGAAGGAAGTGCTGAGAATCATCGCAAAAGGGATGAGCAATAAGGAGATCGCAGCCACACTCGGGATAACGGAAAAAACAGTCAAGACTCATGTATCAAATATTTTTTCTAAGTTAGGTGTGGCGGACCGGACGCAAGCGGCCCTTTATGCCGTCAAATCCGGATTCACCGGCGAGTGAACAACTGGGGAAGAAGCAAAGGAGCGGGTTTAGCGTGAATGTATTAATTATCAACGGAGGAATGCCGAAAGGCGGGAATACGGAGCTGCTGACAAAATACTTGTCAAGGAATTACGGATTCTCCGCATATTATTTAAGTGAAGGCAATATCCCGGTTATGACAGGCGATCCTGAGCAGTGGGAGCTGCCCGCTGTAAAGGAATTCATTCAGAAGGTTGAAGAAGCGGACGGCATCATTCTAATTTCTCCAGAATATCATGGCGGCATGACCGGTGCTTTGAAAAATGCGCTTGATTTCTTGACGAGCCAGCAGCTGGCCCATAAACCGACGGCATTGCTGGCGACAGCAGGCGGCGGCAAAGGCGGTATTAACTGTTTGAACAATATGAGAACCGTCATGCGCGGGTTCTATGCAAACGTGATTCCCCGCCAGTTGATCCTTGACCCTGATTGCTTCAATTACCCAGATTTTACTCTGTGGGATGAAGCGAAAGGGAAAGTAGAAGAACTTGCGAAGGAACTGATCATGTATGTCAAAGTTGCCGAGCAGCTGAAGCCTTCAATACATTAATAAACGGAAGCCGGGATCCGGCTTCCGTTTTTATTTTTCACAGGATTACACAGAATACGACGGCGTTGTCTCCATATGGAGAGGATGTGCCGTTTTTTCGTTCGCATAATCAATATAGCGCAGCAAATTGAATAGTTGCCGTTCGATCAAGGAATAATCATTTGAGAACTGATAGGCTTTCATGAACCGCTCGATCCGTTTGGAGAGCATATGATCCTTCGTCCGTACCATTAAAATAAGCAGATTATCCCACTCGGACCGGTGTGTGTAGTAAAGTGCCCGGTCATAATCCAGATGATTGATGCGAATCCCTCCTTTTGGAGTTGATTTTAGTATATGTAATTGTCAGCAGGATTGTCGTTGTAAATCTTGTCACCCGAACGTAAACTTGCCTCATGTTCTTTCCGTTTCCCACATACATTGTGGAGAGAAGGAGGGGCAGATGATGAATAATCAAATGGATCAGCTTCAGTATGCGATTGCGGAAATCACTGAAATTGCAACCGGCCTTGGACTGGATTTTTATCCGATGCGCTATGAAATTTGCCCGGCTGATATTATTTATACGTTTGGCGCTTACGGAATGCCGACCCGTTTTTCCCAT
The DNA here is from genome assembly GCF_057657925.1 of Lederbergia sp. B243.17. Taxonomy (NCBI): domain Bacteria; kingdom Bacillati; phylum Bacillota; class Bacilli; order Caryophanales; family Bacillaceae; genus Lederbergia; species Lederbergia sp. B243.17. The sequence continues at coordinate 49,372 of NZ_JBWBKF010000036.1, forward strand.
TGGAGCTTCGGCAAGCAGTTTTTCAAAATGAAAATGCATTATGACTTCGGGTTAAGCAAAATATATGAGCTAGTGATCAATTCAAATCCTTGCTATGCCTTTTTGCTCGATTCGAATTCCCTCATACAGAACAAACTGATTGTCGCACATGTGTTGGCGCATTGCGACTTTTTCAAAAACAATGTCAGGTTCCGCAATACAAAGCGGGACATGGTGGAGAGTATGGCTGCGACGGCAGAACGGGTCCGTCAATATGAAATCGAGTACGGCAAGCAAGAAGTGGAAAGCTTTTTGGATGCGGTCCTGGCTATTGAGGAACATATTGATCCTTCTTTGATTAAACCGGAATCTGGTTGGGACGACGATGAGGAATGGGAAGAGGATGAACAGCAGCGGCCAACGGAATATGATGACTTATGGTCGCTTGATGACGCACAAGCCAGAAAGCCGGAAAGAAAGCGGAGAAGGAAGCGTTTCCCTCCCCAGCCGGAAAAGGATCTCGTTTTATTTATTGAGCAGCATAGCCGGGAGTTGACGGACTGGCAGAGGGATATTATGACTATGGTCAGGGAAGAAATGCTGTATTTCTGGCCGCAGCTTGAAACAAAAATCATGAATGAAGGCTGGGCCTCTTATTGGCATCAGCGGATCTTGCGGGAGCTTGACCTGACAAGCGACGAGACGATTGAGTTTGCCAAGCTGAATGCAGGCGTTGTTCAGCCGTCCAGAACGGGCATTAATCCGTATTACTTGGGCCTGAAAATTTTTGAAGACATCGAAGAGCGGTGGAATAATCCCGACGAAGAAATGATCAAGCAAGGGGTTCAGCCGAATTCCGGACGGGAAAAGATGTTTGAGGTAAGGGAAATTGAATCTGATATTTCCTTTTTGCGAAATTACCTGACGAAAGATCTTGTTCTCCGTGAGGATCTTTACCTGTTTCAAAAGCAGGGGCGTGATTATAAGATCATTGATAAGGAATGGAAACAAGTGAGAGATCAGCTCGTAAATATGCGCGTCAATGGCGGTTTTCCTTATATTATGGTCGTGGACGGAGATTATATGAAGAACGGGGAACTGTATTTGAAGCACAACTTTGAAGGTATCGAGCTCGATTTGAAATATTTAGAGAAGGTTTTGCCCTATATCCATCAGCTCTGGGGAAGGCCAGTCCATCTTGAGAGCGTGGTGGAGAACAGATTATTGCTGTTTACTTATGAAGGAAGAAACGTACAAAGGAAATTTCTTTGATGCTTTCATGAAGCATGCCGTGTTCCGGCGTGCCTTTTTTATGTTTAGAGAATTCAACAGGAGGAAATAGTGAAACTAACATGCAGGGGAGGGATACCATGTACTTGGACAGCTATGTAAACCAGAATATCCAGATCAAATTTAGAAACCTGCCAGAGGATCTGACCGGTCCGATGACGGGTATTTATAAGCCTGAAGATTGGTATACGGTTAAACTGATTCAGGCTGAGAATATGGGCATATGGGTTGAGAATCCATGCTATAAGCGAACAGTGATTGAGAATGATGGAACGGAGATACCGCTGGAGGAGCAGAAGGAAGAAACATGCACAACCAACTTTATGATTCGCTGGGAGCATATTAGTTCGGTGATAACTTTGCCGAATGCGAAGCCGAATGTCGTCGACAAAGAAACAATGCTAATTGGATTCCATGCGTAGGAAGAATAGAAGACGCTTTATGGCCAAGCCATAAAGCGTCTTATCTTGTGAGCAGCTGCAAGATGACGACAACTCCGAATGCAGCGTAGCCGACCACTCGGATCTGTGCTTTTTTGTCCTTCGAGAAAGAGTCCAGCACCCTTGTCAAAATATCGAGAAATAAAAGAGATCCCAATATTACTACAATAAAAATGATGATGGACTTGTTGGCTGCGATATACATATCAAGCATGCGATTAATGAACAACATCCAGACAAAGCCTAAAAAACCATGCACAACAGCTGAGTAAATCATCTTCAATACAGTCATTTTCATCCTCCCCAGAGCATCATACCATTTTTGGAGAGAGGTGGGGAGGAAATGGTGGGCCGGACTTCCTTGTTTCCATAACAAAAAAACTGCCCGAGCGGCCGGGTTCCGGCCCTGCGAACAGTCGTGGGTTTCAAGCAAGCATTTTTTTGATTTCTTCCTGCTCTACCACTTCCCGTGGAAAAAGCTGATAGATTTCAATCAGCTGCTCATGCACATCTTCCAAATCCTGCGGCTGGATAAATGTATACTCAAAATATGCCGAGCCGCCATCGGTCTGAAGCAGCATCAAAATCTCCTGAGGGATATTCGTATTGCCGGTATCTTCGTCACCCCAAAAAAAGTCCCGGTTTCCCAAATCTTTTTGGCTGATAAACAATGTGCCTTCTTTATTTTTTTTGCGGGCTTCACTGGCAAATAGAAGGAAGTCCTCAAATGATTGGGCATATACCATTGCTTTCACTCCTTTATCCTATTTGGCAGCAGCAGATACCTTCTGCCACTTTCATACTTCCTCAAAATGTCCTTAAATAAACGGAGGGACCGTTTTTCACCAGATAATTCGTGGAAAGAGAATGAATGAGGTGATTTACATGGACAATGAGCTCAAATATGCCCAGCAGCATTTGGCGAACGAGCGAACTTATCTTGCCTGGATGCGGACTGGTATTTCCGTTGTGGGTGTAGGCTTTTTATCGGTAACGCTCCATTTCAATTTTGGCAAAAGGGTCAGCGAGACGACGGATCTTATTTCAATTGCAATGATGATTTTATCTCTGATGATCGGTATTTTCATTTTGCTGCTAGGCACATTCAGCTACATCAGCAAGCGGAAACATATCAACGAGAATACATTCCGCTCATCTCAAACAATGATCGCCATTATTTCGCTTGCCGTCAGTATTTTGATGTTGCTTCTAGGCACCTATTTCATCACCGTCATCTACTGATCATTGTCATGCATATGTTCGAATACATATGAAAAAAGCGGGGGTGAAGAGAGTGGAAATTGTTGATCTGCATTGTGATACGCTGCTGAAGCTTTGGGAGAGAAAAGGGAATATCCAGTTTGAAGGTGCACCTGAATTGGATGCCAATCTGTCTAGGCTGAAAGCAGGGAAGGTGAAGGTGCAATGCTTTGCTGTCTTCGTCCCACCTGAAGTAAAGTCGGATGATCAATTCACGGCGGCATTGGAACAGATTCAATATTTTTACGACCATATTCTTGCAGACCATACAGGAGTCGTACAGATAGAGACTTGGCCGGGAATTAAGGCGCTTGGGGAGCAGCAAATTGGTGCATTTCTTTCACTTGAAGGCGTTGACTGCATCGGCAACGATATTGGGAAGCTGCATCGCCTTGTCGAGCTCGGTATCCGTTCAGTCAGCCTGACTTGGAACTTTGCGAACTTGGCTGCGGACGGTTGTTTGGAAAGACGGTCGGGAGGATTGACGCAGTTCGGCAGGGAAGTCGTCTCCGCATTGAACGAACGCCATGTGTTTACCGATGTGTCACATGCAAGCGAAGCGGCCTTTTGGGAGACGATTGAGCTGGCCGATTACCTGATAGCAAGCCATTCAAATGCCAAAGCGCTATGTGAACACCCCCGAAATCTGAGTGATGCCCAGGCAAAAGCGCTGTTTGATAAAGACGCCATGATTCATGTCATGTTTTATCCGCCATTTATTAACTCTGGCGGAAAGGCAAGCATTAAAGATGTCCTTCGGCATATCGATCACCTGTGCAGTCTTGGAGGAGTCAAGCATATCGGTTTCGGCTCGGATTTTGACGGGATTTCACACCATGTTACAGGGCTTGAAAATGCAGCATCCTATCAAAACCTGATCAATGAATTGCTGAAATTCTATTCAGAAGAACAGGTCCGCGGCTTTGCTTCGGAAAATTTTATCGGGCTTCTGCCGCCTGAATGGAAACGAAAAAAATAAAACCCTAAATATCTATTCTTTCTCTCCGATAATACCAAAGAGTAGCACTTTTGCATATGAGAGGAAGAGTGGCTTTTGAGTAGAAAAAAAAGAGAAAAAATGAAGAATCAGCTGACGATGAAATTAGGCTTGATCATTACAGGGATATTAGTGTTCTGTACTGTTATGATTTCCGTGTCCATGTACCGGGCAAATTATCAGGAAATCAAAAAGGCGGCAGGTATAGAGGCATTCGGCTGTGCAAATATTACAACAGCGCTAATCGATCCCTCGGATGTCCAAAAGATTCTGGGCGGTGACAGCTCTGTATCAGGGAAAGTCGGCGATGAAATCAGCTGGACTGTTGATCATAAGCAGATTTTTGCCGGCCAGTATATCATCGATCCTGATGGAAAACTGCTCGCAGGGGATAAAAATATCCTTGACCAAGGTTTTGCCGTGGGTGACACTTTCTACGTCGATAAAGAAGCGATCGAGCAACTGCTCGAAACAAGGTCGCCATCTTATTCAAATGTCTATTCTTTTGGAGGGATGAAGCGGCTGACAGGCTATGCACCTATTTTTGCCGATCACGATCCATCCAAAGAGATCATCGCTATCAGTGCCATTGATTTTGAGGCAGGGATACTGCATGACAGAACTTGGGAAATGGTGAAAGGAAGTTTATTGTTCGCTATTGTCCCAATTATCATTGCAGGTATTTTGACAATACTTCTGATCAAAAAATCAACCGATCCGCTTAATCAGATTATCGTATATGCGAGGAGAGTCGCTAACGGTGATTTGACGGCGGAAGATCTGCAACTGAAAAAACAGGATGAAATCGGCCAATTGGCAACTGACCTTAATAGTATGGTCGGCCATCTTCGGGAAGTGATTGGAAGTGTATCCTCCAGCTCGGCTGAAGTTGCTTCCACATCAGAGCAATTATCGTCAGGGACGGAGGAAATCTCAGCGGCTGCTGAACGGAACACCGAGAGCATTACAAATGTGAAGGCCGGCTCCGAGAAACAGCTGAATATTGTCCAAAAGACGAACGAAACACTTTTTGCCATATCCGGAAGAACAGAAGAAATCAGCTTGAAGGCGCAATGGCTGAACGATGACTCTGGGGTGACACTTAAGAAAGCACAGGGTGGCCACGAAGCGATCGACCAGGCTGTTGCCCATATGGGAACGATCAATGATCGGACGATCGACCTGTCACGCTCGATGGGGGTCCTGTCAGCGAAATCGGAAGAAATCGACCATATATTGACGGTTATAGCGAACATCTCGAAACAGACAAATCTTCTCGCTTTGAATGCGGCGATTGAAGCGTCAAGGGCAGGGGAGCATGGCCAGGGCTTTGCCGTTGTGGCTGCGGAAATCCGCAAACTGGCTGAACAGTCCGCTCTATCAACCGACCAGATCGGCGCTTTGATCCATGAAATCCAGGAGAGCATGCTGGATGCAGCACGCATAACGGATGAGAGTGTAAAGACCGTAGAAACGGGCAGGGATATGATTGAGAATGCCGGTTTAGCCTTCAATGATATTATGGGGTCAATTACGGCAGTATCCGGGGAAATTAGTGAAATTTACAAGGGAATTGGTCTGATCAACGATAATATTCAGGAAATCGTTTCGGCGATGGGGACAATAGAAGAAGTTGCGGCGGACAATGCCAATAAAACGGTTTTAATCGCAGCCCAGTCGGAGGAACAGACAGCTTCGATAGAAGAAATTACCTCCTTGATGATTTCCTTGTCAAAAATGGCCGAGGAACTGAAGGCGAAAGTGAATTATTTCAAGCTGAGCCAATAAAAAAACTTGGGAGATTTTTCTCCCAAGTTTTTTTAATCCTTTTTCTCTAGCGCCGCTTTCAAGGCTTCGGCCAGCGGATTGGTGAATGTTTCATCAGGTGAGTATTTTTTCAGTAGCTGTTTCTCTTCCCGCTTTGAAACCGCCTTTTTCTGCTTGTCGGCTTTTTCGACTACATTGCAACGTCTGCACTGGAAGTAGAGGCCCGCAGAACCTTGATGCATTTCCATTTTTTTATGGCATTGCGGACATCGCTTATTGCTGAGCTTTGGATCCTTTCTTTTCCTGTACCCGCATTCGCGGTTGGAACAGACGAGGATCCGTCCGTCTTTTCCTTTCACTTCTTTCATAAGTGAGGAACATTCAGGGCATTTTGAGCCCGTCAGGTTATGGGCCTTGTATTTTTTGTCGCTTTGCTTGATCTCTGTCACGAGCTGTTTCGCCTGCTTGCGGATATTGCGGAGGAAGGCTTCAGGATTGCCTTTTCCTCTGGCGATTTTCTCCAGCTCATCCTCCCATTTCGCCGTCAGCTCTGGCGATTTCAACTCATCATTAACCAGCTCGATCAGCTGTTTTCCTTTCGCAGTCGGGTGAAGCCTGTTGCTCTGGCGGTCGATCGCTTCTGAACCGAGCAGCCGTTCAATAATGTCCGCTCGTGTTGCCGGTGTGCCAAGCTGGTATTTTTCCATTTTTGCAAGCAGATCGGCTTCCGTATACCTTTGAGGCGGTTCGGTCATTTTTTTCTCGGCAAATGCTTCCTGGACGGTTAAGGTCTGGCCCTGTTTCAAATGGATCATCCTCTTTGGAAGATGCCCGTCGTCCTCTTTTCCGAGCACCGCTTTATAGCCGAGGTCTATGATGATCGATTCTTTAGTGGAAAATGTCTCTCCCGCGATGTTGAAGACCGCCTGGATCGTCTCATAACGGTAGGCAGGATAAAACATCGATAGAAAACGGCGTACAATCAGGTCATAGAGCTTCCGTTCATCGGGTGAGAGATTGCCTGGGACCGGTCGTTCATCGGTCGGGATGATTGCATGGTGATCGGTGACCTTCTCATTGGAGAAGACACGCTTCAACGTCACCTTTCCATTTTTCCTGAGGGCAGGAGCTGTTTCCTCTTTATAAAGGCCTTTCAATGACTGCAAGCGATCGAGCATGGTGTTCTCCATATCGGTCGTCAGGTATCGGGAATCTGTTCTCGGATAGGTGACAAGCTTATGCTGTTCGTACAGCCCTTGTAAAACATTCGATGTTTTCTTCGCTGAGAAACCAAACTTGCGGTTGGCATCGCGCTGCAATTCCGTCAAATCATAGGGAAGAGGCGGCTGATCGCTTTTTTCCTTCCTTGTGACAGAGACGATGTCAGCTGTTTCGCCTTTTACTTTTTCAACGATTTTTTCAGCGGTTGCGGCATCAAAGATCCGTTTCTCGCCATTTTTTTCCCATGTCGCATCGAGAAGGCCAGCCTTGGCATGGATAATGCTGTATTCTTTCGGTGTAAATGCCTGAATTTCTTTTTCTCGCTCTAATATCATGGCAAGTGTCGGGGTCTGAACTCTGCCTGCGGACAACGGGTCATCGTATTTTACCGTCAGTGCGCGTGTAACATTCAATCCAATCAGCCAGTCAGCCTCCGAGCGGCAGACGGCAGAGGCATACAGGTCATCATATTGCTTAGCATCCTTGAGTTGCCGGAATCCGTCTTTAATTGCCTTGTCTGTCTGTGAGGAGATCCATAATCTTTTGACCGGCTTGTTCCAACGGATTTTCTCAATAATCCAACGAGCGACAAGCTCCCCTTCGCGTCCTGCATCAGTAGCGATAATCAGCTCTTTAAGATCCTTGCGTTTTGCTGCCTGCTCAATTCCTTTAAATTGAGCGGTTGTTTGCCGGATAATCTTCTTCCCCATTTTGTCAGGGATGATCGGCAAATCCTCCATTTTCCAGTTTTTATATCCTGGATCGTAGTCTTCCGGCATTTTGAGCTCGACCAGATGGCCAAGTGCCCAAGTTACGATGTAATTCGGACCTTCTATATAATGTTTCTGTTTATTGGTACAACCAAGCACCCGGGCAAGCTCTCTTGCCACACTCGGTTTTTCAGCAAGTACAAGTGATTTCAATTCGATAAACTCCCTTCCGTACAGCATCTAGCCGCTACTGATTAGTATAACGAACTTGAAGCGAAACAGAAAACAAATAAATTTCAGCAAAAGTCCATACAAAAAGAAAGGCGTTTGAATAGGATATGGTGAAACAGATTTGGGAGGTGGAATGCATGGGCTTCGGATGGGGCGGCTGCGGCTATGGCGGTGGTTACGGCTATGGCGGCGGTTACGGCGGAGGCGGTTATGGCCGCAACTTCGCATTGATTGTCGTGTTGTTTATTCTATTGATTATCGTCGGTGCTGCTTGGCTGTAAGACTCTGCATCGAGGATGCGGTAAAGGGATCTCAGATCCCTTTACTGCCCATACATAAAAAACCTCAATCCCTGAAAATCGGATGAGGCAATTTCAGTTATTCGATTGCAGCTTTTCTTCCAACGTTAGGACCTTTTCAGCAATGATGTCACAGATTTCTTGATATTTAGCCCAAATCTCGATTTCCGAGCGGCCAGTTTTCTCAGGTGCCGGCACATCCCATTTGACGAGCTTTTCCATGTAGGGAGAGGGAAGAGGGGGTGCCGACTCATGGTGGAAATCATAAAGAGCAATAATACAGGATGCGCTCTGCAGCAGTTGATCATTGACGAGGCGGACAGGCTTTCTGGATAAATCTATGTTCACTTCCCGCATGGCTTTAATGCTGAGCGGATGCCTTTCACTTCGTTTCCAACCCGAACTGGAGACATTCCAATCATCCAGTCTAGCCCGTTCCGCCCATGCTTCTGCCATCGCACTGCGGTTATGCAGCGGGGAAAGAAAATACAGTAAATTATCGGCCATATCATGAAGTCCTTTCCTGATGATTTCATTATTCTATACCCGGCCGCCAGCCGAATAAGCGAAATTTCATGATATTCATTAAAAAAGGAAACATTCTGGCAGAAAAAAAGCGACAAACTGCAGCTGTCGCTCTATTCTCTATTATTCTGCAGTATAACTTGTTGCCTCAGGTAAAATGATGATAAAGGTTGTCAATTTTTCATTAGACTCACAGAGAAGCCGTCCTTGATGTTTGGTGATGATGTCTTTAGAGACATAAAGACCGAGACCAGTTCCGGTTTTTTTATTTGTAACAAACGGTTTAAAGATATTAGCCATTAGATCATCGGGAATTTTTGGACCTGGATTTGCCGTTTTGATGATAACCTCTCCATCCTCACGATATCCTTCAATACTGATGACAGACGGGTGGGCGGTAGCTCCTGAAAGTACTTCGAGCGCATTGAAAATAATATTGATCAACACTTGGCGGATCTCTTCTCTTTGGCCAAAAACAAACAAGTCATCTTGCAAGTCCAGATGCAATTCTACATTGACTTCCAATAATCGGGGATAAATAAATTCAGTCACTTGCTCTATTAGTCTATTCATAGAAAAAATGGATGAGTCCTGTTCAAATTGTTCCCGTTTGGACAGTGTCAGAAATTGTGTAATCCGGTATTTTAATTGCTCAAGTTCGTCCGATATAATGTCCATATAAGGAAGTTCAGGATGCTCTGCCTGAAGAAGCTGGACAAATCCGTGAACGGTTGTCAGTGGATTTCTGAATTCATGGACGAAGCTGGATGTCATTTGCCCAAGCAGCGTTAGGCGCTCTTCATGGCTTTCTTGTATGTATTCTTGGTTTGCAGCCGCAGATTGTCCCTTGTCGGCTGACAAAGTTTGGAGCAGGCAGTACAGGAAGTGATCAATAATATCACCTATACGGTCATACACTTCCAACGTCTTTTCGTTAACTTCCATGGTGTGAACGAATTTTTTGAAGAGGATCGTTTTGCCCATATTAATGTTGTAGACGAGATGTTCAATTTTTGTATCCGGATTAATATAGCTTTTTACGAGTTGCTTGGATAAATTCTCTAAGTACAATTCAAGATCTTCAACCTCAAGAGTGATGGCTTTCCCTATCACCTCCAGGAAAAGGAGCCCATTCTCCTTGAACAAGGTAGATGTTATTGGTTCAGAAAACTCAATCATCTTTTTTTCGCATTGGAAAAAGATCTCATTTTTCCTGGATTTTAAGATTGAGAGAATATCAAGGGCCAGCGGATTCATTTTTTCACCTCTTTATTTATTATAGCAAGGAGGGGGATAAAGTGAAACGTCTAAAAAGGAATCACTTTCCATAAAGCAAAAGAACCAAGGCGAGGCGGCTTTCGACCTTTTCTCTCAATATATGATGGATACGATGCTTTATTCCACTATCGCTATAAGAAGATAGCCTTCCTTGAGCGGGGAAGACTATCCATTTACTGTACAACGAGCAAATCTGCTGTCGAATGCTTCAGCAATTCATCGTTCGCGTTTTTTTGAGCAAATCTTTCAAAGATGTTTCTTTCGGTGTGACCGATTACAATAAGGTCTACATCGTTAAATTCGGCATAGTCCAACAAACTTTTTGGCGAATCATTGCGTAGATTGATGAATTCCGCGAGAACCGCATGCTTGTTAAGTATATCTTTAGCCTCAAACTTCGCTTCTTGATCGACCGACTCTTCAGGCGGCGTCCCTTGGGCACGCTCAATCCCCCTTGTGCCGATGGGGGGTTCAGCGTAAATACCAGTGTCCGGCATCGGTTGCAAAATGTACTGGTGTTCTTTCGGAGCATCATAGTATGCAATATCGTGGTCAACCGGCGGCAAACCTGCCTTTGCCACTGTCAATTTTGCGTTTCCCATTAATTTTACCATAATAGCTGCTTTCTCTAGTGCTTTTTGGCTGTTTTTTGATTCGTCAAAACCTACTAAAATATGCCTATACATTTTTTGACACTCCTCGTGTATAATAGTATTTGTAATAGAGTAAAAATTATTTACCCAATTTTCAGACAAGTAAGCTGGCGAGAAAGAGGCTCTTTTGGAAAATTGGTTGGTTTTACTCTACCCGCTGTATGCAGAGTGTTAAACAAAATCATGCGTACAAGCCTAGGGATTGAGAGGACTTACTCTTGTTTTTTCATCTGGCAGAGCGGAAGAGCTGCAACTGTTGGCCATTTTGATCTGCTGTCATCCATATGAGTTTCAGGGTAAACGCAAGGCATTGCCTATGATGGGGTGATTAGAATGAAAAAAGAGAAGAAGCTGCAAGCACATCCGGCGATCCGCAAATGCATGCAGCATCTGGAAGTAATCGAGGCAAGTGACAAGACAAGGCAAATTGTTTATATGTACATGAAGGCTATGGATGAGGAAATTCTTGCACTGAAGGAGAACAGTCAAGAAAACCGGGAAATGTAAAGATCTGGGTAACCTTGTCAAAAGCAGCCATTATTGATCAACCGGTCTAGAGGTCGGTTGATTTTTTATTTCCCTTGCAACAACAACTATATTAGAATGTAGGTTGAGATTGGATTATGGAGGCACAACGATGGATTATCTCCACAAAATTAGAGCAACGATCAGAAGACTTTGGAAAAGGGCACACCTTACCCAACTATTGTTGCTCGTCATGTCCCTTTTTCTATTGATCAATTTAGGTTATTTCGCTTACCTTGCCAACAAGGCCAATGTCGATACATTGAAACAGGGGTTGGCGCAATCAACAATCATCTTTGACAAAGACGGAGATGTTGCCAGCAAAATTTCCGCTAACCGGGTGGAAGGTGTCGCAATTGACAAAGTGCCGGACGATCTGAAAAATGCGATCATCGCGATTGAAGACCACCGTTTCATGGAACACCGCGGCTTTGATTTGCGGGGCATGACCCGGGCTTTTTTCCTTAACTTAACATCGGGAAGGATCCGGGCAGGAGGAAGCACGATCACTCAACAGCTGACAAAAAACGCTTTGCTCTCCGATGAAAGAACATACAGGAGAAAATTGGAGGAAATCTTCCTCGCGGTTGAAATAGAGAAGAAGTACAAAAAAGATGAAATCCTGGAAATGTATATGAACCAGATCTATATGGGGAACGGCATATGGGGCGTACAAAAAGCATCCAAGAAATATTTCGGTAAGGACGTCTCAAACCTGACACTTGGCGAGTCAGCGATGCTAGCAGGAATCATCAACAGACCTACAGGGCTCGATCCGTATAAGCATCTGGATGATTCCATCAAGCGCCGGAACGTCGTGTTGGGTGCAATGAAGAAATACGGGAAGATAACAGATGCGGAATACGAAGCAGCCATCCATGAGAAAGTCGTGCTCGACGATAAAAGTGCAGATCCGCTAAAGGGCAAATATCCGTATTATGTCGACGCCATTTTTAACGAGGCCATCAAGGAATATGGGTTGACGCAGGATGCCATCTTAACAAAGGGGTATCAGATCTATACTGAAATGGATCAAAATCTCCAGTCCGTGCTCGAGAAGGTGTACCAGAACGATTCTCTCTTCCCTGTCAGCAGTGACGGAACACTCGCCCAGAGCGGGGCTGTACTAATGGATCCGAAAACAGGCGGACTGCGGGCACTTGTTGGGGGTAGGGGCCAACATACGTTCCGTGCCTATAACCGTGCGACTCAGCTTACTGCCCAACCCGGTTCCGTTATGAAGCCGCTCTCTGTTTATGTGCCGGCTCTGGAAGCGGGTTATGATGCCCACTCCATGTTAAAGGACGAGCAGGATGCAAAGTTCGGCAAATATCAGCCAAGAAATTCTAATGGTGTTTATGAAGGCGAAGTGCCGATGTATAAAGCGGTTGAACAGTCTCTAAACGTTCCGGCAGTCTGGCTTCTAAATGAATTGGGAGTTGAAAAAGGGGTCGAATCGGTCAAGCGTTTTGGGCTGCCGCTTAAGGCTGAGGACGAGTTTTTGAGTCTGGCGCTCGGCGGAACAAAGACCGGTTATTCTCCAAAACAAATCGCCCAGGCTTATGGCGCCTTTGCTAATGAAGGTGTAATGGTGGAAGGGCATATTATCACCCAAATCATTTCGCCGACTGGCAATGTAGTCGGTGAAAAGAAACCAAAGAAAAAGAAAGTGATCAGTGCGTCAACAGCCGATAAAATGACGGAGATGCTGCTGAATGTTGTTGAGACGGGAACAGGACGCAATGCGAATATTCAAGGATTTCAAATGGCCGGCAAAACAGGCTCCACCCAGCTGCCGTTTGAAGATATAAAGAACGGCACGAAAGACCAATGGTTCGTGGGATACACGCCAAACATTGTTGGAGCCGTTTGGCTTGGCTACGATTATACTGACCGTCAGCACTATCTAGAGGGGACGAGCAGCGGCACGGTTGTTCCGATTTTCCGGTCGATAATGGAAAATACGTCCAAGTACATCGAACAGGGGGAATTCGGAGCCACTTCAATTAATAAACAGATTGAGGAGAAAGAAAAACGATCGCTTCGGGGCAGATGGAAAGAATTCGATGAAAAGATGACCGAGCAGACTGAAAAGTGGAAGCAGAAAATGAATGGAGGAAAAGGGAACTTCAATAAATTCAAGGAGAAGTTCAAGGAAGGAATCAATAAATTTAAAGGGGATTGATATCCGCCTTAGTGGCCCGGCAACTGCTTAGAGCCGCTAAAAACGGGAATGGAATGATGAATCCATTCCCGTTTTTTGTCCTGGAAACCGTGAATCTGTGTTCCAGGCGGACGCTTACCTACCTAAAGTGAAGTGTTTTTCCTAAGCGAAACACGTTGCTTTTAATCTGGTAGTGGGGAAGGTTGATTTTTGCTACAGTTGCTCGCTTTCCGCGGGTCGGGCGGTGCGCTTCGCGTCTTGCGGGTGCGGGGGCACCTGTCCCGCCCATCCCGCAGGAGTCTCGCCCTTTCGCTCCAATCAACCTTCAGCAGGTTTTGTTTAAAGCAACCTCCGCCTAAATTCACGCAATCTCCTATTCCTACGTTAACTAACCCGATCTAATTCTGCCTCTTTCCTGAACGATATCTTTGAAAATCAATTCCACGCATACGCATTCGTCTTTTTAAGCTCAAGCCTTGCCTCGCGGAAAGCAACAGGAACCGCATATTAACTAATACACACATAGAAGAAGACAGCGTTCAGAGACCTCCAACCTCCCCGGGCCGATTTTTTGCAGAAGGCATTGAAAACGGCTTCACTCTAGAAAAAACGGGAGAATTATGAGAAAATGGAATTGCTGTGAAAAAGAGATAAACAGGAGGACTGTACATATGGAGTACCGGATAGAACGCGATACAATTGGAGAAATCAAAGTGCCGGCAGACAAATACTGGGGAGCACAAACACAACGAAGCAAAGAAAATTTCAAAATCGGCGGCGAAAAAATTCCATTGGAAGTGATCCGTGCCTTTGCTCATCTCAAGAAGGCGGCAGCTGCTGCAAACAACAAGTTGGGCAATCTGTCCGACGCCAAAAAATCGGCGATCGTGCAAGCATGTGATGAAGTGCTGGCCGGAAAATTTGACGAGCATTTCCCATTGGTCGTATGGCAGACGGGAAGCGGTACGCAATCAAATATGAACGTGAATGAAGTGGTGGCGAGACGTGCCAACGAACTTCTTAAGGAGCAGGGATCCGATGAAAAAGTTCATCCTAATGATGATGTGAACATGTCCCAAAGCTCGAATGATACGTTCCCTACAGCAATGCATGTAGCAGCGTACGAGGAAATCCAGAAGAGGCTGCTTCCATCGCTTGTGCAATTACGGACGACGATCAAGCAAAAAGAAGAAGCGTACATGGACATTATCAAAATCGGCCGTACCCATCTTCAGGATGCCACTCCGCTTACACTTGGCCAAGAAATCAGTGGTTGGAGAGCGATGCTCGATCGCAGCGAAACGATGATCAAAGAAAGTGCGGAACATCTCCTGAACCTGGCGATCGGCGGAACGGCTGTTGGCACAGGCATTAACGCCCATCGTGACTTTGGCGATGAGGTTGCAGGGCAGCTTGCAGAGCAGACAGGCTATCACTTTGTCTCTTCAGATAATAAGTTTCACGCTCTGACCAGCCATGATGAAGTTGTTTACGTGCATGGTGCTTTGAAAGGCCTTGCAGCGGATTTAACGAAAATCGCAAATGATGTCCGCTGGCTCGCAAGCGGTCCGCGGAGCGGTATCGGAGAGCTCAGCATCCCGGCAAATGAACCGGGCAGCTCCATCATGCCAGGGAAAGTAAATCCGACACAAAGCGAGGCGCTGACGATGGCAGCTGTCCAAGTTTTTGGAAATGATGCGGCAATCGGCTTTGGAGCGAGCCAGGGGAATTTTGAACTGAATGTATATAAACCGGTCATCATTTATAACTTCCTCCAATCTGTCCACTTAATGGCGGATGGAATGAAGTCGTTCGATGAAAATTGCATGCAGGGACTCGAGCCGAACCGGGACGTTATTGAAGAAAACGTCAACCGTTCTCTTATGCTCGTTACAGCACTGAATCCACATATCGGCTATGAAAAAGCAGCGGAAATTGCCAAACTGGCATTTAAAGAAGGAACAACCTTGAAGGAAGCTGCCCTCAAAACTGGTTATTTGACGGAAGAGCAATACGATGAATGGATTGTTCCAAGCAAAATGGTTAACCTGTAAAGGATAAAAGGCCCCCCGGCGTTGCCGGGAGGCCTTTCTGCCACGTATATGAAGTTTTTGCTTTTTAGAATCCGCCCAATTGTTGTTGTGCCATGGAGACCAGGCGTTTTGTGATTTCTCCACCTACAGAACCGTTTGCACGTGAAGTTGTTTCTGCACCAAGATTAACACCAAACTCTTGAGCGATTTCAACTTTCATTTGCTCCAATGCTTGCTCTGCACCAGGTACTAAAAGTTGGTTGGAATTGTTGCTGTTTGCCATTTTGTGTCAACTCCTTGTTGTGTTTTAGTTAATGGTTGGGTTAGCCGGAATTGCACCGGCCCACATAATGTGACCGCTTGGTATAACCCAATGATAGAGGAATTGCTTGTACCTATATTATGTTTTGAATGACGGGAAATATACTTTGCGGCAAAATGGCAAATAAAAACAAGACCACCTGCCATAACCAGGCAGGTGGTCTTGTCATGTAACTTATCGGATTCTGCTTTCTGTTTCTGTATCGAAAAAGTGTGCTTTGTTCATATCGAAAGCAAGGTCCATCTTCTGGCCAGGCTGTACTTCTGTTCTCGAATCGATTCTTGAAACGAAGTCTTGATTGCCGACCTTAGAGTAAAGCATAGTTTCGGCACCTGTCAGCTCCGCCACTTCGATTGTAACGTTGATCTTTGTGCCAGGGGAAGCATCGATGAAAGCTGGCTCATCATGGATATCTTCAGGACGGACGCCCAATGCCACTTCTTTGCCGATATAGCCTTGATCGCGGAGCATTTTCATTTTTCCTTCAGGAACCGTGATGACGAATTCATTTTCCAGCTTGAATCCGCTATCGACCAAAGTGCCATGGAAGAAGTTCATCGCAGGAGACCCGATGAAACCGCCGACGAAGATGTTTTCCGGATGGTCATACACTTCTTTCGGTGTACCGACTTGCTGGATAATGCCATCTTTCATGACAACAATCCGGCTCGCCATCGTCATTGCTTCAGTCTGGTCATGCGTTACATAAATGGTTGTCGTCTGCAGCCGCTGATGAAGCTTAGCAATTTCCGCCCTCATTTGAACACGGAGTTTTGCATCCAAGTTGGAAAGCGGCTCGTCCATGAGGAATACCTTCGCATCCCGGACGATGGCACGGCCCAAAGCAACACGCTGGCGCTGACCGCCGGAAAGGGCTTTCGGTTTCCGGTCGAGGAAATTTTCCAAGCCAAGGATTTTGGCGGCGTTTTGCACACGCTGGTCAATTTCAGCTTTCGGCATCTTTCTCAGTTTCAGGCCGAATGCCATATTATCATAAACGCTCATATGCGGATAAAGCGCATAGTTTTGGAAAACCATCGCGATGTCACGGTCTTTCGGAGCAACATCATTTACGCGTTTGTCATCGATGAAGAAATCACCCTTCGTAATTTCCTCCAATCCGGCGATCATCCGCAAAGTAGTCGATTTTCCGCACCCGGATGGGCCGACGAAAACGATAAATTCCTTGTCTTGCACATGCAGGTTAAAGTCCTCAACCGCTGTCACTTTATTGTCGTATACTTTGTAAATATGATCCAATCGTAATTCTGCCAAAATCATTGCCTCCCCAAAATGTTTTCGTTGTATTCATCATAAGGGAGGCGCTTTCATTTTCATATGTCAACTTGCACAAACTCGGAACGCATTTTTCGTCAATATAACAAAAATTCATTTTTCATCCAGATCAAGACAAGCCATGTAGACAAAAAGTGCCCCGGCAAACTGTTTAATATCAATGCCTGTCTTCTCGATGAACTTTTCTATCCGATATTGCAGGCTGTTCCGGTGCATGAAAAGTTTCTTAGCAGTCGAAGTGGCATTAGCCAGGCACTCGATGTAGGTGACAACTGTCTTTTTTAGCTCAGGGTCACCTAAAAGATACTCCCGTATATCCTGGAACATCATCTGCTTATCATCTAAAGGCAATCCGTCCCGTAAGAAAAAGGGCATGACGGTCTCTCTCGTAAACATGCGCACACCCGGCATATTGTCGATTGCTTTTTTGAACCAAATCTTCTCTGCCTGATACAAACTCCGAAGAAGCGGGTCAGTTTTCATAAAATGCCCGATGAAAAAGTGGATTTTAAAGAAAAAATCACTTTCAAACATCTGGACGGCAGATAAAAGCTCATGCTCAGGCAGTGCCAGTTGTTTCTGAAACTCGATGATTACACCCTCGTGTTTAGAAACGGGGATTAATTGGACTTCACCGGTGAACAGGCTTTTAAGTGCCTCTTCCCAGTCTTCGAATAAGAAGTCATCTTGTATATGCGACATTTGGTAATGGATAAACCGGCATTCGGCATGCTTTGTATCCGGTATTGGACCGTTACCCGACAAGAATCGCTGCCAGTATTCTGTAGCTTGATCGATCGGAAAAGTTTGGTCCCTGCCGGTTATTGGGAATAAGGTTTGAAGCAGTTCCTGTTCATTTATCGGCAATGTTTCCCGGGATATGCCAATATATTGCTGATCAACTTGCAGCCAAAGACTATCATCCATTTCTGCGGGCCGCTCCGAAATTTTTGCTTTCGGGTAAAGCTGCAAAAGCTTGTCCAACATAATTATTCGCCCCAAGTCTGACAGAGACTTCAGATTTCTTCGGGCGGGTCCTCAGGAAAAAAATCGGTCGTCTCTTCGATATTCGTTGAGTCATCCCGCATGAAAACATGGCCGCCGGCCATGCCTTCGTTCACCATCCTGTCTACATCAAGATAGAATCGGTCCCGCCCTTCATGCTGCGAGTCAGGAAAAAATTGGGATGTTCGTTTCTTTCTAACCATGATTAGCACCTCCTATCGGCTAGTGTGCAATAGAAGGGACAGAATCATTCAAAATCAGCGTTGCTGGTCGTATACATGATAAATCATCAAATCGTGGATCTGTTTGATGATCTCGGACTCAAAGGATGGGTCAGGTGTCTCTCCTGTCCATTCAATTTTCCCGTCTGCACGGTAGATGCCGGTGTATTTCTTTTGCTGGAAATAAAAAGAGATCCGCCAGCCTGGCAGACGTTTGTCCTGATATAAAGATTGAAATTGGAAATGCTGGAACATCCGTTTCACCTCAGCTCTATTGTAGCAAAAAACGGCAACGTCCGCATCGAAAAATGAAACTTGGCACGCTGCGAAACGTATAAATAAGCAGGAAGAGCATGACTAAAAGTTGCCTGCTATTCTCTTTCTTCATTATAATCAAAACAGTGACTTTGCTTCAGCTTGGAGCAAGGAGGAGGGACCATATTGAAAGAAGCATTGCTCATGATATCATTCATGGTTTTAATTGGTGCACTAATTGGCGGCTTTACAAACTTTTTAGCAATTAAGATGTTATTCCGGCCGTATCGGCCTATCTATATCGGCAAGTGGAAGCTGCCGTTTACCCCCGGTTTGATTCCAAAAAGACGAAGTGAGCTCGCTGCACAGATTGGAAAACTCGTAGTAGAACATCTTGTCACACCTGAAAGCATCCGAAAAAAGCTGGAGGACGATGCGTTTAAGTCGGAAATGGATCTATGGTTCAGAGACAAGGTGAACAGCTGGCTGGATAAAGGAGTCACAGTCGGGCAATTGCTTGGAAAAGCCCATATCGACCAACCGGAAGAACAGGCAAGAGCCTATGTACGGAGAGTACTCGACAAGAAGTATGCAGCAGTGAAAGGGCGTTTTTGGGAAAAGGAACTGCAGGAGATCATTCCGCTGGAATGGGAAGAGACGGTACGCAGTAAAATCCCTGAGACGAGCGACATGATTTTAAAGAAAGCTGCAGATTATTTCTCCAGCGATGAGGGCAAAGAAAAAATTAAAGTCATGATTGAGAACTTTTTAAAAGAGCGTGGGAAGCTTTGGAATATGGTGCAAATGTTTATTGGGAATGATTCATTGGCAGATAAACTTCAGCCCGAACTGCTCAAGTTTTTCCATAATGAGGGGACGAGAACGCTCGTTGCAAATGTCCTTGAAAGTGAATGGGACAAGCTCCGCGGAAAATCGGCAAGCGAAATATTACCCGCTCTGAATGACAAAAAAATATTGGATCAAATTGAAAAAGGTATAATGGATGCAGCCGGTGTTGATAAAGTATTGAACATGACAGTGAAAGAGTTGCTTTCGCCCCATATGGACAAATTGGAGGCGGAGTGGATTCCGAATTTCCTCGCCGCCGCAGGGATTTATATTGCCGGCCGGTCCAATGAGATGCTCAGAAGGTTTCAAGTTGAACAGATTGTCAAAGATCAAATTGAATCGTTCTCATTGGAATATCTCGAAGGGCTTGTCATTTCAATTGCAAAAAAAGAATTGGCGATGATTACTTATTTAGGCGCTATTCTTGGAGGAGCCATCGGAGTGATTCAAGGATTGATTGTGATACTCACTTCATAAGGAACAGTTTTTATTCTGCTGAAGTATGGTAGAATAACCCGGAGAGGAGGTTTTACCAATGGCAACAAACTTATATGACTATGCGTATGAACTTGAAAAGGCGATGAGACAGAGCGAGGAATATGTCCATCTGAAAAGCATGTATGACGCCGTGGCGAATGATGCGACAGCGAGCAGTCTGTTCGATGAGTTCCGGAATGTCCAAATGAGCCTGCAGCAAAAGCAGATGCAAGGAATGGACATTACAGAAGATGAAGTGATGGAAGCTCAGGTTGTAGCGAACCGAGTGCAGGAAAACGAAAAAGTCACCAAGCTGATGGAAGCGGAACAACGGATGAGCATGGCAATCACAGAACTGAACAAAATCATCATGAAGCCGCTAGACGAATTATATGGCCCCATGAATGGATAACAGGAAGTGGCCGCCCTTTAGAGGGCGGCTTTTTGCTTTCCGGTCTTTTCTTCCTTATAGGCACATATACTTGATAGAAACAAGAGTGACATGCCGGATAGGGGGAACAACCATGATTTATAAAATGCTCGTCTTAAATATTGATGGTACACTGCTGCAAGAAAATGGGCGTTTAAATAAACTGACACGTGATGCCATCGAGTATGCCAGCGGAAAAGGGATTGTAGTTGTGCTCGCCACCTCGAGAAATTTTCCTTCAGCAAAGAGAGTGGCAAAGTCAATGAAGACAGTAACGGCGATTGTAGCTCATCATGGTGCATTTATTGGTGAGGATTTGAACAATCCGATTTTCGTGAAAAGGATAGAAGACCAGACAGCCGGTGAGCTTGTGGCTTTGCTGGAATCTTACTCATGCCGGATCAAGCTGGTACACGAAAAGTTTTCCGTGGGAAATAAAGTGGAACTGCCAGAGGGGATGATGGCAAAAGTCGTATTTCACGCCGCCAACCGCTTTTCCTATCCGGAGAGGTTTGTGGATGGATTGAGCGAATTCCTCCTCGATGAGCCAGTTGCGCCTCCTCATATCGAGGTGATTTTTACAGACAGAGCTTCGATGCTTGATGCGAAAAGAACAATCGAGGCGATGTATGACGAAGTTACATGTGTTGAGAAAGACGATGAGATGCTTGACCTCGTGCCAACCGGTGTCTCAAAACTGAACGGTGTCCGGCTTTTGTGCGAGCGGTTGGATATACGAAGGGAAGAGGTTGTGGCAATCGGATCAGGTTTTGACGATCTTCCCCTAGTTGAATGGGCTGGTATGGGAGTAGCGATGAAGAACTCACCGGCTGAGGTGCAGAAGGCAGCGGACTGGATCACACGCTCAAGCAGCGATAACGGTGTCGCTTATATGGTAAAAGAACATTTCAGACGGCAGCAGCGGATTGAGTTTTTGAAACAGAATAACATCAGCAAGTAGCACCGGTGAAGCCGGTGCTTTTTTCGTTTGGCGCTTCATTGCAGTTTCGGGCTTATTTTTGTAAAATGAGTTGAACTCCAGATACGAAGGATGAGATGTGATGAAGATCAATCTGAAAGGCTTACATGAAGAAAAATTGCATCGTCCGGTGCAGCTGATTATAAACTTGTTTTTTGAGGAGAGCTACGTTATTTTCCTTGACGGGGATGCTGTCCTCCCAGAAGAAGAGCTTAGTATTACTCTCTCATCTTCAGGTAATACCGTGACGGCCCGTTTAAGAGAAAAGGAGGCCGAGCTTACTTCTGGCGAAGTGCCGTTTGAGAAGGATGAGACCATGACACCGAAGGACCGTGAGAAAAGCTACAAGCGGGCGGTATCCCACGCGCTCCTCGATGTTTTGCAGCGTTATACGGGCATTGAGCAGAAATGGGGCATCTTGACGGGCATGCGGCCGACAAAACTGATGCACCAGCAGATCAGAAAGGGCATGCACAGAGAGACGGCTGTTCTTGAACTGCAAAAGAACTATTCCCTGAGTGAAGAAAAAATCGGTTTGATGAGAACAATTGCCGAACGCCAGCTTCATGTTCTTCCCGATTTATACGATCTAAAAAAGGAAGTAAGCATTTATATCGGCATTCCATTCTGTCCGACAAAATGTGCATACTGTACGTTTCCTGCCTATGCCATTCTCGGAAAGCAAGGAAGGGTCGATTCCTTTTTGAGCGGGCTTCACTATGAAATGAGGGAAACGGGCCGCTGGCTAAAGGAAAACGGGATTGGCATTACGACGATTTACTTTGGAGGCGGAACCCCGACCTCGATTACGGCAGAAGAAATGGACGCATTGTATGAAGAGATGCATGCCTCTTTCCCGGACGTGCAGAAGGTAAGGGAAATCACGGTGGAAGCTGGCCGGCCGGATACGATTACTCCAGATAAATTGCGAGTACTTAATAAATGGAACATCGACCGCATCAGCATCAATCCCCAATCTTATACGCAGGAAACGCTGAAGGCGATTGGCCGCCACCATACTGTCGAAGAAACAATTGAGAAATTTCACCTTGCACGCGAGTATGGAATGAAGAATATCAACATGGACCTGATCATTGGCCTGCCGGGAGAAGGTACGGAACACTTCGCCCACTCGCTTGCTGAGACCGAAAAACTGATGCCCGAGTCGTTGACTGTACATACCTTGAGTTTTAAGCGGGCCTCCGAAATGACGCGAAACCGGGACAAGTATACAGTCGCCCCTCGGACAGAAGCGGAAGATATGATGAAGATGGCGCAGAATTGGACTGCTGGTCATGGTTATTCGCCATATTATTTGTACCGCCAAAAAAATATTCTCGGCAACCTGGAAAATGTCGGCTATTCCCTCCCGGGGCAAGAAAGTCTTTATAATATTATCATTATGGAAGAAGTCCAGACGATTGTCGGTATCGGCTGCGGGGCTGCAAGCAAGTTCATCAACCCGAGAACCGGCAAAATCGAGCATTTGAACAATCCGAAAGATCCTAAGTCTTACAACGATTCTTTTGTCGAATATACCGATAAAAAGATTGAAATATTAAAGCAGCTTTTCACGCCTGACAAAGCAACACTTTGATATTGGCCCCCATACGAGGGGGGCTATTTTTAAAACCCCTTGTGAATGAATGGTCATTCAGTTATGCTTAATGTATCAAAGAGAGGGGGAGAAGATATGAATGCAGAATACCAATTTGTTTCCGCTGCGATGGAAGGCCAAACAGCCATCGTTACTTTGAATCGTCCCAATCAGTTAAATGCCCTTCATGCTCAATTGATTGAGGAGCTTGGCGATTGTCTGAAAACAATCAGCATGGATGCCAGCTTGAAAATCGTTGTGATCAAAGGGGAGGGCGGTGCTTTCTCTGCGGGCGGCGATATTAAAGAAATGCTCCGGATGGATGGGGAGGAACAGTTCTCTGCCATTATGGATCAAATCGGACAGTTGATCACGTCACTTTATACGATGCCGCAGCTGACCATCTCAGCGGTGGAAGGGGCTGCCGCCGGTCTGGGCTTAAGCCTTGCTCTTGCATCAGATTATGTCATCGCTGACAAACACGCAAAACTTGCGATGAACTTTATCGGCATCGGCCTGATTCCGGATGGCGGAGGTCATTTCTTTATGGAAAAAAGAGTGGGCATGCAGAAGGCGAAGCAATTGATCTGGGAAGGAAACGTGATGCGTGCTGAAGAGGCAGCTGCAATCGGTCTCATTGACCAAGAAACGGATAATTTGGAAGCAGCAGTCTCGGAGCAAATTGAACACTGGTTGAATAAGCCGCTTTCGGCGATGATCGAAACAAAAAAGATTTATGCCGAGCAGACCCGTGAGCATCTGCAAAAAGTATTGGAATTGGAGAAAAAGGGCCAATGGACGATGAGGCATACGAAAGATCATCACGAGGGCATACGGGCATTCGTGGAAAAAAGGAAGCCTGTTTTCAGCGGTGAATGATTGGACCGTTGAATCGTAACGGAAAAGCGGAGCGTGCAGCTCTCCGCTTTTTTGTTGCTCGGGGCTCGAGGTCGCTTTGAAAAAGAGCGGTTGGATTGGAAAACATCCACACGCTCTTTTCCTCCAGGGCCTGTCGCAGCTAAACAAGCCGCCTCCGCTTTTCGATTGTCCAGCTCCGGCTGCCAGCAACTAGCAGATTTCGCCTTTCTTCCTACGATAAGTCAACATCCG
This sequence comes from Lederbergia sp. B243.17, assembly GCF_057657925.1. Lineage (NCBI taxonomy): Bacteria > Bacillati > Bacillota > Bacilli > Caryophanales > Bacillaceae > Lederbergia > Lederbergia sp. B243.17. The sequence goes on from NZ_JBWBKF010000036.1 coordinate 73,285, forward strand.
CTCCTTCGTCGCGGTGTTTTCTTTATCTCGTCAGAAAGGCTCCAATCTGTACGTTGCTAAACGGCAGCCTCCGCTTTTCGTTGTCCAGCTCCGGCTGCCAGCAACTAGCAGATTTCGCCTTTCTTCCTACGATAAGTCAACATCCGCTCCTTCGTCGCGTTGTTTCCTTTATCTCGTCAGAAAGGCTCCAATCTGTACGTTGCTAAACGGCAGCCTCCGCTTTCCGATTGTCCAGCTCCGGCTGCTAGCTGCTCGAGGTCATAAGCCAAGAAGGAATAAAGGCTGGAAAGCGCCTTTTTTTCTTTCTCATCTTATGCTTGTCGCAGCTGGGCAAGCCGCCTCCGCTTTTCGATTGTCCAGCTGCGGGCGATAGGGGCTCGGGGTCATAAGCCAAGAACAGAGGAAGGCAAAAAGCGCCTTCTTCTGTTCTCGTCTTATGCCTGTCGCCCCTGATCCATCGCCCTCCGCTTTTCGTGATGTCCAGCTCCGGCGGCTAGCTGCTCGAGGTCATAAGCCAAGAAGGAATAAAGGCTGGGAAGCGCCTTTTTTCCTTCTCGTCTTATGCTTGTCGCAGCTGGGCAAGCCGCCTCCGCTTTTCGTTGTCCAGTTGCGGGCGATAGGGGCTCGGGGTCATAAGCCAAGAACAGAGGAAGGCAAAAAGCGCCTTCTTCTGTTCTCGTCTTATGCCTGTCGCCCCTGATCCATCGCCCTCCGCTTTTCGTTTCACCTATGAAATAGTATTAGTTTGGCTTTTGGGGAGGTGCAGCGGTGGGTTTTTTCGATTAGGCCTTTTTCGGTCAGGATTTTGGTGCCGATTTCTTTGGCGGCTTGGTCGTTTGGTGCCTCGAAGTTTTCGTCGAGGAGTGTTTCGCCCGTTGGTTCGAAGGCGGTGAGTGTATAGTTTGGCATTTTGGTTCCTCCTTTATACTGAATATGTATTCATTTTTGCATATTTTTAACTATTTGAAAAGCCGATTTTTCGCGTTTGGTTGCGGTTTAAGGGAAGGTGGATGTATAATAAGAGAACGTATATTCGATGGAGGGGGTACTGTTTATGAAATCGATTCGTTTCATCCATGCGGCGGATCTGCATTTGGACAGTCCGTTTAAAGGGTTGAGCCATTTCCCGTCTGACTTGTTTCACCATATCCAGGAAAGCACATTTGTGGCTTTCTCACGTGTGGTCGATGCTGCTTTGGAGTATCGAGTTGATTTCCTCTTGCTTGCCGGTGATCTGTTTGACGGGGAAGATCGAAGCATCAAAGCTCAGGCAAGGCTGAATAAAGAGCTGGAACGCCTTGGTGACTCGGGCATTCCGGTTTTTGCTGTTCACGGGAATCACGATCATCTTTCGGGAGAATTCCTCGAATTAAAGATGCCTGATCATGTACATATATTTGGTACGGAGGTCGAATGCATTGAATTTCGGACAAAAAGTGGTGCCGACGTTCATATATATGGCTTCAGCTATCCGGAGCGCCATGTTTATGAGAAACAGATCAACAAGTATGTGAAAAAGGAGGGAGCGGATTTTCATATCGCGCTCCTGCACGGACAGTGGGAGGACGGCGGTGGAAGCCATCAGCCATATGCGCCTTTTTCCGTCCGTGATTTGCTGCAAAAGGGGATGGACTATTGGGCACTCGGACATATTCATCAGCAATCCATTCTCCATGAAGATCCGCTGATCGTTTATCCTGGCAATATTCAAGGTAGGCATGCCAATGAGCAAGGGGAAAAAGGCTGCCTATTAGTGGAATTGGCGGATGATGGAAAGCAAGTTATGGACATGATTCCTGCCTCTTCAATTATTTGGGACACGCTAGCGGTTGAATGCCAAGAGGGTTTTGATTTAGGCGCGCTTTATTCCTCTTGCTTGCAGAGGATAGAGGATAAGAGGGCTGCTTATGGGAAAAACCATCTGCTGGAGATCAAGCTGCAGCATACTGAACGGCTCGAGAAGAATTTGCGCCGCAAACTAGAGAACGGGGAATTTCTTGAACTCCTTCAAGCTGATCAGGCAACGGAGGATCCTTTTCTTTGGCCATACAAAATAGTGACCGAATACACAGCAGGTGTGAGTGAGTGGGAGAAAACTGCTTTTGCTGCAGCGCTCGGTGAAACCGCCGGGAGAATCGTCGGGGAGGGCCGATTGGGGGAGGCCTTCCAAGAGCTTTATTCTCATCCTTTTGCAAGCCGCTATCTTGAGCCGGTGCATGAAGAGGAAGAGGCGGCTCTATTTGAATCGGCAAAGAATCTGATTGCGGCAAGGTTGAATGAAAGGTGAGGTTTGAGTTCTATGAAAATTATCGGGCTCCATATTTTTGGGTATGGAAAATTTCATGATTATAAGCTTGATTCCATCCAAGACTTCCAGGTGTTTTACGGGGAGAACGAGGCAGGAAAAAGCACACTCATGTCCTTTATCCACAGTATGCTGTTCGGCTTTCCGACAAAACAGCAGGCAGCCTTGCGCTACGAGCCGAAGACACACGGACAGTACGGAGGCCGTCTTATTCTGGATACGGGTAAGAATGGTATCGTAAAAGTAGAGAGAGTGAGGGGGCGGGCTGCCGGGGATGTGACGGTTCTCCTCGAGGACGGTACGGTCGGCGGCGAGGGATTGCTGGCACAGCTGCTTGGCGGTATGGACAAAACAATGTACCAAAATGTCTTTTCATTTAATCTTGACGGTCTGCAAAACGTGCAGCGGCTAAAAGACGATGAAATCGCAAAATACTTGATTGCGGCCGGAACGGTCGGAACAGACCAGCTCCTTCAACTGGAAAACGAGCTTGATAAAGAGATGGAGCTTCTCTTCAAGCCGAATGGCCGAAAGCCGGAGCTTAATGTCCAGTTGAAGGAACTTCGCGATTTTGAAAAAAAGGTGAAGGAAGCAAAAAGCCATAATGGCCGCTACCACTCGTTATCTCAGCACCAAAAGGAACTGCAGAAGGAGATTACGCTGACGAGAGAGGAGATTCGACGGCTTTCAGATGAAAAGGACAACGCTGCTGAATGGAAGAAGAGGTGGCCAGTCTTACAGGAATGCAGGGAAGTGACCGAACGGCTTGCTCACCTCGAAGGGATTCGGTTTCCAGAGGATGGTTTGCGGAGATATGAAAAAGATGCTGATATCAAGATGCAGACAACAATCCAGATTGACGGATTGGAAGAACGGATGGAAGCCATCAGTAAAAAGTTAAGCAATGAACAAACGCTTGGCCAGCCTTTTGTTTTGCAGGCTGAGAAGCTGCTAACTGAATGGCCGAAGCAGCTTCAGGAGTATGACGAATGGAGAAGTCTTCAAAAAGAACTGGAAGAGATCGAGAAGAGAATCATATGGATTCGCCGTGAACTGCATTTGGATGATAAAGCAAGCTTTCAGGGTGCCAATGTCAGCCTTGACCAGAAAGTGAAGCTTAAAACAGTTGTCCGGAGTTATGACCGCTTTGTGCTTGAGGCGGAACAATTGCAGGCTCAGGTGGAAAAAGTAAAAATAGAGCTCGATGTATCGGAGAAAGAGTGCAGCCGAATCGAAGAGCAGCTGCTTCCCGAACAAGAATGGAGGGATTTGAAGCGCAAATTCGAACGGATGAAGTCGATAGAAAAGTTGGAATTGGAGAGGCGGTTTTTGGAGGAAGGTGTATTGCAGGCCAATTCGAGCGGGAAAAGGGAGAAGAGACAAAAAAGGAGGCTTGGTGCAGCTTTTGCTTCGATTGCCTTCCTTGGTTTCGTGCTGCTGTTCTTATTAGACGGAGCAGGCAAGTGGGCTGGTCTAGCAATGATTGCTGTAACTCTTTCATCTTCATTCCTTGTTCTGCGCAAAGATCCTCAAAATCATGCCGGTATGAAAGAAAGGCTTGATCAGCTAAACGCTGAAATTGAAAAACTATCCTCGGATCAGAAGTCAATACAAAAAATGTATGAACAGGCAGGACAGGCAAGGGAACAGTGGAAAGAGAGCTTTTCCAGATTATCGGAAATCGAGGAGAGGGCTGAAATGCTTTCCTCCGAGCTAGCAAGTAAAAGGAAAGGGCTGGCAGCGGCAGATCGTGAACTCGCAGTCTTGAAATCGGAAATCGGACTGCAGGCCGATTTTTCCAATGAAAAACTGGAAGAGGCGTTCGAATATATTAAAGAGTTTGTTCTTACAAAGGACAGGCATGCGTTGATCAAATCCAGGGTATCGGTACTTGCAGAAGGTTTGGAAAAAAGGTCGGCGGATTTGGCGCGGCTGGCTGACACAGCCGGCATCCATGGAAAGGATGATAATGAAAAGATCATCTTGCTAAAAGCGGCAATCAGAAAAGATCAGGAAAAAGAGAGTGAAGCAAAGGGTTTGAAAAAAAGATGGGCGGAAATGAAGGAAGAAAAAGACGTTCTTCTTAAAGAAAGAAATGCTGCAGACGTGAGGATTGGAAAGTTGTGGGAAGGAGCCGGTGTTGCAAATGAGGAGGCGTTCCGCAGACAGGCGCGGCTTTCTGCCGAAAAAACAAGCTTGGAAGAGCGCCTTGCTCTCCTGGTGAAACAGGCGGGGACAGATTGGTTAGAAGCGGTGACCGATAAAAAAACCCCTGATATGCTCGAAAAGACGATTAAGGAGCTTGAGAAGATTATAGAAGCAAAATCTGCCTTAGTGGCTGAGCGCATCGATCAATTGGCAGCAGTGAATTACGAGATGCAGGCGATTGAGGAAGGGGGAACCTATGCCGACAGGCTTCATGCGTACCATCAGCGCTTATCAAAATTCAATGAGGATGCCAAGCGTTGGGCAGAGCTCGCGGCAGCCAAGGCACTGTTACAGGAAACGATGGCAGTTTATAAGAAAGAGAGACTTCCAAAAGTAATGAATTTGGCAGAGGAATATTTGGCCTTGCTTACTGATTCTGAGTATAAGGAGATCCATCTCCAGCAGGACGGTCTCGTGTTTGTCGTGCGGCATGATGGCATGCTTTTCGCTCCTGGAGAATTAAGCAGGGGGACAGGAGAGCAGCTGTATACTGCACTACGCCTGGCCCTTGCCGACATGCTTCACGCTGAATATCCACTCCCGGTCATTATCGATGACGGGTTTGTTAATTTTGACCGGCCGCGGGCGGCTAAGGTACTGGAGCTTATGGAACGAGTGAGCGGAAAAATACAGGTTCTCTATTTTACATGCCAAGAGCATTTGGCAGCCCCGTTTTCTTCGGAATCAGTCATAACACTTGAGCGAAAGAGTGGCGCGAATGTCTCTGTGAAATGAAGGGCTCGGGAAATGGATTGGTATGATATAATTTTGTAAAGACAATAGAGTGGATTCGGGAGGGGTTTTAATGGCAAAAGAGCTTTTACAGCATGATGTCGGAGAGCAGGTGGAGCTGTTTCTGCTGATCAAAAATGCGGTCAGGGGTGTGGCGAGCAATGGCAAGCCTTTCTTGACACTGATCTTGCAGGATCGGTCCGGTGATATCGAGGCTAAACTGTGGGATGCAACAGATGAAGATGTAAAAACATATGCAAACGAGGCAGTGGTTAAGGTAGCAGGAGAGGTTCACAACTATCGGGGAAGGCTGCAGCTGAAAATCAGGCAAATCCGGCCTGCAGTCCCTCAGGACGGCATCCATGCAGCCGATTTGCTGGAAAAAGCCCCTATCAGTAAAAATGAGATTACTGATAAAGTAACGCAATATATTTTTGCGATGGAAAATCCAAACATGCAGCGGATTACCCGGCATCTGCTTAAAAAGTACAATGAGGGGTTTTTGGAATTCCCGGCTGCCACAAAAAATCATCACGAGTTTGTGTCCGGCTTAGGCTACCATGTCGTGTCGATGCTGGATTTGGCCAAGGCGATTGCGGATCTATACCCATCACTTGACCGCGATTTGCTTTACTCGGGAATTATCCTTCATGATCTTGGCAAGGTGATTGAGCTTTCTGGTCCTGTCTCCGCCACGTACACGATTGAAGGAAACCTGCTGGGCCACATTACGATCATGGTGAATGAAATTGGAAAAGCAGCGGAGGAACTTGGTATCCATGGCGAGGAAGTCGTCATCCTTCAGCACCTTGTCTTGAGTCACCATGGGAAGCCGGAGTGGGGGAGCCCAAAGCAGCCGATGATTAAAGAGGCGGAAATCCTCCATATGATCGATAATATTGATGCGAAAATGAATATGCTTGACCGGGCGTTGAAACGTGTCAAGCCCGGGGAATTTTCCGAACGAATTTTCCCGCTCGACAACCGTTCATTCTACAAGCCCACTTTCCATGACAAATGATTGACCTAAATGCCCTCTTTAGCGGAGGGCATTTTTTTTCGCTTCTGACATATAGTGTTGTAAGAGGACAAGCCGAAGAAGGAGGAATGGAGATGGAGCTTCCGTTGTGGATCTATGCGGTGATACTCGGCATTCTGGTGAGCGCGTATATGGCGATTAAAACAGCGAGGGAAGACAGGGAAATAGAAGATGAATGGATTGAAAAAGAAGGTGAGGTTTACTTGGAGAGGATGGAAAAAGAAAGAGAGCAGAGGAGCAAGGTAAAAACAGGATAAGAAAAAAAGCTGCCCATTAAAGTGGTACCTGTAGGTAGGACACTCGAAAAAAAGAGTGTTCAACCTGCAGGTGCTTTTTATATACTTGAAATTAAGAATATGGGATTAGGGGATAACATGAGCAAAGTAACTTTTTCGTCCGAACAGGTAAGTGCAC